>NZ_AQXI01000003.1 GCF_000376445.1 Haladaptatus paucihalophilus DX253 | reverse complement strand
GCTACGAGGTGAGTTTGCTGTTACTGAGAACACATCTACAGAAGTGAGAACTCCGAAAGCCCCCGCCTCGCCAGCGCGCGCCGGACTGGAAATTCGAATGCGCGAAACAGTACGAATGCGCGAAACAGTACGAATGCGCGAAACACGCAAAACGGAAATACGAATGTACGAGGTCCCAAAGGTCGAAACCGTCCGAGTCGGGGGAAATCGGGGTAGAGTCGCGGTCAGGGGAGGTGTCGCGCGAACACGTCGTCGTGGAGCGTCTCGCAGGCGTAGTCGAGAATCGTCTCCAGATTTTGCGTGTCGTACTGGTTGTACCGGACGAGAACGTCGAGGGCGTCCTCGTCGCCCGCTTCGTACTGGTGCCAGAGTCGAACCGCGTCCTCGCCGCCGATGTCCATGCCGCCGCGACTGATGTCGAGGTCGGACTCCACCGCGCTGAGGCCGCCGGTGAGACCGAGGCGCTTGCAGATGTACATCAAATCGACGTGGGGCGTGTCGAGCGACAGGTCGAACTCGTGTTCGAGGAACGGCTGGTCGAAGCGCTTGCCGTTGAACGAGACTATCAGGTCCGACTCGCCGAGTTCGCGCCGAAGGGCGTCTGCGGACAAATCGTCGCCGCGGACGAGCGTCTTCGTCTCGCCGTCGCGGTGGAGGCTGACCGTGGTGACGACGCTGGAGTGGTGGCTCAGCCCGGTCGTCTCGATATCGAAAAAGCAGGTGGAAGAGCGGAAGTTCTCGTACAACCGCCATCCCTCGCCGCTGGGGAAGGCGGACGCGAAAAAGGCGGAGTTTCCGTCGTCCAAGTGCTCGCTCGCGGTGGCGATGAACGACTCGATTCGGTCGCCGGTGGCGTCCCCGACGTACGACGGGTCGAACTCGTCCCAGTGTGTGACGCCGTTTCGCCACAGTTTCCGTTCCGTCTTCTCGCCCACCCCGCGGACGGGAATGAAACTGTTCTCGATTCGCATCGACCGAAGGATACCACGAGAGCGTTAAATGCGTTGTCTCTCGGGGACGAAAACCGTCAGTTCCGTGAATGAAACCATGGTTGAAACTTACTCCGCACTGAGCATGCCGCGAATCGTCGCGCGCAGGTCGGCGGTATCGACCGGCTTTTCGAGGATGGATCGAACCCCGCGGCTGATGGCTTCGCGCCGGAGGCGCGGCGACGTCTCGGGCGTGAGAACGACCATCGGAACCCCGCGCTCGTGGAGGTCGTCACACCGTTTCCAGAGGTCTGCGGTGTACCCCTCCGTATCGAGGACGGCGACGGCTATCGACGCCTCGTCTCGGAGCACGGTGTCGAACTCCGCGACGGACGTGACGGTGGTCGCCTCACAACCCTCCTCGGAAACGAGGTCGGCGAGGAGCGAGAGGTTGCGCTCGTTCTTACTCAGGACGAGCACGGATGACGAAGCGGTCATTCATCGTCGAGGTCCGGCGCGGATTCGACCCACTCGGGAGCGCCCGAGAGGACGCCGCGAAGACCGGTGAGCGGTTTCCCGACTTCGACGCCGTGTTCGGTGATGCGGAACTCGCGGAGGGTGCGCTCGAAATCGCTGGTTCGTTTTTTCAGCACGCCGATGGCCTTGCGCATCTCGCCGGAGATTTCGAGGTGGCGAAGGAAGACGAGGGTGTCGGCGAGATAACTGATACCGGCCTCGGTCGCGCGGAATTCACCGGTCACGGTGCCGATTTCGTCCACGAGGATGACGGTGACGCCCATGCTCTTCAGGTAGCGCGAGAGGGTGTGGAGCTTTCGGACCAGCGTCTCGTTGTCCTCGCTTTGGACCGACAGCTTGTACCCCTGCAGACCGTCTATCATCACGATGCTGATGTCGTTGTCCTCCACTTCGTGGCGCACCTTTCTGGCGAACTCCATCGCCGAGTGGTCGAGGGGTTCGACCTCTTCGACCGAAAGCGTCCCTTCCGCCATCATCTCTTCGACCGGGATGCCGACGGATTTGTTCCGTTGCATGAACGTCTCGGTCGATTCCTCGAACATGTAGATTATCGACCGCTCGCCGCGATTCGCGGCCTCCTTCATGAACTGCGTTCCGGCCGTCGTCTTCCCGACGCCGGTCGGACCGCTGATGACGGACACCGTGCCGCGCTCGATACCGCCGTGCAGCAGTTCGTCGATTTCGGGGACGCCCGACGGGATGGGTTCGGCGACGTACTCGCCGTCGGACTTGCTCGTCGTCAGTTCGGGATAGACGGCGAGACCGCCCGCCTCGATTCGCATCGAATGTCTCCCCTCTCGAATCGACGAGCCGCGGAACTTCGGCACGCTGATGGTGCGACCGCGTTCGGACCGTTTGAGTTCGATAGTACCGTCCGTCATGTACTGGAGGTCATCGTCCGGCGAGTTCGCAGTGTTTTCCGACGTGACGAGAACGGTCGCGCCCTGCTCTTTCAGGTAGCGCATGAACGCGATGACCTGCTTTCGGAACTGGTACTCATCCGAGGTCAGATGTCGGAGTTTCGTGAGGGGGTCGATGAACACCCGATCCGGCTGTATGGTTTCGACGCGCTCTGTTATCGCCTGCGTGAGCGGTTCCTGTTCGACTTCGCTCGGAGAGAAGATATCGTAGGACTGGTCGTCGACGAACACGTCCGAATCGGGACTCAAATCGAGGAAGTGCACGTCGTCGAGGTCGATACCCAGCGTCGCCGCGTTCTGTCGAATGTCAGATTCCGATTCCTCCAAATTGACAAACAACACCGTCTCGCCCGCGTCGAGACTCGCGGTGAGATAATTGATGCCGAGAATCGTCTTCCCCGTTCCCGGATCGCCTCGAACGAGATAGCTTCGTCCCGGAATGAGTCCGCCGTGCACTATCTCGTCCAGTCCGGGCACACCGGTCGATATCCGCTTCGGTGGACTGAGAGTCATACCCTAGTACATAATCGCGGGAACACACATATATCTCTATTGGGCGTGAAAGGAACGAATCGCAAGGGAGCGGCGACCCGATGCGGGGGAAATAGGTGGAACGAACCGTGACATGAACAGTCTGAGAACGTGTATGACAAAGGTGGTTTCGAGAACGTGACGAGGTGGCAGAAAATGAACACTTACCCGGAACCGTCAGGGGGTAAGCACCGGCAGCCGTTCGATTGGCAACAAATAACAAAGGGAGAGAGGGACCTAGCGACGTCATCGCGTGAGCCGCTCGTCCACCGACCCTGACGGGGTGAGCGACACGCAGGTGAAAATACGATGTCCGACGCAGACACCGACAAATATCCGGAGGAGTCCTCGCGCCGACGGTTCGTGAAAGGAGTCGTCGGCAGTGCGGAGTTGGCCGGTATCGGAGCGCGAACGGCGGCGATGATGAAAACCGCGACGTCGCCCTCCGGAGCGGGTGGCGGGACCGTCGAATACTACGGCGTCGAGAACATCGCCGGACCCGCACCGCGGGGGATGCCCCAAATTCCGGTCGAACTCGATAGCAACGGCGACCTGAGAGGCGTGTGGCCCGAGGTGAAGCAGGTCGAACGAAACGGCAACACCGTCACCATCGCCGAACAACAGATGGGGGGAATCACGTACTCCTCCCAGTGGTTCCAGTACTGTGGCGTCCAGACGTATCCCGGTATCCAACCGGACGCGGAACAGGACAACTACTTCCGCTACACGTCCTCGCAGTACACGTGGCAGTCCGAATCGGTTTCCGCGGGGGATAGGGTCAACATCGACGACTTCGACGACTACAGGACGTGGGGGAACGACATCGGAAAATCCGGGCTCGGGAAACCCGCCTCCGCGACGTGGCGGTCACAGGACGTGGAAGCGAGCGGGACGATTCCCGTCCAGATAATCAGGAGCACGGCGATAGAGGAGAAGGCGAAGAACAACCAGTGGTTACAGGCGAGCACGCAGGAAGGGTTCATCGCCATCCTCGACAAGTGTACGCACTTCTGCTGTGTGCCGCTGTTCAAAGCCGACCCGGGGAGCGCGAAGTTCAACGCGCAAAACGATATCTACTGCCCGTGCCACCAGTCCATCTACGACCCGTACGCCATCGAACGGCTCTCGTTCGTCGCCCTGCCGACGGCCGACGGATTCGTCGGGTGAGTAGGGGTAACGAGCAGTTCCAGAGTAGAGCAATTCCCGATTATCGCTTTCCGATTACCGCTCCTCGACCGGTTGCCACTCCCGATTTTCCCCGCCGACGTAGGCGGAGCGCGGCCGGATGATGCGGTTGTCGTCGAGCTGTTCCAGACAGTGTGCGGTCCATCCGCCGACGCGGGCGATGGCGAACGTCGTCGTGAACAGTTCCGACGGAATCCCGATGCCGTGGAGGAGGACGGCCGTGTAGAATTCGACGTTCGTCGCCAGACTGAGGTCGGGCCTGCGTTCCGAGAGCAGGTCGGTCGTGGTCGTTTCAACCGTCTTCGCCGTCTCGAAGAACGCGCGCTCGCCACCCGACTCGTAGAAGGATTCGGCGGCCGACGAAAGCACGGCGGCCCGCGGGTCGCGGACGTTGTAGACCCGGTGACCGAAGCCCATGATTCGCTCTCCTTCGTCGAGTTTGTCCTCGACGTAGCCCGCCGCGTCGCCCGAGTTGTGGATGTCGAGGAGCATGTCGAGAACCGGGCCGGGCGCGCCCCCGTGGAGCGGCCCCTTGAGCGCGCCGACCGCGCCCGTAACTGCCGACACGAGGTCCGTCTCCGTCGAGACGATGGCTCGTCCGCTGAACGTCGAGGCGTTGAGGCCGTGGTCCACGACGGAGTTGAGATAGGTTTCGAGGCCGCGCGTCTCGGCGTCGGTCGGTTTCTCCCCGGTGAGCATGTAGAGGTAGTTCGCGGCGTGCGAGAGGTCGCCGTCGGGGGCGACCGGTTCGTTCCCGTTTCGGAGTCGCCAGTAGGCCGCCACGATGGTCGGCAGTTGCGCGACGAGGAGGCGGGCTTCGTCCTCGGGACCGTCCGTTTCGTGTCCGAGCGTCGCGGCCGCGACGCCCATCCGAAGCGCGTCCATCGGGTCGGCGTCGTCCGCCGCGGCCGCCCGGAGCAAGTCAAGCGTCGCATCCGAGAGGTCGCGGTAGGCGGCGAGGTCGGCGCGGAAGGACGCCAACTCCTCGGCGGTCGGCAGGCGGTCGTTCCACAGGAGGAAGACCGTCTCCTCGAACGTCGCGTGCTCGGCGAGTTCCGCGAGCGGATACCCGGCGATGACCAGTTCACCGGCGTCGCCGTCGATGTAGCTGCGTCGGGTTTCCGCGACGATGACGTTCTCCAATCCCTCGTTGATAGTCTGGTCGGTCATGCTTCGAATGAACTACGAACGCCGGAGCATATATACACCCTATATTTCCTATTACAAATATAAATTCGTGAAAAATCGTGGAGCGTCCGGAAATCGCTCAGTCGGGTGCGCCGGACTCGAAGAGAATGGGGATTTCTGGATAGATATACAGAAAGATATCTGGACAGAAATGCGGAGAGATTTCTAATTGGACAGAAAAATACCCTTCGAATGGGTCGGGAAGGATTACTCTCCGACCCATCCCTTCGACGAAATCCCGACCGAACCCGGAAGGAACGTGGGGAAACCCCAGTCCTAAAGCCGGGAGAACCCAATCCGTTGGCATGAACATGCTCGTGGACGGCGAGTGGCGGACCGACGCGTACGAGAGCACGAACGAGGAGGGTGAGTTCGAGCGACAAACGACGTCGTTCCGCGAGTGGGTCGAGGACGACCCGGAGAGCGAGTTTCCGGCGGAATCGGGTCGCTATCACCTGTACGTCTCCTACGCCTGCCCGTGGGCACACCGGACGCTCCTCGTGCGGTCGCTGAAGGGACTCGAAGACCATATCTCGGTGTCGGTCGTGGACCCACACCGGCAGAACGACGGCTGGGAGTTCTCTCCCGACCGGCTCGGCTGTACGGCTGACAGCGCGAACGGGGCGGAGTACCTCCGCGAAGTGTACGTGAAGGCCGACCGCGAGTTCACCGGGCGCGTGACGGTGCCCGTCCTCTGGGACGAGGAGCGTGAAACCGTCGTCAACAACGAGTCGGCGGAGATAATGCGGATGTTCGACACCGCGTTCGACGACATCGCGGACCGCGACGTGACCCTCTACCCCGAGACGTACCGCGAGGAAGTGGACGAGACCATCGAGGACATCTACGACCCCATCAACAACGGCGTGTACCGTGCGGGGTTCGCGGAGACCCAGACCGCCTACGAAGCCGCCGTGTCCGACCTGTTCGAGGCGCTCAACCGCTGGGAGGAAGTACTCGCCGACCGACGCTACCTCTGCGGGCCGGACCTGACCGAGGCCGACCTCTGCCTGTTCACGACGCTCGTGCGCTTCGACGCGGTGTACGCGACGCACTTCAAATGCAACGTCCGCCGAATCGCGGACTACCCGAACCTCTGGAACTACCTGAAGGAGTTGGCACAGCTACCCGACGTCGCCGAGACGATTCGGATGGACCACATCAAGGAACACTACTACCGAAGCCACGCGGACATCAACCCGGCCGGAATCGTCCCCGTCGGCCCGGACCTCGACTTCGATGCCGACCACGACCGCGAGCGGTTAGCGGGTGGCCCGCCGAACGAGATTCGACGGTGAAAATCCCCAGAATACATAGATAACCATCGTTGGAAAAGTATGAAGTAACAAATCATCTTACTTCCAGAGGTGCGCGAGAATACATTCGACATCACGAGGCGGAGCGCGCTGGCACTCTTGGGAGCAGGTGTGGCCGGGGCGATGACTGCCCCCATCGCGGCGGGCGAGCGGCCGACCGGCGGCAGCGACGCCCACTGGACGACGGGCGAGAAGTACGGCGTCGGCACCGTCGCCGACCACGATTCCGACGACCCCTCGCGGGTCTGGTTCACCCTCACCGAGGGCGCGCTGACCGAGGCGCGATTCCCGCGAATCGACTACATCAACCTCCGAACGCTCGATTTCGTCGTGGCAGACCCGGCGGACGGCTACGTCGCCCGCTCGTTCAACGTCTCCCGCTTGGACGACGAGGAGGAGGGCGTCGAGCGGACGACCGAGATGGCGGACGACGATTCGCTCTCCTTCCGGCAGACGATAACCGCGACCGACGGCCGGGATTGGAAACTCGTCGTGGAGTACGCGGCGCATCCCGACCGCGACGCGTTCCTCGCCGACGTGAAGTTCGACGGGGGCGGAGCGAAGTACGACGTGTACGCCCTCGCCGACACGGCGTTCTCGAACAGCGGGATGGGCGACGTTGCACACACCAGGGCAGACAGCGGCGAGTCCTACCTGTCCGGCCACGACACGACCGACAACGACGGGAACGCGGTCATCCTCGACGCGGACGGGAACCCCTACAACGTCGCCGGGGCGCTCGCCGCGGACGGCGGCTTCGACTGGACGACGGTGGACGTCGTAGGGGGCGACAGCCTCTCGCCGCTGCTCACAGACGGAACGGCCGAAACGAGCTACGACGAGGCGGCCGGGAACGTCGCGCTCGTCGGACGACTCGGACGGAAGACGGACGGAGTGAACGCGACCGTCGCGTTCGGCTTCGCCGAGAACGCGGACGAAACGAGCGCGTACGAGGAGGCGAAGGCGGCACTCTCCTCACCGTTCGGGAAGGTCCGAGCGCGCTACGCGAAGTCGTGGCGAGAGTACCTGAAAGGAGTCACAGTCCCGAAAAGCGTTCGAAGGGACGAGGAGCTTCGACGGCAGTTCGACGCCAGCGCGATGGCGCTGAAAGCCGCCGAGTCGAAGCGGTTCCGCGGTGCGGGCGTCGCCAGTCCGAGCGTCCCGTGGGGCGAGGCCGTAGTTGCGAACGAACCGTCCGACTACGGGTACAACTTCGTCTGGTCGCGCGACCTCTATCAGGCGTTCACCGCGCTCTCGGCCATGGGCGACGTGGAGAGCGCCGTCGCCGCCGTCGAGTACCTGTACGAGTATCAGCAGGACGACGCGGGCTTTCTCCCGCAGAACACGTTCCTCGACGGCCGGACGCGCTGGGGCGGCGAGCAGATGGACAACATCTCGTTCCCCCAAATCATGGCGTATCAACTGCGCGAACGCCACGACATCGGGTTCGACGACGTGAGCTACGACTACGAGAACGTCCGCCTCTCGGCGGATTACGTCGTCGGTCACGGACCCGCCACCGGACAGGAACGCTGGGAGGAGGAGTCGGGCTACTCGCCGAGCACGACGGCCGCCGAAATCGCCGGACTCGCCTGCGCCGCGGCCATCGCCGACGAGGAGGGCGAGGACGCCGACGCGCTCGTCTACCTCGCGCTGGCCGACCGCTGGCAGGCGAAGACGGAAGCGTGGATGGCGACGACGACGGGCACCGATGAGCACACGCGGACGCCGTACTACTTCCGCATCAACGACGACACGGACCCGGACGACGGCGCGCCGCGGAGCATCAACAACGGCGGGCCGACGCTGGACGAGCGGAACGTCATCGACGCGGGCTTCCTCGAACTCGTCCGCCTCGGCGTCAAGCCGTGGGACGACCCGACGATTCGGAACTCGCTCGCCGTCGTGGACGACACCATCGAGGTCGAGACGCCGCACGGTCCGGCGTTCTACCGCTACAACGACGACGGCTACGGCGAGCAGGGTGAAAACGCGCGCGACGACTACCGCGAGGGCGGCCCGTGGTCGCTCGACAACGAGGGGCAGGGTCGCCTCTGGCCCATCTTCACCGGCGAGCGGGGCGAGTACGAACTCCTCGCGGGATGTGAGCGCGAGTACGACCCCGAATCGTTGCTCACGACGATGGCCGGGTTCGCCAACTCGGGGCGGATGATTCCCGAGCAGGTGTGGGACCGGCCCGATTCGACCGCCTACGGGTGGGAGTTCGGCGAAGGAACCGGCTCCGCGACCCCGCTGTCGTGGAGCATGGCGCAGTTCGTCCGACTGGCCTACGGCATCGAGGCCGGAAAGCCGGTCGAGACGCCCGCGTTCGTCGAGGGGCGCTACGCGGACGGCGAAGTCCCGGACGGACCGGCCCTCTCGGTCGAGTTCCCGTCGTCGCCGGTCACGCGACGGACCGTCACGGTCTCGGTCGAAACGGACGGCGCGACAGTCGTCGTGAAGACGCCGAGCCAGACCATCGTGCGCGACGGCGGCGCGTTCAGCGTCGCCGTCGAGGTCGGCGACGGCGAGAGCGGCATTACGGTCGCGGCCGCGACCGACGGTGATTCCCTCGCGGAGACGGGAACGACGGTGCGCCGGAAGACGGTGGCGTACGTCGACGTCGGCGACGAGGTTGCGACGTGGGACGACCCGGCGGGCGACGACGCGGGGCCGGGTTCCTACACCTACCCGACCTCGGGCGAGTTCGTGGACGGCGCGTTCGACATCGACTCGTTCGGCGTCTACGAAACCGACGACGCCTACCAGTTCCTGCTCCGGCTCGCGGGCGAGTTGACGAACCCGTGGGGCGGCAACGAGCTATCCTTGCAGACGATTCAGGTGTACCTCCGCGACCCCGACGCCTCGGGCGGGACGACGGACGCCCGCGAGGGCGTCAACGCGACCTTCGAAGCGCCGTACCAGTACCGCGTCGTCGCGGAAGGGTTCGTTCCGGCGCGCGTCGAAGCGGGAGACGGGAGCGAGCTCACGCGCGACGTGACGATAACGGGCTACGAGTCGGTCGATGCGGTCAAGCTCGAACTGCCGAAGTCCACCCTCGACGGCGATTTGACCGACATGCAACTCGTGCCGCTCCTCCTCGGACAGGACGGTTACAGTCCGGGACGGATTCGCCCCGTCAACGCGACGGCGGGCGGCTACACCTTCGGCGGCGGCCGCGACGATTCGATGAACCCGAACGTCATCGACCTCGTGACGCCCGAGGGAGTGAATCAGTCGGACGCGCTCGCCTACTCCGCCGACGAACTGGCGACGATTCCGTACCTGTCGCTGTAACGACCAGACGCCGATTCGGTCGCGTTTCGCTCCCCGAGCGCGGTGACGACCGAGCGGTCCGTGCGGGAGAGGGAGGCGGTGACGGCGGAATCGTCGCGGACCACCCGACTGTCCGCGACTCTCGACCAGTCGCCGTCGTACCGCCACAGTCGAAGCGTCGTCTCGTTCACGCCAGCGGCCGCAACGGCGCGGGGGTCGTATCCCACTCGAAGGTCGAGCGTCGAGTCGGACGACGTTCCGCTGACCACGACCGACCGGCCGACGGGCGCGCGATTCGGCGGAGCCTCCGGCCGGTCGGTCGAGTCGAGGGCGACGTTCCGCCCCGAGAAGGACAGTCGCGTGCCGTCGAGCGAGACGTTCCGAGCGTCGAGGGACGAACCGCGTTCGGCGAACACGGTCCAGTTCTCGTTTTTCGTCGCCGTCACGTCGCGGAGACGGGCGGCGGAGTCGTTGAGATAGAACCCCGAACTCGTCGCGCCGGGGATGGAGGCGTTGCCCGCCGAGCGTGCGACCGTCGTGTTCGAAATCCGGGCCCGAGAAGTCCCGACCAGTCCGACACCGACGAACCCGCTTCCGGTGACGGTGCTGTCAGTCACCGTCGCGTCGGTCGAGTCCAGGAAGTTGACGCCGACGAGTTCGTCGGTCGTCGTGGCGTTGTCCAGCGTGGTCCGTCGGGATTCAACGACGCTCACGCCGAGCAGACCCGAACTGGCGTTCACGTCGGCGACGGTGGCGTTCGTGCTGTTTTCCACCCCGAACCCGACGCGATTCGAGATGGCGAACGAGCGGGCGAACGTGCTGGCGCTCGCGTTGTCGGCGAAGAACGCGACGTTGTTCCCGGCGGCCACGCCCCCGCGGACGGTCCCGTTCGTCCCGCCGAGGAGGAACCCGACTTCGTTCGACTGCCCGACGCTATCGACGACGACGGAACCGGTCGAACGGACGGACGCGAATCCGGCGACGTTGCGCGATAGGTTCGCATCGAGGACGCGCGTGTCGGTGCTGTCGGCGACGAAGATTCCCGCGGACTCCGACGGCCCCGGGAACGGCCGACGTTGCGGGTTCACGTTGGTCGTCGCCGTGACGTTCGTCAGGTCGGTTCCGGTCGCGTCGGCAAGTCGCACGCCGGACAGGTCGTTATCGACGACGCGAACGTCCCGAAGCGTTCCGTCGGTCGTCCCCGCGAACCCGACGCCGACCTCCCAGTCGGTCGCCGTCAAGTTCCGAACGGTGACGTTCCGCGCGTCGCGGACGGACAGACCAGTATTTCCGCTGTTTCCGACGCTCCGTCGGTCGGTTTTGCGCCCGTCGATGACGTGGCCGCGACCGTCGAGCGTCACGTCGTCGGCGCGGATGTCGATGCAGGATTCCGCCGTCTCGGTTCGGACGTCGGACGCGAGGACGTAGCGGCCGGGCGTCGAAATCGTCGTACAGGAGTCGATGGACGTACTCGACGCGTCGGGGGCGTCGCCGAACGCCGGAACGGACGCACAGACCAGCGAAACGGCGAGCAGCAGAACGAACAACCGAACGAGTCGTGACGAACGCGCGGGGCGTGACGGTCGCATGTCCCCCGGCACGAGCGGCCGGTGCTTTGTTATTCGCCGGAAGCGACGTCGTAACGGCGAAAGCACGTTGGTAGAACCGGGTATCGTCGAAAGTACGTCGGTCGGAGCGGGTAACGCCGAATACCGACCCGGGAAACCCTAACCGCGTCGGGCGAACGTGTTTTGGGGGTCGGCGGAAATGATACTATATGGTAATGAAAGAGTCAGAGGAGAAGATCGGACGCGACGACCCCGTTCCGAACTTCGAACTCCGCGGCACGGACAGAGAATATCACACGCTGGGCGACTTCGCGGACTACGACGCCGTGTTACTGGTGTTCACCTGCAACCACTGTCCCTACGCGCAGGCGAAGTTCGACCTGCTCAACGACCTCGCGGACGAGTACGACGACGCGGCCATCGTCGGTATCAACCCCAACGACGCCGACGAGTACCCCGACGACTCCTTCGAGGCGATGCAATCGCGAGTGGAAGACGGGACGATAGGGTACGACGCCTACCTCCGCGACGAGTCACAAGAGGTCGCGGAGGCCTACGGCGCGGTCTGCACGCCGGACCCGTTCTTGCTCCGCAACGAGGGAGACACGTTCACGCTGGCCTACCACGGCCGACTGGACGACGCGCTGAACCCCGACGCGGAGGCGACCGAGTTCTACATCCGCGACGCCATCGACAGCGTGCTGTCGGGCGAGGATGTGGACTTGGAGTTCATGCCGTCTCGTGGTTGTTCCATCAAGTGGAAATAACGAAAAGTAGGAGCAGGCGGTAACACTCGTGTCACTTCCCGACGTGAGTGTAACCGAATATTTTGGGAACCAGCTATAAGTGAGAATTCGTCGTTGTAGTATCCATGGCAGAAGGAAGCGATACGGTGACGAAATCGACGGGGTTCAGGTTGGCCAGAGTGATCTACGGCGGTCTTCTCACGTACATGGGGATTTCCGGGCTCCGGAACGTCGAAGCGCAGGCGGGCTACGCGGAAGCCAAGGGCGTCCCGATGCCCGAAACGTCCGTCGTGGCATCCCACTGGCTCCTCCTCGTCGGTGGCGTCGGAATCACCCTGTGGAAACTTCCGGCGCTCGCCGCCAGCGCCGCCATCAGTTTCTTAGTCGGCGTCACCCCGTTCACCCACGACTTCTGGAATCAAGAGGGTCAGGAACGACAGAACGAAGAGAACCACTTCCTCAAAAACGCGGCCATGCTCGGCGCGGCACTCGCCTTCCTCGGCGTCGCGGAATCCGAGAAGGCGAAAAAATCGACCGACGAATAACGAACCGAGCGACACGCGACGAACTGACCGGCGAGCGACGGACGGCCGCGACGGCGCTCTTTTCGAACGAGTACACCGACCGCGGACCCGAGTGCCGCAAAGCTTTACGGGCGAATCCGACGAATCGGACCACATCGTGGCCCGCCTCGAAGACCCGCTCGAAATCGGGGGCGTCGAACTTCCGAACCGACTCTATCGCGCCCCGTTGCTCGAATGCGCAGGCAACGGCGAAGACTCGGTGGAAACCCTGCTTCGGGAACTCGAACCGGCCGCCGAGTCGGGCGTCGGGCTGATATGTCAGGGTGCGACCATCGTGCGCGGCGAGGGAGGGTGTGCCGCGCCGGGAATGACCAGGGTTCACGACCCCGCGTTCGTCTCGCGCCTCTCCCGACTCACGGACGCGGTGCACGACCACGGGAGTCGGATTTTCGTCCAACTCGAACACGGGGGGTTGCGGAGCATGGAGACGTGGCACGCGGGCTACCGCGCCGAAAACCCCGAGTTGCGACAGTTGGCCGTCTCGCGGCCGCCCGCCGTCCTCCGATTGCTGGACAGAGTGGGCTTCCTCGACTACGACCCGCACGTCCTCTCGACAGCGGAGGTGTACGACCTCGCGGCCGATTTCGGCCGCTCGGCGGAATACGCGGTCGAAGCGGGCTACGACGGAATTCACATCGCCGGGGCGAACATGGGTATCGTCCAGCAGTTCCTCTCGCCGTTCTACAACCGCCGCGACGACGAGTTCGGCGGGTCGCTCGCGGCCCGGACGAGGTTCCTCGAAGTGGTGTACGACGAGATTCGGGAGCGCGTCGGCCCCGACGTTCCCGTCGTGACCAAGGTTCCCGCCGAAACGACCGCCCCCGCGTTCGTCCGGCGGCACCTCTCGCTCGCCGACGGAATCCGCATCTGCGAGCGGTTGGCCGACGTGGGATTCGACGCCCTCGTCCCGGTGCAGGCGTCGGTGTTCTGGGACGCGAGCATCGTTCGCGGCGCGTTCCCGGCCCGCGCGTGGCGCGACGAGCGGTTCCGCGACGGATACGGGGAGGCGTTCGGGAGCAAACCGCGCGCCGCGCTCGTCGCCCTGCTCAACTGGCTCCAGTCGCTGAAATACGACTTCGACCCGGCGTGGAACCGTCCGTTCACCCGTCGCGTCTCGTCGCGCGTGTCGGTGCCCGTGCTGGCGGAGGGCGGGATTCGGACCCGCGCCCAAATCGACCGACTGCTCGCCGAGGGCGCGTGCGACGCCGTGGGAATGGGACGACCGTTTTACGCCGAGCCGCGGCTCCCGGCGCGACTGCTCGAAAGCCCGAACGCCGCCGTCGCGTGCGAAAATTGCAACAACTGCACCGTCCCGCAAGCGACGGGGGCGCGCGGCGTCTGTCGAACGCCCAGCGTGCTCGCAAAGCGCGGAGAACTCCGGGAATCGGGTGCCTACGACCGCCCCGGTAACCCCGACCGAGAGGAGTCGTAACGGGTATTCGGTCGGGGACCCAATCGAGGGACAGTGACCGACGAGTACGAGATTTCTGACTTCTACGACGCCATCGAAGACGTGGGGCGTCCGGTGCTCACCGCCGATGAGGTCGCCCGCGCACTCGACTGTTCGCACGAGGACGCCAACCGCGTGCTGGAGCGACTCGCCGAGGAGCGCGACGTGGCGCGGCTAGACGTGGAGAACGACCCCGTGGTCTGGTTCCCGACCGAGTGGGAACGACTCGCCGACCGCGAGCGAATCGTGGTGTTCCCGAAACGCCGCGAAATCGTCGCCGACCAACCGGCGCAGTTCACGCGGGCGCAGCTCTCGCAGTTCGCCCACCTCAACGATACGACGCGGGCGGGGAGCTACAGCTATCGTGTTCGGGAGGAGGACATCTGGTCCGCGCCGTACGATTCTCTGGAAACCCTGATGCGGACCGTCCGGCAGGTGCTCCCGGAGCCGTCGCCGGATTTGGAGGGATTCATCGAGGCCCAGTGGAAGCGCGCGCGGCAGTTTCGCCTCTACACCCACGAGGACGGCTACGTCGTCCTCGAAGCCGCGAGCGACGACCTGATGGGGAACGTCGCCCGACAGAAGTTGAGCGAGGACCACCTCCGCGCGCCCATCGCCGACGACGAGAGCTGGGTCGCGGAGGACAAGGTGGCCGAAGTCAAACGAATCCTCTACGAAGCGGGCTACCCCGTGCAGGACGAACGCGACTTGGAAACCGGGGACGACCTCGATATCACCTGCGCCCTCGATTTGCGCGACTACCAGCGCGAGTGGGTCGAGGAGTTCGTCGATCTCAAATCCGGCGTCCTCGTCGGCCCGCCGGGGAGCGGGAAGACGGTGGCCGCGATGGGCGTCCTCGAAGCTGTCTCCGGCGAGAGCCTGATTCTGGTTCCGGGACGGGAACTCGCCGGGCAGTGGCGCGACGAACTGCTGGCCAGCACCAGCCTCACGCCGGAGCAGGTCGGCGAGTACCACGGCGGCGAGAAGAACGTCCGCCCGGTGACGATTGCGACCTACCAAACCGCCGGAATGGACCGCCACCGCCAGCTGTTCGACCAGCGACGGTGGGGCCTCATCGTATACGATGAATGTCAACACATCCCATCGCGGGTGTTCCGCCGGAGCGCGGACCTGCAGTCGAAGCACCGACTGGGATTGTCAGCGACGCCCGTACGGGAAGATGACAAGGAGAAAGACATTTTCACGCTCATCGGCCCGCCCATCGGCACCGACTGGGACGCGCTGTTCGAGGCCGGATTCGTCGCGGAACCCGAGGTGGAAATCCGGTACGTCGGGTGGGACGAGGAGACCTATCACGGCGAGTACGCTAACGCCGACGGACGCGGGAAGCGGCGAATCGCCGCGACGAACCCCGCGAAACTGGACGAGATTCGGTTCCTGCTCGCCGAACACCCCACCTCGAAGGCGCTGGTGTTCGTGGAGTACCTCGAACAGGGCGACCGAATCGCGGAGGCCCTCGACGTGCCGTTTCTAAGCGGCCAGATGCGCCACGCGGAGCGCGAGCGCCACCTGCAGGCGTTCCGCGACGGCCGGGAGGACACCTTGGTCATTTCGCGCGTCGGCGACGAGGGAATCGACCTCCCGGACGCCGAAATCGCCATCGTCGCGTCCGGGTTGGGCGGGTCGCGGCGGCAGGGCGCACAGCGCGCCGGGCGGACCATGCGCCCCGCCGGACGCGCTCGGATGTACGTGCTGGCGACGCGCGGCACCCGCGAGGAGGAGTTCGCCCGCCAGCAGTTGCGCCATCTCGCTTCGAAGGGAATTCGAATTCAGGAGACGGTGCTGGACGAGCGAGAGGAAGACGACTGACTCGGCGACGGGAGTGAAGTAACGGCGGCCACAACGTCGGGGTATGGCCCGCGAAGTGCGACACGACGCGAGGAGTCCGCTCAAACTCGACGAGGACGACATCGACGAGGAGAAAGGCGATATCGCCGTCTGCCGGTGCGGCCTGTCCGCGGAGTATCCGTTCTGTGACGGCACACACCGAACGACGCGGGACGAGGAGGAGGGAACGGTGTACCGGTACGAAGACGGCAAGCGACGGGTAATCGAGAAAATCGTCTACCGGGAAGGGGACGGGAGCGGCGACCACGGAAACGGCACCGACGACCGCGGGGACGGTAACCGCGACTACGGGGACGACAACGGCGACTGACGCGCCGCGTCGGCAACAACGCCTAACCGAATCGCCCGCGTCCCGAAGGTATGCGTCTCGGGGAGACGAGGGGAGGAAGATGAGGGGAATACTGGCGGGTGCGGTCGTCGCGGTCGTCATCGCCGCCGCGATTGTCGGGGGTAGCGGAGTCGCTTCGGGAGGAGGCGAACCGGGAGCGACGGAGCCCCCAGCGGTCCAAGCGGTCGGCGTGACTGCCGACATCGAGTACACGTGTCGGAACGTGACCGTCACGGTCGAACCCGAGCGGGTGCAGTACGACCTCGTTATCTTCTACGAGGATACCGTCACGGGAAAGCGAGGCAAGGCGCTCGTCGGCCCCATGCGCGGGAAGACGGTCGAACCGTACGGGAACGGCATCGTGTTCACGAGCGTCGAAGTGATGGTCAACGGAGCGACCGTCGAAACGGAAACCATCCTCGCGAAGTGCTACCCGGATACCAAGGACGCGACGCGCTCCGGGAGGTCGCCTATCGGCACCGATTCGGGGGTCTCGGCGAGCGGGGAGCGTTCCCGAAACCCGGTGCCGGTCGCGATGGCGACGACTGATTCTTCGGGGTCGATTTTGCCCGCGGTCGAAAGGTGACGGATTCCCGCCAGCGTCGTCGCCGAAGCCGGTTCGACGCAGAGACCGGCGCGGCGCGCGAGTTGTCGTTTCGCGTCGAGGATGGCGTCGTCCGCCACCGAGAGCACGGCCCCGCCGGTGTCACGAACCGCGGCGAGAACCCGGTTTCCGCTCGGCGGGGAAGCATTGGCGATGGAGTACGCCACCGTTTCGCCGCCATCGACGGGCGTCACGCGGTCCGCCCCGTTCCGGAACGCTTCTGCTATCGGGTCGCACGCGGCGGCTTGGACGAAGTAGAGTCGGGGGAGCGACTCGGCATTGAGCAGGTTCGCGTCGCGGAGTTCGCACACCGCCTTCCAGATGGCGCTGGCGTGGCCGCCGCTACTCACGGGGGCGACGATGGCGTCGGGCGTCCGTCCCTCGTCGGCGAACGCCTCGCAGATTTCCAGCGCCGTCGTCTTCTGGCCCGCGACCCTGAGCGGCGCATCGGAGTTGACGAACCGGACCCCCGGTAGGTCGAGACTCACGTCGTACAGCCGACCGTAGTCGCCCTCGACGCGCACCAGCGTCGGGTCGTACCGGGCGATGTGGGTCAGCCGCTCCGTCGGGATGTCGTCGGGGACGAGCACGAGGCAGTTCAGCCCCGCGCTGGCGGCCGTCGCGGCCGTGCTCATCGCCATGTTGCCGTGCGAAACGGTTCCCACCCAGTCGTCGCCCGCGTCGAGCGCTCGGGCGACGCCGACCGCGCTTCCGCGGTCCTTGAAGCTGCCCGTCGGGTTCGCGCTCTCGTCCTTGACCCGGAGTTCGCACCCGGCGTAGTCGTCGAGACGCGGCGTTCGAAACAGCGGCGTTCCGCCGACGACGGACCCGATACCCGGCGGGCGGGAGACGGGGAGCAGGTCGCGGTAGCGCCAGATGGACGAGCCGGACGTTTCCGGCCACGAAAATCGCGTCGCGTCCGTTCGGTCCGCTCGGCCCGTCGCGTCAACCCCATCCGTTCCGTCGATTTTCAACCAGAGCGGTTCGCCGCACGAACAGCGCGCACCCGTCGCGGCTTCCCGGCCGCACCGATAGCAGACCCGCGTTGGCGGCGTTTTCGTCCCCGTCATCGGATCGCGTCCTCGTAGGTTCGTTTGGCGCGACTCGCGCCGTCGAGCAGGTAGTCGGCGTCGATGCCGACGACCTGAAAGTCGAATCCGGCGTTCACCCAGCGTTCGACGTCCTCGGGGTCGAGTGCGATGCTCCCGACCGGAACGTCGGCGTCGTGAGCCGCGTCCAGAACAGCGGAAATTTCGGTGTCCAGCGACTCCGTGTCGCCGAACCGTCCGAGCGACGCGGAGAGGTCCGCCGGGCCGACGAAGAGCGCGTCGATGCCGTCCGCAGCCGCGATGTCGGCGGCGTGTTCGACGCCGCTCTCGGTCTCGATTTGCGCCACGACGAGCCGTTCGTCGTTCGCCCGCTCGAAGTAGTCGGCCAGGTCGCGGCCGTACCGCGACGCCCGCGACCCGGCGACGCCCCGGGTTCCGTCCGGCGGATAGCGCGTCGCGTCGGCGATTCCGCGGGCCTGTGCCCCCGTCTCGACCATCGGAACGATGACGCCGGAGACTCCGGTATCGAGGACGCGCTTGAGCCGCGCGGGGTCGTCGTCCGCCACGCGAACGAGCGGTTCGGTGGTCCCGCTCGCGGCGTCCACGGCGCGGGCGAGGGTTTCGACCGTTTCGAGCGACATGGCCGTGTGTTCGGCGTCGATGACCACGAAATCGAAGCCCAGTTCGGCGCACATCTCGGCGACCGCCGGGTGGCCGATGGAAATCCACGACCCGACCGCGGCGTCGCCCGCACGGATGGCGGTTGGCAGTTCGCTCATGGGGTGCAGGACGGGTGGGAGGGAAAAATAGCACCGGGTCGGGGAAATCCGCTCAATCCGCCCCGGTCACGCTGTAGATGACGAAGAGATACCCGACCGTCGAGACGCCGTAGTTCACCGTGAGGAGCAACCGACTGTTGTTGAAATCGGTGAGAAACGCGCTGAACGTGGTGGCGATGGCCGCCGCGACAAGGATGGAAAACCCGATAGAGAGGACGAGCATCGACCGACGGGACGTCTGTTGGTATGCGCGCATCGCTAACCCGACCATGGTGAGACCGGTCGCGGCGAGAACGACGCTGAGTACGATATACGTGATTTCGATAGCTTGCATGGAGTGTCGCCTTCTATTTTCGTGAACTACAAATCAGGCAACTGATTTAAAATTACGCCATATCGCAATCCATCAATCGGACGGCACGAACCGCGTCGGGTTCGGAATCGAATCCGGCCACGCGGGATTGAAAATTTATTTGACAGTGTGAAGAACCGCCGTCCGTCAGAACAGCGTGACGGCGAGGAATCCGACGAGTAGCGTTCCCGTCACGACGAGTTGGAACACCGCCGACGCCAACAGGCCGACGATGGCGAAGGTGGCCGTCTTGGCCCCTCTTCCCGCATCGCGGGTTCGGGCCAGTTCGACGGCGAACGTGGCAAGGGCGACGGCGACGAGCATCCCCAGCGGTCCCGTCGTGAACAGTGCGACGACGCCGACGACGCCCGCGACGGCGGCCGACAGACCGAACCACCGCTCGCTCGGGCGGAAATCGCGCTCCCGGCGTACTCGGCGACGACCGCGGCGACCCCGAGGACCGTTGCGATGGCCACGAAGGGAAGACCGGGGTCCCCGAACCCCGTCCCCCACCAGTAGGCGTAGATGCCCGCGAGCGAGAGCGGGACGCCCGGCAGGAGCGGGACGACGCTGCCGAGGACGCCGCCCAGCAGGAGCGCGAGGGCGAGGAGGAAGGGCCAATCCATGTGGAAGGGAAGGCGGTTACGAGCCATAACCCTTCAGGTTGCCCGATAGCTTTTGAACGCTAGCGACCGGAGATACGAACGATGACGGTACTCGTCGCCGGCGCAACCGGGTTCGTCGGCCGCCACCTCGTCCCCGCACTCGTCGAGCGCGGTGAGGAGGTCGTGGCGATGACGCGGGACGCATCGACGTACGACCCGCCGGAGGGCGTCTCGGTCGTCGAAGGCGACCTGAACGACCGGGAGAGCCTGCAAGGAATCTTCGAGGGCGTGGACGTCGCGTACTACCTCGTCCACTCCATGGGCGAGAGCGAGGACTTCATGGCCCACGACCGGGTCACCGCGCGGAACTTCGTTTCCGCGGCACGCGAGGGGGACCCCTCCCGCGTCGTCTACCTCTCCGGACTCGGGGGAGAGCGAGTCACCCTCTCCGACCACCTCAAATCGCGCCGCGAGGTGGAGTACATCCTCGGCACCGGTCCCTACGACCTGACCGTCCTCCGGGCGGCCATCGTCGTGGGGGGCGACAGCGCCAGCTTTCGCATGGTTCGACAGCTGTCGGAGCGCCTTCCCCTGATGATAACGCCGCGGTGGGTCGGGACCGACTGCCAACCCATCGCCATCGACGACGTGGTGGCCTACCTCGTCGGCGTCCTCGACGCGCCCGAGACGGCCGGAAAGACGTTCGAAATCGGTGGCCCGGACGTCCTCACCTACGGCGAGATGGTGATTCGGACGGGCGACCTGCTCGGCAAGCAGTCCACCATGATTCCCGTTCCAGTCCTCACCCCGAAGCTCTCGGCCTACTGGGTCGACCTCGTGACGGACGTGCCGAAGGAGGTTGCCCATCCGCTCATCCTCGGCTTGAAGACGCGAACCGTCGTGGAGGACGACCGAATCCGCTCGCTCGTCCCCATCGAGTTGACGTCGTTCGACGACGCCGTTCGGCGCGCCATCGCATGAATCGCCCCGTCTATCGATGGACGTACGAGAGCATCGTGGACGCGATTCCGGGCGTCACGTTTCCCGATTGGCTCGCGCTCACGATACAGTTCGTCCTCTTCGAAGGGGTCATGTTGCTCCTCGCGTGGCGATACGACCTCTGGCACGCCGTCCCGGCGGGAACCGCGGCCATCGTCGTCGCCACCGCCGGAAGCGCGCTGATGCTCCTCATCGGCCGCCGAGTGCGGGACCTGTCGATGCCGACGGCGTACCGAAAGCTGCTGTTCGGGTCGAGCATCGAGGTGGTGCTCGGCGTCATCGCGTACGTCGCGTTGATAACGTACCTGCTGGTGTACACCCCGCGGACGGGCGCGCCGCTCCTCGAATCGCTGTTGGGAACCGCCCCGCCGATACCAGCGGTGTTCCTCACGCTGCTCGTCCTGTGGGACGTGTGCTATCGCATCGGCACCGCGTGGTGGGCGAGCGTCATCGGCTTCTGGGTCGCGTTCCGGCATCCGACGGAGGGAGCGACGCGGCGAAGTCTCCGCCGCGTGGACGCCTTCGTCATCTGCTTCGCCCTGTTGCAACTCGTCCTCGTGCCGTTCGTCCGGGGCTACGACCTGCTGGTGTTCGCGCTGGTCGGCCACGTCGTCGCGGTGCTCTGCGTCTCGGGGAGCGCGATTTTTATCCGCACCCGTGGCTCAACTATTTAACGGATGGTGGCATAATCCGTTGGTACAGGTTCCCAAGCCATGTCCGACAGTGACCCGTCGTTCTCGATTCCGCACCGGCCGCGACGGACGTATCCGCGGCAGGGCGGCGTCCGCTACGAGGGGGAGACGCTGTTTCGCCTCTCGCCGAGTTCGGACCCCTCCGAGAACGACCTCGTGAACCTCGTCGAGCGCGTGCTCGACGGGGAGTCGTACACCTACGGCGACTGGTTCGACCTCCCCGTTCCGATGTATCTCGTGCGCGACCGCGAACACGACACCACGTTTCGCGTCGTCGTTCGATACGGGTCAGTCGAGCTACACATTCTCCCTGACACGCGTTCGTCGGGGTTACAGACGCTCTATCATCGACTAACGGCGTGTTCGGACTGCTCGTGGAGCGTCTCGTGCGAGTCGAACCCGAACTGACAAATCGAAACGGAGTACAACCATTATATACCATCGGCGGGGGAACGTAATCTAATGGCGCTCCATGTAGACTCCCGCGATTGGACCCTCCGTACGACCCACAATCGAGACGAGATGTTGGCGCTCGCGGACGAAGAAGGAATTCGAGCGGCACGGGCGTCCTACCCGTCCGGCTGGCTCTTTTTGACCCGTGACCCGTCGACCCGCGAGCTGGTTCGACTCGCCGCGGCGACCGGCGGCGAGTGGCAAGTGGAGGACCTCGCGCACGAACTCGACCGGGACCTCGAAGACGTCGAGCGAAGTTTGGAGGACCTCGTTGCGCTTCGCGTATTCCGCGAGGACGACGAGACGTATCGACCGAACTCGGAAAGCGTCGTCGCGAACGCCGTCGGACAGTTACGAAGCGCGGCGGACGAGCGGGGCGCGTCCGACGGCTTCCGCGACCTCACGCAGCCGGAAGCGGTTCGCCTGCTATTGGACGCGCTCCTCGCCGTGGACGAGACGGAAGAGTTCACGCAGGACGACCTCCACGAACGCGTGGGGTTGTCCCGAAAATCGGTGTGGATGCACGTTGACCCGCTGGAGGAACTCGGCGTGCTCACGGACTCCGGTAGCGGCTACAAAATAAACGAATCGAGTTCTGTCTTCGCTCACATCAGAGCGCTGAACGCCGCGGTTCTCGGCACCGCCCTCTCCCCTTAAGCGGTCTGTGTCTGACTGAGATCCGCCCCGACGTAGTCTTCTTCCCACTCACGGCGCGCTTCGATTTCACGCGCACCCCTCCGGGTGAGCGTGTAGTAGTTCGTTCGACGGTCTCGCTGTCCCTTCTCCACCAACCCTTTGTCCACGAGGGAGTCGAGATTCGGATACAGTCGCCCGTGATGAATCTCCTTCTCGTAGTACGCTTCGAGTTCTTCTTTGATGGCGAGGCCGTGGGGTTCGTCCAGACCAGCGATGACGTACAGCAAGTCCCGCTGGAAACCAGTCAGGTCGTGCATGGTTCTCCCTATCCCTACAGAATCATGCAACAGACAAAAGAGTGATGGCCGTCCCGAGCATACCCCGACGCTTGCTTGCGGTTTTTTGAAAGGGCGTATCGACTACTCTCGTGTCGAAATCTGTTGGAAAATCTATGTGAATGGCCTCTCCCCAAACTCTATAGATACTCCTCCGGTCGTCACGTCCCGAGAAGCGACACGTCGAAAAAAGGACCGCTCGAAGCGATCGGTCGGTCGAAATCGGACGTTACGGGACGCGCCGTCCGGTTTTCTCGACACGTCCGTCCCGGCGGTTTCGGTTTTAGACACCCGGCGATGCGATGGATTCAACCCCGGATTTATGCCCACGTGTCTGGTTGTCTCACGCATGGCAATACGGGACGATCATCCCGACTTCGAGACGTACCGTGCCGCTCTCGGACACGAACCGCCGGACGCCCACCCCTCCCTCGCGGACGAGTTGCGCGCCGCGGTCAACGGAGAAGTCAGGTTCGACCGATACACGCGCGTGCTGTACTCGACCGACGGCAGCATCTATCAAGCGCAACCGGCGGGCGTCGTCTTTCCGACCGACGTCGAGGACGTCCGGGCCGCGGCCCGGGTCGCCGCCGACCACGACATGCCCGTTCTCCCGCGCGGTGCCGGTTCCTCGCTCGCCGGGCAAACCGTCGGTCCCGGCTGTGTCGTGCTCGACTTCTCACGGCACATGGATTCGATACTCGACGTGGACCCCGACGGCCGACGGGCGGTCGTCGAACCCGGCGTCGTACAGGACGATTTGGACGACCACCTCGCGCAGTGGGACCTGAAGTTCGCCCCCGACCCGGCCTCCTCCAACCGAGCGACCGTCGGCGGCGGCATCGGCAACAACTCCACCGGCGCGCACTCGGTCCGCTACGGCATCACGGACGCCTACACCACCGAGCTCGACGTCGTGCTCGCGGACGGGTCGCTGATTCACACCCGCGACGTCGAACTCGACGGCGAGGAGTGGGACGAAATCGTCGGGAAGGACGACCGCGAAGCCGAACTGTACCGCACCGTCCGGGAACTCGTGGAGGAAAACGAGGACGAAATCGAAGCGCGCTATCCGACGCTCAAGCGCTCCGTCAGCGGCTACAACCTCCACAAAGTCGTCTTCGAGCGGGACGGGACGCGCTACATCAACCTCTCGAAACTGTTCGTCGGCGCGGAGGGGACCTTGGGCGTCGTCGTCCGCGCGACGTTGGATTTGGTGTCGCGTCCCGACGAAACCGCGCTCGCGCTCTACTGCTTCGACGACCTCGTGTCGGCGATGGAAGCGGTTCCGGAGGCGTTGGAGTTCGACGTGAGCGCGGTCGAGTTGATGGACGACGAGGTGTTCCGTCTGGCGCGCAACTCGTCGGAGTTCGCCGCATACGCGGAACCGATTCCCGAGCAGGCCGCCGCGGCCCTCATGTTGGAGTTCGACGGTGAGATTTGCGACGACTTCGAGGACGCCATCGCGGAGACGAACGCCCACTTCGTCCACGCGGGCGAGGCGTTCGACGTCCTCGAAGCCTACACCGAAGACGAGCAAGCCGACCTCTGGAAGCTCCGGAAGGCGGCGATTCCGCTGTTGATGAGCATGGAAGGCGACCCGAAGCCCTACCCCTTCATCGAGGACGCCTCCGTACCGCCGGAGGAACTCGCCGAGTACGTGCGCGAGTTCATGGACGTGCTCGAAAATCACGACACCTCGGCGGCCTACTTCGCCCACGCCGGAAGCGGGACGCTGCACATCCGCCCGATTCTGAACCTGAAGGACGCCGAGGGCATCGAGACGATGCACTCCATCGCCGACGATGTGACCTCGCTCGTCCTCGACCACCACGGGTCCTTCTCGGGCGAACACGGGGACGGATTAGCTCGAACCGAGTTCAACCCGAAGATGTACGGCCCGCAACTGTGGTCGGCGTTTCAGGAGCTGAAGACGGCGTTCGACCCGGACTGGCGATTGAACCCCGGAACCGTCGTGTTCCGCGACGAGGACGGCGCGGACATGCGCGAGCACCTCCGATACGGTCCCGAGTACTCCTCGCTCGAACCGACGACGGTGCAGGACTTCTCCGACGAGGGCGGCTTCTCGCACCTCGTGGAACTGTGTAACGGCTGTGGCACCTGCCGCCAGACCGGGAGCGAAACGATGTGTCCGTCGTACCGCGGCATGAAGGACGAGATGGCGACCACGCGGGGGCGAGCGAACATGCTCCGCGCCGCCATCAGCGGCGAGATTCCGACCGAAGAACTGTACACCGACCGGTTTCAGGAGGAGGTGCTCGACCTCTGTCTGGGCTGTAAGGGCTGTGCCCGCGACTGTCCGACGGGCGTCGATTTGGCGAAGCTGAAAGCGGAGGTGAAACACGCCCACCACGAGGAGCGCGGGCCGAGCCGTCGGGACCGATTTTTCGCCAACGTGGACAGAATCTCGGCGCTCGGAAGCGCGCTCGCCCCGGTGTCGAACTGGGCGACGCGGTTGCCGGGGTCGGACGTCATCGCCGAGAAACTCCTCGGCATCGCGCCCGAACGAGACCTCCCGACCTTCAGCAGGGAGTCGTTGGAAGAGTGGTTCGAGGCGCGCGGCCCTCGCGTTCCGAAGGACATCGCCACGGAGCACGTCGTCCTCGTTCCCGACACATTCACGAACTACAGCTATCCGGCACCCGGCAAGGCCGCGGTTCGCGTCCTCGAAGCGGCGGGCGTCCACGTGCAAGTTCCCTCGAACCTCGCGCCGAGCGGGCGGGCGGCCTACTCCGAGGGCTTCCTCGATACGGCGAAAGAGAACGCGGAGAAAAACGTCTCGGCGCTCGAACCGGCCGTTTCTGAGGGGTGGTCGGTCGTCTTCGTGGAACCCTCGGACGCGGTGATGGTGCAGGACGAATATCGGGACCTCGTGTCGGGGTCCGCCGTCGAGAAAGTCGCCGCGAACACCTTCGGCGTCTGCGAGTTCATCGACCGCGAGCGATTGGACGACGGCATCGAGTTCCGCGAAGTGACGGAATCGCTCGCCTACCACGGCCACTGCAACCAGAAGGCGCTCGGGCGCGACCACCACGCGGTGGGCGTGCTCCGCCGGGCGGGGTACGCGGTGGACCCGCTGGAGAGCGGGTGCTGTGGCATGGCGGGGAGTTTCGGCTATCGAGAAGAACAGTACGACCTCTCGCAAGCCATCGGTCGAATCCTGTTCGAGCAGGTGGAAGAGAGCGACGCGGAAACCGTCGTCGCGCCCGGCGCGTCCTGTCGCACGCAACTCGAAGGCAACGAGGCGCGCCCACCGCACCCCATCGAGAAGGTCGCGGAGGCGCTCCCTCCGGGGAGCGCGACGCGCTGACACGGTTCTCCGCCTCCACTATCGATTTCAGCCGAGGAAGTACATCGCGGCGAAGAACAGGACGAGCAACGCGAGCAACACCATCACCGGCTTGAACGCGTTCAGTATCGAGCGATCCGGCTTCTTCGGGCCGGAACTGGTGAGTGGACCATCCATAGTTACGACATTCAAACTCGTGGGAAAAAGTTTTGCGGTGAGGAACGTCGAGCATTCGGAAGTGTTCGAATCCGTGCTTATAAACCGTTAAGGTGTCGCCGTTCGATTTCCCGGGCATGAAACTCGGGACGGGGCTGTTCACCTGCCAGCGACGACCGGACGACGACCGTTCGATGACCGAGATTTACGACGAAATGCTCGAACTCGGGGAGGCTATCGACGACTCCGGCCTCGACAGCATGTGGGTGTCGGAACACCACTTCGCCGAGGACGGCTACCTCTCGGCCACCATGCCCTCGCTCGCGGCGCTGGCCGCCCGCACCGAAACCGTCGAACTCGGTACCTGTATCGCGCTCGCCCCGCTCTACGACGGGGTTCGGCTCGCCGAGGACGCCGCGACGGTGGACCTGCTCGCCGACGGCCGACTGACGATGGGACTCGCCATCGGGTCGAACCCACGCGAGTTCGAATCGTTCGGCGTCCCCCGCGAGGAGCGCGTGGAGCGCATGACCGACCTGACCGACCTCCTCCGCGCCTCGTGGTCCGACGGTCCGCTCGACTACGACGCCGAGTTCCACGACGTGTCCCCCGACGTGAGCGTGACGCCGAAACCCGAATCGAAGATTCCGATCATGTTCGGCGGGTCGGTCAAACCCGCCGTGAGACGCGCGGCCCGCGTCGCCGACGCGTGGTGTGCGCCCTCCGCCCTCTCCGTCGAGGGCGTCCGCAAGCGCAAGGAGGACATCGAGCGCGTTCGGGAGAAGGAAGGAATCGAGGGCGACTTCGAAGTGTACGTCCTCCAGCACGGCTTCGTCGCCGATTCCAAGGAAGAGGCGTGGGAAGCGATGAAACCCGGGTACTTCTACATCCAGCGCCGTTACGCCGAAATCTTCTCCGGCGAATCGGTGGACGAACTGGACGCGGAGCGGAAATCGGAGCTGAAAGAACAGGCCATCTTCGGCACGCCCGAACAGGTGGCCGAGGAGTTGAACGAGTACCGCGACGCGCTGGGCGACGACGTTCACTTCATCTTCCGCACCTACCACCCCGGCATCGGCACCGACGCGATGGTCGAGTGCGTGGAACGACTCGGGGACGAGGTTGCACCGCTGGTCCGAGAATAAGAGAGGGAAAAACCGGCCGCCTACCCCCGTCGTTTCCGTTGTTCTCCGTTCGGTCGGGAGGAGTCGGCCGTCAGGGCCAGAGACCCCGAACCCGATGGGCTTCGCCAATACGCGAAAGGGCGACGACGTACGCGGCGTCGCGCCACGTCACGTCGCGGTCTTCGACTTCCTCGCGCACGTCGTTCCACGCGTCGAGCATCCCGGCTTCGAGTTCGTCGTTCACGCGCTCCAGCGACCACTGCCGACGGTTGATGTCCTGTAGCCACTCGAAGTACGAGACGGTCACGCCGCCCGCGTTGGCGAGGATGTCCGGGATTACCGGGACGTCCCGCTCCGCGAGGATGGCGTCAGCGGAGGCGGTCGTGGGACCGTTCGCACCCTCGACCACGAGCGAGGCCCGTACGTCGTCCGCGTTCGCACCGGTGAGGGCGTTGCCGACGGCGGCGGGAACGAGCACGTCCACGTCGAGCGTGAGCAGGTCCTCGTTGCTGATGCAGTCGTCGGCGTACCGGGTGACGGCCTCGGGTTCCTCCTCGTGGGACGGAACCGCCGCCGTCTCGATGCCGTCGGGGTCGTACGCCGCGCCGTTCACGTCGGAGACGGCGACGACGGTCGCCCCCCATTCGTCGAGGAGGCGGGCGGCGTTCGCGCCGACGCTCCCGAACCCCTGTACCGCGACGGTCGTTCCGTCGAGTCCGAAGTCGTAGTAGTCACACGCCTCGCGGGTGACGAGCGCGACCGAACGACCCGGCGCTTCCTCGCGGCCGAACGAACCGCCGACGACCGGCGGTTTCCCCGTGACGACGCCGGGTTGGGTCTCGCCCTCCTGCATCGAGTAGGCGTCCATGAACCACGCCATCGTCTGGGAGTCGGTTCCCATATCGGGGGCCGGAATGTCGCTGTTCGGCCCGACCGTATCGCGCAGTTCCTGTGCGAACCGCCGCGTCAGACGTTCGCGCTCGGAGTCCGAGAGTCGTTTCGGATTGACGACGAGGCCGCCCTTCGCGCCGCCGAACGGGATGTCCATGACGGCGCACTTCCACGTCATCCACATCGAGAGGCCGATACACTCCTCCTCGGTCACGCCGGGGTGATACCGGAGGCCACCCTTGTACGGCCCCCGAACGCTGTCGTGTTGCGCGCGGTAACCGGTGAACACCTCGACCGACCCGTCGTCTCGCTTCAACGGGACGGTGACGCGGTGAACGTGGGTCGGATGGCGCAAGCGCTCGACGATGTTCGGGTCGATGTCGGTCCCGGCCGCCGCTCGGGTCAACTGTCGCCGTGCGGTGTCGAGCGCCGATTCCACGGGTCCGTCGCCCGGTTCGTCCGCCGGTTCCGGGCGCGAATTTACGTTGGATGCCATCGATGGGTTATTCGAGGGGCGTCCCTCGATTGCGGAGGTGAACGTCGCACTCGTCACACGCTCCGGGGTGGTAGGTCGCGGTCACGATGGTACCACACCGCGGACACTCGTACTGCGATTCCGTCGTCGGGTCGGGGGTTATATCTCGCATCGGAAATTCCTCCAATCGGCGACGACGCGCTGCTCGGTTGGCACCGACAGGTCGCCGCCACGTACCGCAATTTTTGCGACGCGTGCAAGTAATTGGATGTTGGATAAAGAAGCAGTTGGGGAAGAGGGTGCCTAGATAGTCAACCCCCATTCGGGACGGACGGAATTCGGTCGAAGACCGCGGCGAGGAGTTTCCGCTGCACTTTCCGCATGTGTTCATAGAACGCGGCGGAGGAGATGTCCAGCATGGCGGCGACGGCCGCGCCGTCGTTCGCACGGGGGGATTCGAAGTAGCCGCTGTAGTAGGCCGTCTGGACGACTTCGAGTTGTCGATGGGTGATGTCGGACAGGAACCCGTCGCGGAACCGGCTCCCGGTGTCCGTCGGCCGCTCTCGCTCCCGCCGTGCGACGAGTTCGGACGAGGGGTACGCGTTCGAGAGCACGTCGTCGATGGTACGAACCGCGACCGGGGAGGGGACGAAAACCGTCGCCGTCGTGTCGCCGCCGTCGGAGCGGAGGCGTTCGAGCGTCGCCCCGGACTCGGCCAATCTGGTGGCGATGAACGGCGCGGTGAGCGTCAACTGGACCAATCCGCCCTCGTCGTCGCTCGAAACGACGCGAACGGACTCGACCGCCACGATGGCGTTTGCGGCGGCGGCGACCTCGCTCGGCGACCCGCCCGACACGGCGACGAGAATTCGGGCACCGGAATCGAGTTCGCGGACGCCGCCCCGCAGTTCGAGGGCACAGTCCGCGCGCCGCGAGAGCGCGTGAAGGACGCAGTTTTCGTCTGTGATACGGTAGTCGAGTTCGACGACGGTATCGCTCACGAGCGCCCGTTTTCGCTCGACGGATTGGATGGCCGAGGCGATGGTCTCGCCGAGTTCGGACAGCACCGTCCGCGCCCGGTCGTCGAACGCGTTCGGGCGACCGGCGTACACGGAGAGCGTCCCGTAGGCGACGTCGCCGTGGGTCAACGGAACGGAAAGTATCGACTGGAACCCCCGGGAGATGGCCTCTCGACGCCACGACGTGTCCTGCAAATCGTCCGCCACGTTCGGAACGACGGTGACGGAATCGGCGGCCGCCGTTCGACCCGCGGGGTCGCCCCGGGCGGTGAAGTCGGCGGCGTCGAGATAGCCTCGGTCGTCGCCCGCCCACGACCGGGGTTCGAGGTCACCCGTCCCGGGGTCGGTGTCGCCGACCCACGCGAACTCGAACCGGTCGCTCGCGGTCAGCAGTTCACAGACCTCGGCTTCGATTTCCTCGCGCGAATCGGCCCGAACGAGGGCGCGGTCGATTTCGCGGATTATCTCGTTCGTCCGGTTCAACCGGGAGAGTTGGCGATTGCGCCGCTGGAGTTCGCGGTCGCGTTCGCGGAGTTCGTCCTCGCGCTCGATGCGGTCGAGCGCCGCCTCGACGGTCGCCGCGAGGAGGTCGATTATCTCCCTCGTTACCTCGTCCAGCGTGCCGCGTTCGTCGGCCGCGACGAAGACGCCGTGGTCCGAGAGCGGGATGAACAGCCCGCTCCGCCGTTCGACGGCCGTCACGGGGAACGCGTCGGATTCGGTCACGTCGTCGAACGTGAGCGTCGTCCGGTCCACGAACGCCCGACCGAGCGCGCTCGACTCGTCGAGCCGAACCGTCGGGAGCGGCCCCGAGAGCGACTCGATGGCGTCCGTGGCCGCGGCGGGCCACAGTTCGTTCGCGTCGGTGTCGAAGAGGTACACGGCACACTCGTCCACGTCGAAGATGTCGGTCACGTCGTCGATGACGAGCGAAGCGATCTCCGGCGTCGTCTCCGCGTAGAGGAGGTCGCGGCTCGTGCGGTGAAGCGCGGTCAGCGCCCGCTCGCGGTCCTTCCGTTTAGTGATGTCGCGGCAACTGTAGAGCGTCGTTCCGCCTTGAATCGAGACTCGCTTCACGTTGACGAGGAGCGTGTGTTCCCGCCCCGCCCTGTCGGTCGCGGTGCACTCGATGTTCGTGAGGAGCCCCTGGGAATCGAGCGTTTCCCGGTCGAACAGGTCGTCGCCGAGGAGCGCGTCGATGCGTTCGAGGTCCCGAATCTCCTCGACCGAGTAGCCGAAGATGTAGTGGACGTTCGGGCAGATGTAGGTGAACTCGCCCGAATCGTCCGTGACGAGGACGGTATCGGTCATGTTGTTGAGGGTGACGCGGTGAAGTTCCTCCGACTCGCGGAGTTCCCGTTCGAGGTTGGCGCGTTCGCTCACGTCGAGCGCCTCGACGACGACGCTGACGATGGCTCCGTCTCGGTCGGTCACCGGGCGGAACGAAACGTCGAGTTCGACGCGGCCGTCGGGGGCGCTGAACGCCGTCTCGAACCGCGTCACGGAGCCGTTCCTCGCGGTTCGGAGGGCGTCCCGTATCTCGTCCGGCGTCGTCTCCGACCGCTCCCACCACGGCGAGTCGGCGAACGACGCATCGACGACCGACGTCGCCGGAGCGTCGAGGAAGTCGAGGGCGGTGCGGTTCGTCCGTCGAATCACCCCGCTCGAGTCGAGGACCCACATGAACGTCCGCGGGTCGTCGAACAGCGCGTCGAACTGCCGCGCCCGGCGGCGGCGAGCGCGGGCCGTCCGATACCGGACGGCCGCCCGCCGAACGCGCCGGAGGAGGTCGTCGGTGAGCGACGGCCGGTCGTCTACGGGGACGTACTCCGTGACGTCGGCGGCGACGGCCCTGCTGGCCGTCGCCTCGTCGCCGTCGGAGGCGAGGAGGACCACCGGAAGGTCGGGATAGGCGGCGCGAACGACCTCCAGAAAACGAACGCCGGACATGTCCGCCAAGTCGAGCGAACAGACGATACAATCGACTTCGCCGGGCTGTGCCGTCAGCCACTCGTATCCGTCGTGGCCGCGAGCGGCGGTCGTGACGAGGGTTTCGTCGGCCGCGGAGAGGTCGGCGACGAGCGGCGTTCGCCAGTTCGGGTCGCCGACCACGAGCACCGAAATCGGTCCCGCGGGCGGGTCGGCGGAACGTGGTGTCGGTTCCATCGTCGGGAGGTGAGGCGAGCAGCGGTTAAATCGCGTCGGTCTCCGAATCGGGGGACGACAGAGGTCGGCGCACGAACCGGCGCGGGAGAGGTCGAGGTGTCACGCCGGTACCTGATCAGTCCGCGAACAGCGACCGGTCAACCGACGGTTCCGGGTCGTCCGTCCCCGAGCGGTTCGGAAGCCGCGCCAACAGGCTCATAAGGGCCGCAGCGCCCCGCAACAGGTGCGGTTCGAGCGGGTCCGGGAGACGGTCGCGCGACGAGAGGAGCGAGGACAGGCCGCGTCCGCGCGACCGCTGTCCTCGTATCGTCCGCTCGACGGCGGGGCGGCGGTTCCCCTCGACCCGCCGGAGGGTGGCGTTCGAAATCGGACCGTCGCCGCGAGCCAACACGGGGGTCAGCAGGCGATGTGTCTCCACGGCGTCCTGAATGGCGAGGTTGTTCCCCTCGGCACCGATGGGTGACGCGACGTGCGCGGCGTCGCCGATGAGGAGCAGACCGTCGTCGGTCCACCGCTCCGCGAGTCCGGAACGGACCGACAACAGCGAACACTGGTCGAAGGACGTCAGGTTCGATTCCACGCTGTCCGCGATGGCGGGTTCGATTCCCGCGACGGTCTCCCGAAAGCGGGCGATGCCGCGGTCGCGTATCGCGGGATAGCGACCCTCGGGCACGAGCAGTCCGTACTGGGATTCGCGTTCGGAGAGCGGGGAGTACACTAACACCCCGTCGTCCTCGATGCGAATGTGCGTCGTGAAATCCGCCGCCGCGCGTGGGAGCCTGAACCAGACGACTTCCGTCCCGGACTCGTCCATCCCCGCGTCGATTCCGGCGGCCCGTCGAGTCGTCGAAAACCGACCGTCGGCCCCGATGACGAGTCGGCTACGGAAGTCGTGCGTCTCGCCGTCCGGGCGAGACGTGGCCGTGATGCCCGCGACAGCGCCGTCCTCGCGGCGGAATCCGTCGAACGAGGTCCCGGAGTGGAACGTGAACGTTTCGAACTCCCGAGCGCGTTCGATGAGGAGTCGGAGCAGCGGCGGTTGCTTGAGCAGGAGGACGCGCCGGTCGTCGAAATCGAACACCGGGTACGACTTGCCGTAGGCGACGACCGTCCCGCGGGAGATGGTTTCGTGGGGGAGGTCTTCGACATCCGCGAGGAGGTCCATCTCGTCGAAGAGTCGCGGAATCGGCGGGCGAAAACCGTAGCCGCGGAACTCGCGGTCCAGCGTACGCTGGCGTTCGATGAGAACCGTCTCTACACCGCTTCTGGCGAGCAGGTAGCTGACGACGCACCCCGCGGGTCCGGCACCGACGACGATTACGTCGGCCGACCGTGCGGTCATCGGTGGGATTCCTCCGCGGGCGGATGGGCGAAAGCACGGGCCGGACGAGGCGGCGGGTGGCTACGATTTCGTGTCAATGAACGACGGTTGCGGCGAAGAGGTCGAAAAGTTTTCGAGACGGTATAATCCGAATTCGATTATATCGTCGGCGACGCCGTGCGGTGAGTCGTCACCACGAGAGCCGCTCGACCCTAAAACGTCGGGCAAGTTCGGCGACGGGAACTCGTTTTCCGAGTTCGAACACGGCGAGTGCGCCGGCGCAGAACGCCACGCCGGTCAGCAGGAGTGCGAGCTGCGGCGACAACCCGAACCGAGTGAAAAAGAGCGGGTCGTCCCAGATGTTCGTGGCGGTGCGGAACGACTGGAGCGGCGTCACCACCGCGCCGAGCAGGAACAGCGACCCGACGAGGGTGCCACCGGCCCACAGGACGCGGAGGATGATGCGCTGGGAGACGGCCGGGTTCTGACGGATGTAATTCCGGGAAAGCCAGAGCGAACCGAGCGCGACGGCGGCGAGACCGCCGAGAACGACGACGACCCGCGGATGTAGCTGTGCGTAGGTGAGCGTCTCCGCGACCTCGGCAGACAGCGCGCCGAGCAATATGCCGAGCGGCGACGTTTCGCCCGCGCCGCTGTAGACCAGAAACGTGAGCAGGAGGTTGAAGACGAACGCGCCGCTCGCGGAATACGTGACGAACTTCCGGAGGTCCATCTCCGCGATTCCGGCGGGAATCGAGATGACGGCGCGCATCAGCGGCACCATCCGCCCCCAGAGAACCGAACTCTCGCCCCAGCGCTGGAACCACCGGCGGCCCCGATGGATGTCGTCCTCGGTGACGTGAACGAGGTGTCCGTACCGACCCAGAACGTATTCGCTGTTCTTTCCGAGAACGAAGTACGCGAGGACGCTCCCGACGGTGGCACCGACCGTCGCGTCGAGGACGAAGATGCCGAACGAGAGCGGGTCGTGAACGAGTTGGCTGGCCGCGAACGGGACGACGAGTTCGCTGGGCGCGAAGTGAAGGATGAACGCCGTTTCGAGCGCCATGTACACGAACACGGCGAAATAGCCGTAGTCGGAGACGAACGACAGGACGGCGTGCGTCACCCAGTCGAACATTCGGGCGCATATCGGACGAGCGCGATTATCAACTTAGTGGTGGTCCCGTCGGGGCGGCGTTCCGGCATCGAACTCGGTGTCAGTCTCACGACAAACGACGGGAAGAGAACGCACATCGAAGGCGAATTATCTGGAGAACAACCTGAACGGAAAAGACGTAAATAGACGTCGAAATCGAATGCAGTCGGACACGCGTCGGGTGAGACAGTTATCGGATAGTTTCGAGCAAATATATTCTATATTCGGTACACGGCCGCTATGTACCCCATTAGTATCAACATATACACATTGATTATCGGTTTGTCGAATCAAGCGACCGTATGCCAGAAACATACTCCCGGCGGAAAACGCTCGGCCTCCTCGGTCTGACGGCACTCTCGACGACCGGCATCGCGGTCGCCGAGAAAAACGACGATAGTAACGAGACCACCGAGGAGACGAAAACGGATGGCGACCATAGCAACCCGAACGAGCCATCCCTGACGCGGTTCGCCACCGTCCCGCTCGGAGCGGAAGTCACTGGCCTCCGCGTCGCACCCGGCGGAGAGCTGTTCCTGAACGTCCAGCACCCGAACGAAGACAACCCGGCACCGTACGACGCGAGCGTCGTCGGTGCCGTCGTCGGCATCGACGGGGCGGAAGTTCCGATGGACGTCCCGAACCTCTCGGTTCCGACGACCGACGCCGAAAAACGCACGACTCGGACGGCCGTCGGCGAGCACCAAGTGCTGGCGACGGGCGCACAAAAGCTCGGAAACGGCGACCTGCTCGGCGTGCCGAACGACGCCGACGGGAACCCTATCTCGGACGAAGCCAAATCCGACATGAACGCGTTCGTGCCGACTGGCGAAAACGAGGGCTACCTCTTCACGAACTGGGAAGCCCAACCCGGCATGATTTCGCGGCTGTTCATCAGCCGCGAGGACGATGCCGCGGAGTGGAGCGTCGATTCGGACAGCATCGAAAACCTCGACGTACGCCAGATGGAAGGAACGTGGAACAACTGCAACGGGTCGCTCAGCCCGTGGAATACGCCGCTGTCCAGCGAGGAGTACGAACCGGACGCAAAGGCGTGGTTCGAAAGCGACGAGAAAACGTACGGCAACGCCGAGAAGACGTTCGAGGAGTACCTCGGCTACTTCGGCAACGCCTACCGCTACGGCTACATCGTGGAAGTAGAGGATCCGGCCGGTGACGCGACGCCGACGAAACGGTTCGCGCTGGGCCGCGCGTCCCACGAGGTCGGCGAAGTGATGGCCGACGAGCGAACTGTCTACCTCACCGACGACTACGGGGGCGGCGTCCTCTACAAGTTCGTCGCCAACGAGGCGGGCGACTTGAGCGCCGGGACGCTCTTCGCCGCGAAATTGGAGCAGGACGCGACGGACGACGTGACCGAAGCCGGGTTCGACGTGGAGTGGGTCGAACTGGCGCACGCGACGGAGGACGAAATCGAGTCGTGGATAAGCGAGTACGACGGCCAAGACCCGGCCGCGGACGGGTACGAGGCGAACTACATCACCGACCACGAGATTCGAGCGTGGGCGAACGGCAATGCCGAGGACGACCGGGTAGCGTTCCTCGAAACCCGAAAGGCCGCCGCCGCGGTCGGCGCGACGAACGAGTGGCAGAAGCTCGAAGGCGTCAGCGCTCCGAGCGACGCCACGCCGGGCGACTTCATCAACATCGCCTGTTCGAACGTCCGCGACACGATGAGCGACGTGGACGGCGACATGATGCTCCAAGGTGACGGGTACGGAGCCGTCTACACCGCGCGGCTGACCGGGAACTACGACATCCGCCGCATCGAACCGTCGCTGGTCGGCGGTCCGGAGGCGAACGTCGTCGCCCCCGGCGCGGACGGCACGGACGCGAACGGTATGCTCGTGAACACGCTCGCAAATCCCGACAACATCTTTACGCTTGAAGACGGCCGCGTGCTCGTCGGCGAGGACGGCGACCACGAGAACAACGTCCTCTGGCTGTTCTCCCCCGGAAAGCGCGACTGGAACGGACGCGACGACGAGAACGACGACACGGACGAAAACGAGGGCAAAGACGGCTGGCGGGGCGACGAGGACGACGAGAAAGACGACGGCTGCTGAGCCGAGCGAGCCGCCGCAAACGCGACTTTTTCTCGGGACGCCGACGAACATCCGAAGCGTGGCCGACGAACCACGAGATGGATGGATATAGCGAATCGGGATATACTTCTGCCGCGAGCACGCTCAGGTCGCCAAGAGGACGACCGCGCCGACGGCCAACCCGACACCTGCCACGTCCCGAATATCGACCGATTCGCCGAGGAACACCGCGCCGAGAACCGCGGCGACGACGAAGTAGAGGGCGGTCACGGTCGTCGCAACGGCGGTATTGCCGCGTTGCAGCGCGACGTAGTAGCTGATGGAACCGATTCCGGAGAACAGACCGCCAGCGACGGCGAAGGCGACGCCCGACTCGGAGAACGACACGGGACCGGCTTGAGTGGCGATGTACGCGATTGCGACGCCGACGCCGACGGTGTAGGAGATGGCCATCGCCACTTCGGGCGCGAGCGTTCGAGTGGCGTAATCGGCAAACAGCGCCCAGACGCCCCACGCGAACATACCGACGAGTGCGAAATATATCGCGGTTCGAACCATGCCGTTCCGGAAACGGTCCACCGACGAAGGTGTTCGGATTCCGGCGGAACAGGGGACGACAACCGACGAACAGACGGCCCTTGATTCGAACGCAGGAGAAGCATAACAAACTGGCGTACTCCCGACGAACCGGATATGAGACGCCCGACGATTCTCGTGTTTACCCTGGTCGTCGCCTCCGCGGTCGGGGCGATGGCGATAGGGACGGCCGAGCCGCAAGGGGATTCGAAACCGAACGAGCGATGGAACCGAACGTACGGCGGGTCAGGCGACGACATCTTCGCAGACATCGCCCGGACGGACGACGGCGGCTACGTCCTCGCGGGCGAAACCGAGAGCGATAGCTCCGGTATCGACGGCTGGGTGATGAAGATAGACGGCAACGGAAATACGGAGTGGGAACGAACGTTCTCCGGGCCGGGGACGGACCGACTGTACTCGGTGGTCACGACGGACGATGGAATCGTCGCCGCCGGGCGAACCGACCGCGGCGGCACCCCGATGGGATGGGTGCTGGAACTCGATTCGGACGGGGAGACGCGACGCGAACGGACGCCGGGAACGGGTGCGTTCTACGGGGTCGAACGGGACGGCGACGGGTACGTCCTCGCGGGGTGGACGCGAGGTGACGGCGGCGTCGGCGGATGGCTGGTAAAACACGATACGTCGGGAGCGAAGGCGTGGGAGCGGACGTACGCGACACCGGACGGGAGCACGGGGCGCTTCAAAGCTGTCGTTCCCACGTCGGACGGATACCTCCTCGCGGGAGAAGTCGAGAGCGGGAGCCAAGACGCGTGGATACTCCGGGTCGGCGACAACGGGGAACGGCAGTGGCAGCGAACGCTGGGCGGCGCGGACCGAGAAGCGGTCTGGGCGGCGACCGGCGACGAGAGCGGTATCGTCGTGGCCGGTGAATCCGAGAGCGGCGAATCGCGCGACGGCTGGGTGTTCCGATACGACGCGAGCGGCGAACGACAGTGGGAAAAGCGGTTCGGCGGCGGCGAAGTCGATTGGCTCGATTCGGCGATGCGAACGGACGACGGCGGCTACCTGTTCACCGGCGGGACGCTCACCGGCGGAATCGGTAGCGCGGACGGCTACGTTGTGAAGACGGGAGCCGACGGGACGCTCCAGTGGGAGAAGGCGTACGGAAGCGACGCGTGGGATAAACCGTGGCCGGCGATACGAACACACGATGGCGGCTTCCTACTCGCCGGGCAGACCGGCGGGTTCGGTGCCGAAGCCAAGGACGGCTGGGTGCTGGAACTCGGACCGGGGTCGATGACGAGCGCGACGAACGATACGTCCGCGGACGAGACGACGAGTACCTCGGGAACGAGCACGACGGGAGCGGAATCGACCCCCGAAGCGGATTCCCCGTCGAGCAACACGAGCTTACCGGGGTTCACGGTACCAATAGCGGTGGTCGCGGTCGTCATTCTGGGGTTGTGGAGGGGCAGACGAGCGTAGACTTCCGAGGACTGAAAAGCAATGACCACGAACCATGACGTAGCGGTGGCATACTGGTACCGCTACGTAATTCATCTACTTTCGGCAAGACATTTCTAATATTATATAATTATATTAGTTTCAGATACAATCGAGATTCTTTTATTGCTGTGATTAGTCTAACTGTCTAACTGACCAGACAGAACAGTAGATTATGACAGAAGGACAATTCACGGAACGGGCGGCGGATCTCGACCGGGACGGACGCAACGCGTATCGAGTCGCCGGAGAGACCGACGACCCTAGCACGAGAATCATCCGAGGCGTAGAAGAGATAGTTGGACGGAGCGCAGAAAAGCAGACGTGGCTCTACGACAGCGTAGACCCCGATGCGTTGGACGCGATATTCGAGGAGAAACACGACGGAACGACGCGGACCGGCGGAAAGGTCACCTTTACCGCTCGCGGTTGCGAGATAATCGTCGATGCGGACGGCGAGATACTCATCTACGGGCCGGTCACGGACGACGAGAAATAGCCGAACGATTTCGAAACGGTATTGACCATCCGGCCATGAATGGCGTCAAGAACCGATTGATGACTAACGAAGTATCCGTTACGTTCCGTGAACTGTTCGAAGAGCTGCCAGTACAGACCGGTCTATTCAGCTTCGGACCGGTATTGCTCGGTATCGCCCAGTTATGGAACGGCTATTCGCACCAGACCGCACTCTCCTTCCACGCGCTGTTCGCCGTCGTGATGGTCGGGTTCGCGGTACTCGTCACCCGATACCATCTCGCGTCGTTCCGGTTGGAGAAACTGGAACGAGTTTAGGCAGTTCCGGCAGGCGCGCCCGCTCTCTCACTGCGGCCCGCGTAGGCGTTGTACCCGGCGACGATGGCGACGACGATTCCCGAGATGACGTCGCTCCAGAACGCCGTCGAGGCAGTCATGATGAACGGGACGAGTATCATCCAGAGGCCCAACAGCGCGACGAACGACGAGCTACCCACGCTCGCCGACATTCCCCGCGACATGCGGTAGTAGTTGTACCCCGCGACGAGGAAGATGGCCGCGCCGATGATGAGGTTGTTCCAGTAGCTCGTCATCGACATCGACGGGTAGACGAACGCGGAGATGAATATCCACGCCCCCACGAGCGATACGAACCCGCTCAGCCATTTCAGGCTCGATTCGTCGGTGTCGGTGCTCCGTGTCGTTCTCTCTCTCGCTTCTGTTTCACTCATCAGTGTTTCCCCAATGAAGGGTAAGTCGAGCGAGTGAATAAAGCGAGCGACCGTTTAACCGGAAACGGCGACCGTTCAACGGCTAACGTGCCATTACGCCGATTCGGAGTCGTGGGTTGTGAACCATTCCGTGAGCTGTTCGAGGCGGTGAACGGCCCTGTCCGGGTCGCCGATGTTGTGGTGTTCGTCTGGATAGACCACCAGTTTCGCGGGAACGCCCTGCTTTTTCACGCTGACGTAGAGCTGTTCGGACTGCGAGGGCGGACACCGCCAGTCCTCGCCGCCCGCCGTCACCAACAGGGGCGTTTCGACGTTGCCGACGTCCGTGATGCTGGAGGCGGCGTCGTAGATTTCCGGATTCTCCCACGGGAGACCGAAATCGTTCGTCCACCAGAGGTGTGCGTCGTCGGTCCCGTACGACGACCGGAGGTCGTAGATACCGTGTTCGGCAGCGGCCGCGGCGAAGCGGTCCGTCCGCGTCACGAGATAGCCCGTCGTGATGCCGCCGTAGGAAAAGCCGGTGACGAAGGTGCGGTCCGAATCTGCCCACCCGCGTTCGACGAGGTGCTCGACGCCCGCGAGTACGTCCTCGGACTCCCGCGGACCCCAGTCACCACGGATCGATTCGCTGAAGTCCCGGCCGTAGGAACTGCTTCCTCGATAGTTGGGGCGGAGGACGACGTATCCCCGGTCGGTCCAATAGGCGTATTCGAACGCAAATTCCGGCGCGTCGTAAGACACCGGGCCGCCGTGGATGGCGGTTATCAACGGCCTCGGGTCGGGGTCCTCGGGGTCGAAGTCGTCGGGATAGTAGACGATGCCCTCGATTTCGTCGTCGGCCTCGTTCGAGTAGACGACGCGCCGACAGCCGGACGTATCGTACCTTTCCTCGAACGCCGCGTTGCAGTCGGTCACGCGAGCGGGTTCCCCGGCGTCGAGTTCGTCCGCGTCCATCGCGTACAGGTCGCCGACTGTTCCGGGGTCGGTCAGGAGGAACGCGACCGTCTCGTCCGCGAAGTCGAAGGTCTGGACGGTTCGATAGTCGCCCTGCGAGTCGAAGGTGAACGCGGGCGAACCCTCGTCGGCCGAACAGCGCACCAGGCGGGTGCTCCCCTCGTCGCCGACGGCCGCGAGCAACGTCCCGTCGTCCACCCACCGGAACCGCCGGGAGCGTGCCAGCGTCCGGTCGAGCGATTCCGTGACCGACCGATAGTCACCGTCGTCGGCGACGTACAACTGGGTCGGGATGTGCGTGTTCACCGGGTCGTCGACGGCGAACGCGAGACGGGACCCGTCGGGCGACCAGCGCGGCCCCGCGGCGGCGAGGTCCGAATCGGTAACCGTCCGCAGGTCGCTCCCGTCGGGTGCGATGGTGTACACGTCCATGACGCCGGAATCATCGGGGCGGTCGGTGCGGTTCGAAAGGAACGCGATTCGGTCGGCCCCCCACGCCGGTTGCAGACCGAACATCGGTTCGTACGCGCCGCCGCCGTAGGCGTCGTCGAGGCGGCGGCTGTCCCGCGTTTCGACGTCGACGACGAACAGGTAGGTCGTCACGTCGTCCAGAAAGCCCTCGCCGTCGAACCGGTGTTGCAGTCGCTCGGTTTCGACCGGGCCGCCGTCCCGGAGGTCGGCGAGGTAGTCGCGTTCCGTCTCGGTCGGGTCGCGCGACGAGACGACGAGTCGGTCGCCGTCCGGTCCCCAGTCGAACTCGCGGACGCCCTCCTCGCGGTCGGTGATTTGCCGGGCGTCGCCGCCGCGAACCATGTCGAACAGCCAGACTTGGGGTTTGGGTTCGTCGTCCGCGCCGTTCGCCTCGTCCGCCTCGTCCTCATCGCCGTCTTCGTCAGTATCGTCGGCCCGTACCGACAGGGAAACGTCCTCGTCGCGGGCGGCGAGGAACGCGAGTTTCGCGCCGTCGGGCGACCACTTCGGCGACCCGGCGTCCGACGCCCGCGAGAGTCGATACGGGTCGTCGCTTCCGTCCGACGGAACGACGAACAGGGAGGTTCGTCGGTCGTCTTCGGACTCGTCGAACTCGTCTGCGACGAAGGCGATTCGGTCGCCGTCGGGCGAGAGCGCGAGGTCGCTCACCAACGTCAGGTCGTAGAAATCGTCCAGTTGAACGGTGTTCGTCACGAATATTCCGTCCCACGGGAGGCTAATAGATGTATGTGCGCCAGCAAATTGGACGGGTCGGGAGCGACGAGGAGTTACGCGACGTTCCGTTCGTCGACCGTCCGTCCCTCCTCGAATCGGTCGGCGTCGAGGCCGGAGATATCGACGAGCGACGGTTCGCCGTCGAAGACGAGTTCGGTGACGAGTTGCCCCGTCGCCGGTGCGTGTTGGAACCCGTGCCCCGAGAAGCCGACCGCGTTGACGAAGCCCGGAATCGTCTCCTCGATTATCGGATGGTGGTCGGGCGTGACGGCGTACAGACCCGCCCATCCCCGGCGAATCCGGGACTCCGGACCGAAGTAGGTCGTCCAGTCCGACGCCTTCTCCACCGCTTCTATCGTCCAGTCGAGGTCGGTCGTTTGGTCGAATGCGTTCGGGTCGGCCGTCGTGTCGCCCCCGAAATGCCCGCCGACGAGCGCGGCCCCTTCCCGTTCCGGGCGGAAGTACGACCCCGTATCGAGGTCGATGGTCAGCGGAACCGATTCGGCGACCGGCGTCTCCGGATCCACGACCGCCATTTGGCGACGCTCGGGTGAAATCGGAAGGTCGAGGCCCGCCATCTCGGCGACGCTGCTCGCCCACGGCCCGGCCGCGTTGACGACGAAATCGGCATCGATGGTTCCGTCGGTCGTTTCGACGCCCGTGACACCACCGGCGTCGCCGAGCACGTCCGTCACCTCGACCCCGGTTCGGACGTCCGTCCCGACCTCTCGGGCGCGAGCGGCGAACGCCTGCAGGGCGAAGTGTGGGTCCGCAAACCCGTCGTTCGGGGAGTACGTCGCGGCGCGGAACAGGTCCGTGCGGAGTCCGGGGCAGACCTCGCGCGCTTCCTCGGGCGTGAGGAGTTCGCTCGGGACGCCCTGTTCGTTTTGCATCGCGACCGTCTCCGCGAGTTCGTCCGCGGAGTCCTCGTCCCTGGCGAGGAAGAGGTACCCGGAACGACGGAGCGCGATGTCGGCGTCGAACTCCTCCTCGAACCGGTCCCAGACCCGCATGCTGGCACGGGAGAGCGCGACGTTGACGGGGGTCGAGAACTGTGCACGGATACCGCCAGCTGAGCGTTCGGTGCTTCCGGCGCCGATGTTCGAGCGCTCGCAGAGGACCACATCGGCCCCGCGTTCCGAGAGGTAGTACGCGCTCGAACAACCGACGATACCGCCACCGACCACGACGACTCGCATGAATCGGAAAATGACCTCCTGGATAATGGTTCCATCGTCGGGAAATAAGCACGTTCGCACAGAACATCCGCCATGGTTCGAATCCTCTCCGACGCAGACGTGGCGTCGGTCCTCGAAATCGAATCGTTGCTGCCGGTCGTCCGCGACGCGTTCGTCAAGCAGGGACGCGGCGACGTCGAACGCCCCGACAGACCCCACTTCCCGGTCGGCGCGGGACTCGCGGGTGACGCGCCGCTCGGAACCGGCCTCGTCATGCCCGCGTACATCCACGGGGCGGCACACTACGCCACGAAACTGGTCGGCGTGCACGGCGGGAACGCCGACCGAGGGCTGCCGACTGTCAACGCCCAAATCGCGCTGACTGACGCCGAAACGGGACGTCCCGCCGCGTTCGTCGCGGGGACGAGAATCACGAACGCGCGGACCGGATGCATCGGCGGACTCGCGGCCGCCGACCTCGCCGCCGCCACGCCGATACAACTCGCCGTCATCGGGGCGGGGACGCAAGCCCGGTGGCAAGCGCGCTGTATCGCGGCCGCGACCGACGTCGAGTCGATTCGAGTCTACTCACCGAGCGATTCCAAACTGGAGTGCGCGGCGGAACTGGAGTCGGAACTCGGAGTACCGACCACACCCGTCGAATCGGCGGACGAAGCGGTGGCGGACGCGACGGTCGTCGTCACCGCGACGACCGCGACAAGCCCGGTCTTCTCCGGCGAGTCGCTTCAGTCCGGAACGCTAGTCATCGCGGTCGGCGCGTACAGCGCGGAGATGCGGGAACTCGACCGGGAGACGTTCGCCCGCGCCGACGAGACGTTCGGCGACGTTCCCGAGGAGGTGGCTGAAATCGGCGACGTTCGAGCGACCGACCTCGACGCCGACGATTTCGTTCCGCTCTCCGACGTGTTCGAGGGGTGGGACGGTCGAAGTTCGGACTCGGAAATCGTCGTGGTCGAAAGCGTCGGGTCGGCCGTGCTCGACGCGGCCGCGAGCGAGTTCGTGTTCGAACGAGCGAGCGAGGCGGGGACCGGCGAGGAAGTCGAACTGTAACGACCGACCGGCGGGCTCCTTCGTGGGGTTGTGCGGACATATTGTCAGACAGCCATCTGGAGAGCCACCTAGATAGATAGCCAGATACCCATCCAGATATCCAAATGGATCGCCGCGGAGGTGGAGAAATCACACAGAGCTAGCCGAAGAAAGATTTCCAGATAGCTTTCTAGAGAGACATCCACAAAGATATCCAAATAGAAACCCAAACCGAGACGGTGTGAAACGCACGTTTCAGAGAATTCGGGACGAGATTTACAGGGAACCCGCCGCCGCCACCCAAACACCCACCCAGAAATCTGCAGAGATATCTAGAAATATTCCCATAGAGATAGCTATCCAGATAGCTATCCGCATAGTTTCGCCCAGTTGTCTGACGAGAATTTATGAGGGGGAAGCGTATATCGACCGACTGTATGAAACGGGCCATCACACTGTGGAGCGAGTCCGGCGGGGTCGGCAAGACGACCATGGCGACCAACGTCTCCGCCGCGCTGGGCCGACAGGACGAGCGGGTTCTCGTCATCGACCTGGACCCCCAACTGGGAAGTCTGACCGACCACGTGGGCTACCAAGAGTTGAAAACCGGCGACCGCGACCACCTCGGGCACGTCCTGCTGGACGACGAAAAGGACATCCGCTCGCTCATCGTCGAAACGGAGGATTTCGATCTCGTACCGTCCCACGAAGGGCTTGCGAACATCGAGAGCGAGATGGCCGCGCGGAACACGTCGCTTCGGGAGTTCCAACTGCGGTCCGCCCTCAAATCCGTCGCCGGGGAGTACGATTACTTCATCATCGACCCGCCAGCGACGCTGAACGTCCTCGTGGACAACGCGCTCGTCGCGGCACGAAACGTACTCATTCCCATCGAACTCACCCGAAAAGGGAGTATCTCCATCGAAGGGCTGGAAGACACCCTCGACAGCATGGAACGTGGGTTCAAGAAGTTCGACGACAGCTTCGAGTTGGGCATCCTCGCCGTCGTCCCGAACGAAGTCGGGGATTCGAACATCTACCGCGATACGCGCGAGGAACTCGAAACGGACGGGAAACCGGTGACGCCGTTCGGTGTTCGAAAGCGCGACGTGCTGAAGGAAGCGTGGAAGAACCAAATGAACCTGTTCGAGTTCGCGGAAAGCGACGAAACCCGTGACCTCCGCGAGTACGAAGGCGATCTGCTCGCGAACTTCGAACAGTTGGCGCGAATCGTCCAACAGGGAACGGTCGACGCGGTGGAGGTCGAGGCATGACCAAGGACGACAGGTACGGCGCGACGGACGACGATTACAGCGACGACCTCGACGGCTACGGCACGGAAACCGTTACGACAACGGATTCGAGCGGGGAGACCGAAACGGTAGAATCGAACGCCTCCGAGGCGGATAGTACCGATTCGACCACGGATTCGACGGCCACGAGTTCCGACCCGTTACCGTTCATCTTCGCGCGGCGAACCGTGAAAGCCGACCGGGACGCTGTTCCGGTGTACGTACAAGACCAAACGGCGACCGAGATCGACGAACTGGAACGGGACCTGAGTCAAACGTTCGATGGGGACAAAGTGATGGCCCTCGACGTGCGCGAAGCCCTCATCCGCGCGGGGTTGGAGAACGTGGACGACGTGCGCCGAGTGATGGAAGAGTGGGGATACGGTCGGCGGTAACGGCGCTTTCTGCTTGCGGATATCTCGATAGAAATCTTCCAAGAAATACGAAAATAATTCTGAATAGATTTCTGTAGAGCTGTTCGGGAAGGTTTCTAGATAGAATTTCAAGCGAGAATTCGGGATAGTTTCTCCATTAGGTGTGACGAAGCACCGAGCGACGACGAGAAGTTGAATTGTACGATTAGTGCAAAACCGTTAAGTCGGATGGGTCCCTATCGTGGGGTAGATGACGGACGAAATCAGCGAAATCAGGAAACAAAAACGGGAAGAATTGATGAACGGAACGACGGAAGAAGACGAAGGAACCCCAAAAGAGCCGGTTCACGTCGAGAGTGAGTCGCACCTCAACGAGCTTACGAAGACGAACGACGTCGTGTTGGTGGACTTCTACGCGGACTGGTGTGGCCCGTGCAAGATGCTCGAACCGGTGGTCAAAGCCGTGGCGAAAGAGACCGAAGCCGTCGTCGCCAAGGTAGACATCGACCAACACCAACTGCTCGCACAGCAGAACGGCGTGCGCGGCGTGCCGACGCTCCAGTTGTACGCCGACGGCGAGGTCGCAAAGCGGATGGTCGGGATGCAGGACCAGGCGACGTTGATGAATCTCGTCAACCAGTTCGCCTAAACGGGGTTCTTTATTCGACCGGTCACAACAGGAGAACGAGATGGGTTTTCACACGTTCGACCCCGAGAAGGCGGCAAAGCTCGAAGACGCAGGGCGGTATCGGTACGTCTCACGCGAGGAGTTACTGGCGCGGCTCCCCCTCGGTGCCGACGAAACCGTCGCCGACCTCGGGAGCGGGACCGGATTTTACACGGACGACGTCGCCGACTTCGGCGAGGCGTCGAACGTCGGGGTGTACGCGGTTGACATGCAGGACGCGATGCACGACTACTATCGAGAGAAGGGCGTCCCAGAGAACGTCGCACTCGTGACGGCGACCATCGACGACCTTCCGTTCGACGACGACGAACTCGACGCCGCGTTCTCGACGATGACGTTCCACGAGTTCGCGAGCGAGGACGCGCTCGCGGAGGTCGGACGCGTCCTTCGACCCGATGGCCGGTTAGTCGTCGCCGACTGGAGCGCCGACGGGCGGGGTGAAAGCGGGCCGCCGGTCGAAGAGCGCTACGACCTCGAAACGGCGCGCGAACTCCTCACCGCCGCCGGGTTCGAGGTGGAATCGGGACGCGAGCGCCCCGAGACGTTCGTGCTGGTCGCGCGACGGTAGGGTAACGGTAAGGCGACGGTAGGACGGCGAGTCGGTCCGATTTTCACGCCATCAGTTCGATGGACCGCCGAACGGTCGCACCGATTTCGGCGAAGTGACACAGCGGATTACCGGGGGGACTACGGAATTTTCGAGGACGCTGACGAGCAATCCGATGAAAGATGTCACCATGTATCAATATCTTATTTGCCATATCTAACCGAGATAAACAACATGCCGATTCCGAACAACGGCGACAAGTACGATTCCCCGGCGCTGTTCTCCGCCGCGGACGCCATCGACGGACAGGGCGGCGACACCGGAGTGGAGATTCCGAAGGCAGTCATCATCACCTACCAACGTGATTTCTTCGAGAAGATACTCGCGGAGCGAACGGGCGACCCGATACCAATCGTTCGGGATTTCGAGGTGCACCCCATCGACGAAACGGTCGGCGTCGTCGTCGGGTTCAGTATCGGTGCGCCCGCGACGGGCACCGTCGCCGAGAACCTCATCGCGGCGGGCGCGGAAGCACTCTGTATCGTCGGCGGGAGCGGGACGCTCCAGCGCTCGATAGAACCCACGGACGCGATAATCTCCGACGAGGCGATCCGGGATGAAGGCGTCTCGTATCACTATCTCCCGCCGGAAGCCGAGGCCGAACCCTCGCCGGAACTCACCGAGCGCCTCGAAGCGCGGTTCGAGGAGAGCGAGGTACCGACGCACCGCGGGACCACGTGGACGACGAGCGCGTTCTACCGCGAGACGGTGGCCGAAATCGAGGAGTACGCGGATGCGGGGGTCGTCAGCGTCGAGATGGAAGCGGCGGCCCTGTTCGCGGTCGCCGAATTTCGCGGCGTAGATGCGGCCGCGGTCTTCGATATCGGCGACCTACTGACCGGGGAGGAGTGGGACCCCGGCATCGAGTACGAGAACGTACAGCCGAAACTCCTCGACCCGGCGATAGCGGCACTTCACGACCACCTCAATGCGGAAGGTTCCGATGCGGACGGTCGAGATGGCAACGGAGAGTCGTGATGACCGTCGGTTACGGCCATGGCGACCGGTGGTGGTAACGAAAGGTCACGACGACGGGCGGCCGTGAGTACTCCGTGACTCGACTCGCTCGGCGTTCGATTCCCCGACAAGCATTAGCACTGCCCGGTTGCATGGACGTGCATGGGAGAGAACTCGAGGGAGAGAACCGGTGGCGGAAGTGAGCAAACCGGTGGCGGAGGCGAGCGGACCATCGAACGGGACGCGAAAAGCATCTGTCCCTTCTGCGGCGTCGGGTGCGGCGTTCGACCAGCGAAAACGGGCACGTCCGGGAAATCCGCACGGGGACGAGGGTGGCACGCGCCGGTGAACCGCCGCGGTGAACTCTGTCCGAAGGGGGTAGCCGCCTACGAAGTCGTCGGCCACGACGAGCGGTTGACCGAGCCACAGGTTCGCCGCGACGAGGAGTTGGTGAGCGTTTCGTGGGACGAGGCGTTCTCCCGAATCGAAACCGAATTCGCCCGCATCGTGGACGAACACGGACCGGACGCGCTGGGATTTTTCTCCTCCTCAGGGTGTACGAACGAAGAGGACTACCTGCTTCAAAAAATCGCTCGGACCCTCGGCACGAACAACGTGGACAACTGCGCTCGGCTCTGTCACTCCTCGACGGTCGCGGCGATGGCGAGTCGGTTCGGTGCCGGTGCAATGACGAACACGCTTTCGGACCTCGGGGACGCCGACTGTTTTCTCATCTGTGGCTCGAACCCCGCCGAACAGCACCCGATAATCTTCAGTTCGTACCTCGCACCGGCCGCGAAAGAGGGGACGACGGTGATCCAAATCGACCCGCGAACCAACCGAACGAGCGCCATCGCGGACCACCACTTGCCGGTCAAACCCGGCTACGATATCCCGCTGTTGAACGCGATGTGCGCCGTGATTTTCGAGGAAGGGTTGGAGGACGAGGGGTTTCTCCGCGAACGCGTGTCCGAGGTCACCGCGTTTCGGGAATTCATCGCCGACGTTGACGTGAGCGCGTGTGCGGAACTCGCGGGCATCGCGGAGGACGACCTCCGAGAGGCCGCGCGCGTCTACGCCACCGTGGACCGCGCCGCGGCGTTCACCGGCATGGGAATGAGCCAGCATCGCTACGGGACGACGAACGTCCACGCGCTTCTCAACCTCTCGCTGGTCACCGGAAATATCGGAAAGCGCGGTGCTGGCGTCAACCCGCTTCGCGGAAAGAACAACGTCCAAGGCGCGAGCGACGTCGGCTGTTTACCCGACGTGCTCCCGGGCTACCGCTCGGTCACGGACGAGGACGCCCGGACCGCTATCGGAGACGTGTGGGGTGTCGAACCGCCGTCGAAACCCGGTCTGACGGAAGTCGAGATGACACACGAGTTCGGCGACGGAATTCGCGGCGCGTTCGTGTTCGGCGAGAACATCGCGGCGACCGAACCGAACGCGAGTCGAACGGCGCGAGAACTCGATTCGCTCGACTGTCTCGTCGTGCAGGATATCTTCCCGACGAGGACGGTCGAACACGCGGACGTCGTGCTCCCGGCGAGTTCGTGGGCGGAGAAGGAGGGAACCGTGACCAACACCGACCGACAGGTACAGCGGATGCGTCCCGTCGCCTCCCCACCGGGGAACGCGCGCGCCGATTTAGACGTTCTCCGGGAACTCGGCCGAAGGCTAATGCGGCCGACGGGAAACGAGGAAGCGACCGAAAACGAGGCGTCGGAAGGGACGTTCGACTACGACGGGGCGGCGGCCGTCTTCGAGGAGTTACGGCGGGTGACGCCGCAGTACGCCGGGATGCGGTACGCGGAAATCGGGGAGGGAAGTCAACGCTGGCCGTTACCGGAAGGAGCGAGCGAAGGAACCGGTGTCCTCCACCGGGAGACGTTCGCCAACGGACACCGACGCGTGCCGCTCGTCCCGGTCGAACTCGTGGAACCGGACGACGAGGATGAACTCGTATTGACGACCGGGCGCGTCATCGAGCACTTCAACAGCGGGGTCGTCACCCGACGATCCGACGTGTTGACGCGCCTTCGGAGCACCGACGCGATGCAGATACACCCCGACGACGCGAGAAAGCGAGGAATCGAGGACGGGGAAACGGTCGTCGTCGAGAGCGAGCACGGTCGGGTGGAAGCGAGTGCGACGGTCACGCCATCGATTCGTTCCGGCGTGGTGTTCCTGACGTTCCACTTCGCCGAACCGCTCGTCAATCGACTCACTGGTGACGAACTCGACCCCGAATCGAAGATTCCGACGTACAAACACGTTCCCGTGACGGTCACGAAGGAGGTATCCGGAGCGAGCAATGATTGATGATAGCAAGTGACGTGCTTAACCGTGTTCGGCACTAACCTATCGTGAATTCGGCTATCGATCCGCGGCCCGGATGTCGTCGCCTCCGAATCGCAAAGCGGTGGCGAGCATCGAGCGAGTCGGCAAACAGCGGCCGCACGTTCGAGAGTCGAACGAAGCATGAACGAACACGAGTCAGACGACAAATACGAAACGGACGAGCAGTCGGCAGATAGACATCCCATAAACGAACAGTCGCTATACGAACGATTGTACGACGAAACGATTCCGTCGGTCGTGTCGGTGTACGTCACGCCGCAGGACGTGAGCGGCCCGACGAGGAGCGGCGCGGGGTCGGGATTCATATACGACCACGACGCCCAGCGGGAGCCGGACGGATATGTCGTGACGAACGGGCACGTCGTCGGCGGTATCGACGAGGTGGAACTCCGATTCAGCGAGGGCGACTGGCGAACCGGACGCGTCGTCGGACGAGACGGTGGAACCGACCTCGCGGTCGTCGAAGTCACCGACCTTCCGGCGTACGCCGAGCCGCTCCCCGTCGCGGCGGATGCGCCGACGCCGGGACAGCGGGTCGCCGCGCTCGGGAACCCGATGGGTCTCGACGGAACGATTACGACGGGTATCGTCAGCGGGACGAATCGCTCGCTCCCCACCGGGAACGGCTTCGCCATTCCCGATACGGTACAGACCGACGCGGCCATCAATCCCGGAAACAGCGGCGGGCCACTCGTGACGCTCGACGGGGAAGTCGTCGGCGTCAACCGCGCTCGACAGGGGGACGGCATCGGCTTTGCCATCTCGGGAGCCATCGTCTCGCGGGTCGTACCGACGCTGATAGAAACCGGCACCTACCGCCATCCGTACCTTAAAATCTCGACGGTAGACGTGTCGCCGCTCGTCGCCGAGGCGAACGAGTTAGCGGAGACGCGCGGGGTTCTCGTCGTGGACGTGCGCCTCGGTCCGGCGAGCGGTGCCCTCGTGGGGTGCGAATCGGTGCGAACGCTGCGCGGACGCGACGTCCCGGTCGGTGGAGACGTCATCGTCGGTATGAACGGACGAGCGGTACGTTCACACGAGGAGTTGATGCGACACCTCCTCATCGAAGCGCGACCGGGAGAGGAGGCAGAGGTCGAACTCGTCCGAAACGGGCAACGGCTGTCGGAGACGGTCGTTCTCGGTGAGCGACCGAAAGCACCCGGACGCGGCGGCATCAGCGTCGGCGTGGAGTGAGTCGGAGAGCCGACGGAGAAGAGATTCGGAGAACAAAGAACGGTAGAAAGGAGAGAAGGGCGGGATTCGGAGAATGAGCTGCGAAGAACAGCGGAAATGGAGGGGTTGAGCGGTTATATACGGGACTCAAAACCCGGCATCGGAAAAACAACGGAAATTGTGGAGTTAATTCGACTACAGTGACGTTACCATAACAACGGCAACGATGGTGTTAGGCGTGAGGACGTGCGTTATCCTTCGTTCCTCGTACAGCCTCGTTCCGCAGTCGACGTTCACTCTCACTTCTCACTCATTCTCACTCCTCACTCATTCTCACTCCTCACCCATGCTCGCCTCTCGTGTACACCTCTTTCTCAGTCCTCGCGCTCGTCGAGCAGTGACTGATAGTACGGGCGGATACTTTCGTGGACGCCAGCGAGTTCGATGGTCTCTTCGAGGGCGCTCACGACGAGATGGAGGTCCTGTTTGAGCGCATGTTCGCGGTACTTCCCGCCGGACATTCCCTCGTTTTTCTCGGTTGACGAGATGACGCCGAGCATCGCAAGGTCGGCGAGGTGGTCGCGCATTCGCCTGCTCGTGAGCGCTTCGGTGCCGATGTGATTACACAGCTGCTCGTACCGAGGGCGGATGTCTCGCGAACGGGCAGGGGAGTTATCCTCCGCTTCGAGGGACGTGAGGGCGTAGAGGATGAGACGCGCGTGTTGGGTGAGATCCGCGACGCCCTCCATGATCCGGTCGCGTTCGAGTTTCCGGCGTGCCTCTTGAACGTGATGGTCGACGACCTGTTCCGCCGCGTCCTTTCGCGCGAGGTCCCCCGCTTCCAGGAGCAAGTCCAGCGCCTGTCGTGCGTCACCGGCGTCCTGTGCACCGTACGCCGCACAGAGCGGAATCACGTCTTCCGCGAGGGCGTTCTCGTGAAACGCGACCTGTTCACGCTGGGAAAGCACCTTCTGGAGTTCCGTCGCGTCGTACGGCGGGAACGAGACTTCCTTTTCACAGAGCGAGGAGCGAACTTTCGCCGAGAGCGAATCGCGGAACGAGAGGTCGTTGCTGATGCCGATAAGGCCGATTTTGGCGTGTTCGAGGTATCCATTGCTCCGCGCGCGAGGGATTTGATAGAGAATGGAATTGTCGTTGATGTGGTCTACCTCGTCCAGAACGATGATGATAGTGCCGTTGAGTTCGTCAAGTTCGTCCCAGAGGAAGCTGTAGACCTGTGCTTGCGGATAGCCAGTGTTGCTGATCTGATCAGCCGGATCGCGGAGCGTGTTGACGAGCCGAACCGCGACCTGGTAGCTCGAATTGAGACCGTCGCAGTTGATCTCGACGACGGAAAGGGTGATATCGTCGTACCGAGCGGCGTCTTCCTGCAGTTGGTTCAGAAGAAATCGCGTCGCGGCGGTTTTTCCGACCCCACTTTTCCCGTACAGAAAGATGTTCGACGGCGCTTCCCCGTTGATTATCGGTTGCAGTGCGGCGTGATACTCTTCGAGTTCGTCGTCCCGACCGACCAGATTATTCGGCGTGTACTCCTCCAAAAGGGCGTCCCGATTTTTATAAAGGGAGTTATCCCGGTCGAAACTAAACGAGGTCATTACACAACGTATTCACGGTCGAGTATATAAAACTGGGCCGTCCTTTGTTTCTTTTGTTCCGAATGATTTAAGCCCTTTCAGGATTTGTCACGGTGCATCGTTTCCGTTGTCCGCGGGGGTTTCGGTAATTCCGGGATTTGGAAACTTGGAGACGAAAAACCGGAAAGGGGGAGCGAAAAGGGAGAACGGAAAGGAGGAACGAGAAGAGAAATCCGAAAAGGGAAACTCGGAAAGGGAAACTCAGAAGAAGGAGATCACGGACGAGAAACAGGGAGTCACGGAGAATCACGGAATGTGAACACGTCGGAGAAGAGGTGAGATAGACAGCGGAAACGGTGGGGTTGGAGAAAATGACGAAGTGGATTTATCCGAGTAGAATCGAGGAAGAGGTCATTTGGCCGTAGAATTCGCGTGTTTATCTGATGGCGAGATGTTGAAAAGACACGAGTCCTTTATAAACGGACACCCACCCCATGGTTTCCGGAGTCTTTGGGAGAAGGGATGGTGGGGGTGGAGGAAGGCGGTCTCTAGAAGGCGGTACTTTTATTATCCATATCGTATAATAGTACCCGTAGTAGCAGAAAAGAATAACTTAATAATTCTATCAAACTAGACTGTAGTTCAAGTAAGCATAGCCTATAAATATATTATATTTAACATTACCTCTTTTGTGACTTTTCCAGTCGTTTTCCGAGGTTTTTCCAAGACGTTTCCGGGTTGGTTCTCACCCCGTTTTTAGAAGCTTATTCAAAGATAATCTATGGGTCTAACTAGTGGGTTATTCTCGTTCTTCTCGACTCATATCCCAGCTGAACTGCCTTATCAGCAACGAGGGACGCTTTTACCCCGACTTTCCCGTCTTTTTTGCCCGTTCTCTGTACGGCAGAAACTCCTCTGTTTCCGCTGTTCGTCACAGATGTTCACGTGTTGATAGGACTGAACTTCTCTTCCCTCCTCTCTCCCACCCCACCCTATCCCACCCCCTCCCCCCCACCCACCCTTTCCCACCAAAACAGCGGAAATCATGGGGTGGGTGTCCCCCTACCCATATTCTCATTCCGTTTGGTGGCACCGCACGTTTCATTCGTCCAACAGCGGAAATCGTGGGGTGTGTAGGACCGTGTACTTCGATCTCGGGCATGACCGTGTACTTCGATTCGGGTCGGCAGCAGCAAGGGGACGATGGATATCTCAGGCTGAACGGTACAGTCGAGATGAGATACAGCACGGATTGTGATGTTCACCATTCTGCTATCATAGCACGGCTCACTACTCACCTACTTCTTATCTACTACTCACCCACTACTCGCCTACCGCGAACGATAGCAACACGAGTTCCACAATACGGGTCACGAAGAGACTACGACTGTAGCGAGGATATACCAGTAACGACAATCCACCATAACGACCGATTCGCCGTAACGACCAGTCCACCATAACGACCGATTCGCCGTAACGACCAGTCCAACAGAACGACTTGTCCGACAGTACCGACTGGTTCACCGACGGCGAGAAATCGCTCCCACAACGGCGAGGAAACAGTGACGATACGGCAGCCACAGCACCGACAGAACACACGGTGGTCCCGTTGAAAACAGCGGAAATCATGGGGTCGTCGAGTAATTCGACGAAGCGACGGAAACAGCGGAAATCACGGGGTCGCTTATAACCTCCTCGAAACAATTCCATCGCTGCTCGGGAGAGTGAACAGCGGAAATAGAGGAGTCAACGAGTTCTCGGTATCTGTGGGTTTCTCCCATCAGTTGGGTTCTCATTCGTTCTGCGACGTTTTTTCTCCTAGTAAATCAATGTAGTTATGATCTCCGAATTCGGTCTGTCGGGCGTGGAAACAACGGAAACAGTGGTGTGGCTCTGAGAACCACGACTTCGGCTCGTTCTCCCATTTATTCGATTCTCATTCCAATTCGGTCCCCATCAAACTCCAATCAAATCCCCATCAAATCCCCATCAAATCTCCATCAAATCCCCATCAAATCTCCATCAAACTCCAATCAAATCCCCATCAAATCCCAATCAAATTCCCATCTCCATCGAATCCTCATCTCCATCGAATCGACCCGCCTTTCCACCGACACACCCGTTGACACTGTGCTTTGAAGCGGAACTGGAAGAAGGTCGATTGTTACGTCGTTCGGTAGAAACAGGCCGAATAACGGGGTTCTTATTCGGTTTGTTCGACTTCGAGGATACGTGCGTCACACCCTTCACAGGTGGCGGCGACGACTTCCATCGACCGGCAGCAGGACTCGACGGTTTCCTGCTCCGCCGTGATATTATCACCACATTCCGGGCAGGTATCGAGGAAGATACGAAGGCCGCTAAGGATGCGGCTTTGGTTGTCGACGGAGAGGTCATCCCAGTGATCGTATCGGTCGCTCAGCTCGCGGGCGGCCGCGAGGTCGGCGATCAGCGCGGGTCGAGATTCCCATTGGCCGAGTCGGCGGCCCTCGATTCGGGCGATGAAGGCGGAGTCGTGCTCTTCGAACTCCAACTCCGATTCGTCCGCGCCAAGAATTCGACTCAAGTCCCGCTTTTCTGCACCGTCCGCCATGACGCGCTCCATGTTCTCGTGCCACGCCGAGCGGAACTTCTCGTCGAGGCAGAGGTCGTCGATTTCGGCACAGGGTTCGACGACGTTCGCCTCGGAGAGGACGTCCTCCGGCTCGCGGTCCGTCGGTTCCGGTGTCGCGGTCGGCATTTCGTGCTTGTCGAACTTTCGAAGCAACCAGTCGGGGAAGTAGGTTTTCGTAAACCACGGTGTTCCGGGAACGAGGTACCCGCGGAGATAAATCGCGGCCATGCTGAACGCGAAGAACGCGATCCCGAGCGGCATCGCTGGAAACGTCAGTATCGTACTGACGACGACGGCGATAGCGACGTTGACTATCGTACAGGGTGTACAGCGATTTTCACCCGTGTACTCCGGCTGTCGGAAGCGGTCGATGGTACGTGGGAGTTCAGTGCTCATTTCATTCCAATCATTTTCCTTCACCACTATATATTTATTGTTGAATGTTGTCGATGGTATTAAAAAAGCGAGAAACTAACGGAAGCAGAATGGATTCTCAATTCGAGTGAGGTCACCATCCATTGGAGTGAGGGCGGTACGGGAAGTGAAGGCGGTACTGGGAGCGAGATTGTGACAGAGGTTGTGAGCGGGATTGTAACTGGTTGTTTGCAGCAGGCGCGCGCAACTGCCGGTCGGATTGTCCCGTCCCGACAGCAAGAAAACGGGTTCCGATTATCCGACGGGTTTCGAGGTTCCGAGTATCCGACAATTCCTAACTATCCGACAGGTTTCGACTCCCCGACCGACGGATCGGCGCGTTTGAGTCGAATCGTCACGATGCTCCCCATCGGTCGATTGGTACCGAAGTGTAGCTCGCCTCCGAACTTACCGACGATCCAGTTCGTCAGCCACAATCCGAGTCCGCTACCGTGTTGGAGGGCGGTTTCCCTCCCTTCGATAAGCACCGCCTGTTCTTCCTCCGGGATTCCCGGTCCGTCGTCTGCAACGACGATCTCTACCCACCGTTTCTCGTCCTCCTCGACGGTCGTTACCGAAAGCGTCACCGTCGGTCGTTCGCGGTCGTTGTGTTTGATGGCGTTTTCGACGACCTCGTTGACGACCGTATCGAGCGTTTTGTCGCCATATACCCACGCCCTCTCGGGGAGATCAGCGGAGAGCTCGACCGAAGGATACGCTTCTCGGAGATCAGAGCACGTCCGTTCGATGAGACCCGTGATTTCGATGGCGGCCCGCGTCCCGCTGGGTTTGTCGAGCGTCCGACCGACCTCGCGGGCCTTTTCGCTGACGTCTATCAGGTCTGTCGCCTTTCGTTTGATGATTTCGGCGCTTTCGGTCGCCTCGGGGACCGATTCTATCAGGTTGTCCGCGTGTCCGAGAACGACGTTGAGGTCGTTTCGAAGGTTGTGTCGGAGGATGCGATTGAACACTTGGAGGCGTTGTTCACGACGGAGCAACTCCTGTCGCGTCCGAACGGAGTTGATGGCGTACGCGATGCTGTTGCCGAACTTCGAGAGGACGTGTCGCTCCGTTTCGTCGAACGCGTGCGGGTGAGAAGAGTAGACGTTCAACACCCCGTAGAGGGTGCTTTCGTATCTGAGGGGTATCGTTGCCTTCGACCGATAGCCGCGCTTGCGGGCCTTCCGCTGCCACTCCTCGTCGGAGGAATCCGTGCCGATATTCTGTGTTATCTGCATCTGTCCCGTTTCGACGGCGCGTGCGAGCGGCGTGTAGTGATATCCTTCCGAATCGGTGTGGAGTACGTCGTCGAGGTATCCCTCCTCGACTCCCGCGGAGACGCGGGGAACGATTCGTCCGTCGTCGTCTGCTTTTCCGATCCACGCGAGGCGGTACGATTCGGACGCCGCGAGTCGTTCGCACACGGACTCTTCTATCTCCCCGCGGGTCGATGCTTCGAGAAGCGATTGGCTGATGCCCCAGATGAGTTCGTTGATCGCTATCTGACGTCGGACCGTCTGCTCCGCACGTCGATGTGCGACCGCGTTCTCGACTCGGTTTGCGAGGGCGACGAACTGTCTCTTTCCGGTCCCTTTCCTGAGATAGTCGGTAATTCCAGCGGAAATCGCTTTGCTCGCTGTTTTTTCGCTTCCGCCACCCGTCATGAGGATGAAGGGCATTTCGGGTGCTCGCTCTCGAACCGCGTCGAGCAGTTCGAGGCCGTCCATCTCCGGCATCTCGTAGTCACTAACGACGCAATCGAACTGCTCCTGTTCGAGGCGGGCCAGCGCGTCCGTTGGGACGGTCTCCGTGCGAACGGTCACGCTCTCTATCTCCTGTTGAAGGATTTCCGACGCGATCGTTCCGAAGAACTCGTTGTCTTCGACGTGGAGCACCCGAATCGGGCGACCTTCCATTCTACATTACACGTCTCGTATGTGACCAATATATAACTTTGTCCTCGTCATCTTGGATACATTACATAATTCACGTATCCCGGTTTATCCCGTCTATCGTTTCACACCAATTGCCTACTCGTTGTACGTCCATTTCGGTCCAGTCTACGTGTTCGGCTCGTCGTTGTGACTACCGAGCTACCGTTTTTCGGGTGGCTCGGGAGCCCTCCCGAACTCGGGGCGGGCACCGCTCCCGGCGGCGGCCCATTCGACGGCGTTCCCCAAGATACGCCGAATCTCGGGCTGTCTGTAAATCGGGTACGTTTCGTGGCCGGGTCGGAAGTAGAAGATGCGTCCCGACCCGCGGCGGTAACAACATCCGCTTCGGAACACTTCCCCGCCCTCGAACCAACTGACGAAGACGAGTTCGTCGGGGGCCGGAACGTCGAATCGTTCGCCGTACATCTCCGCGTTCGGAACGACGACTTGCTCTTCGATTCCGTCTGCGATGGAGTGGCCGGATTCGACGACCCACAGGCGCTCTCGCTCGCCCACTTCCCGCCACTTCAGGTCGCAACTCGTTCCCATCAACCGCTTGAAAATCTTCGAGAAGTGACCCGAATGGAGGACGATGAGCCCCATCCCGTCGAGGACGCGTTGTTGTACCCGCTCGACGACTTCGTCTTCCACTTCGTCGTGCGCTGTGTGCCCCCACCACGTGAGTACGTCCGTCTCGTCGAGCACCTCCTCCGTCAGCCCGTGCTCGGGTTCGTCGAGCGTCGCCGTTTCGACAGCGAAACCTCGCTCCTCGAACGCTTCGGCGAGCACCGCGTGGATGCCGTCGGGATAGCACTCCTCGCTCGCTTCGTCCTCTCGCTCGTGCCGGAATTCGTTCCACACCGTGACGCGCGTGTCGTCCATGTCTCGTCTCTCACCGGCCGCTCGATTGGGTGTTTCGGAAGCTCACTCCGCCGAGACCACACCACAGCTACGTGTATCCCCATTTCCCCGAGGCCACAGCCACGTATGTTCCCGTACGACCACAGCCACGTTTATCTTCATCCCTGTCGGATTCGCGTCATGGACCCCAGAATCAGCATCGTCACGCTCGGCGTCGCCGACCTCGGCGAGTCAGTTCGGTTCTACCGCGACGGACTCGAACTCCCGATGCAGGAGTCCGAGGACGGCGCAGACATCGCTTTTTTCGAACTCGCCGGAACGTGGCTGGCGCTTTACCCGCGGACGGCACTCGCGGACGACGCGACCGTTTCGTCCGATGGACGTGGCTTCGACGGCATCACACTCGCCCACAACGTCGAATCGAGAGAACAGGTCGATTCCGTCCTCGGCGACGCGGTTTCGGCGGGCGGTGACCTCGTAAAACCAGCGACGGAAACCGAGTGGGGCGGCTACTCCGGCTACTTTGCCGACCCGGACGGACACCTCTGGGAAGTCGCGTGGAACCCCTACTGGGAGTTCGACGGGTAGAGTCGCCGTGCCGCTCCGAAATCACTCTTCGGAAACTTCGTCCTTCTCCCATCCTTCGCTGTATATTCGCTCGTCCGGGACGCCGATGTCGGCCAGTTTCTCCGTGGTTTCGACGACCATTCCCGGGACGCCACAGCAGTAGAAATCGGTCGCTTCGGGGTCCGGAACGACGTCCTCGATGTGCGCTTGGACGTGTCCCGTTCGGCCGCTCCAGTCCTCGTCCGAGAGCGAGTAGACCACGGTCAGGTTCTCGTGTTCCGCTTCGAGTTGGTCCAGCGTCTCGCGGTACATCACGTCCTCTTGCGTCTTTTCGCCGTAGAGGAAGGTCGCGTGGCCGGTCCCGTCCCGAAGATACTGTTTCACCATCGCCATCATCGGCGTGATTCCTGTTCCAGTCGAGACGAAGGCAACGTCGGAATCGAGGTCTCGGAGATAGAGGTTGCCGTCCAACTCCTCGATTTCGATGGTGTCCCCGGGTTCGCGGTCGTGCATGTACACCGAGGCGGTCCCGTCGTCGTAGCGCTTTATCGCCAGCGTGATGCTGTTCGTCCCAGGCAACCCGGTCGCGGTGTACGGCCGGACGACTTCCCCGTCTTCCGTTTCTCCATCACCGTCATCGCCCTCCCGTTCGAAGTGGAGGTGGGTGTGGTGGCCTGGTTCGTACTCGAACGCTTCGTCCGCGACGAGTTCGAACTGCTTGACTCGCGGCGTCATCCGATGTATCGACGTGATTTCGACCTCGCGCATGGCCGACGCTGACGGTACTCCTCTCCGTAAACGAACCGGCCGAACTGTCGGATGCCCCGACTACTGGACTGCCGACTTATCCTGCTCGACCGCCGGAGCGCCTTCCTCCCGGCCGCCTGACTGCCGGAACGCCTATCCCGACGGAGTGCCTGGATATACCTCCATGAACACCGCCGACATCCCCGAAACGCTCCCTCGCCGTAAGCGGAAATCCATCGAGCGAGTACGAACGGTGAGCCGCCTCCTCGACGAGGCGTTTCGCATCCCCGGGACCCAGTTTCGCGTCGGTCTGGACCCGATTCTCGGCTTGCTTCCCGTCGGCGGCGACCTCGCCTCGGCGCTCATCTCGCTCTATATCGCGCTCGAAGGGTACCGAATGGACGTTCCGCGTCACGTGCTCGCGCGAATGCTCGCAAACGTCGCAATCGACACGTTCGGCGGGTCGGTTCCCGTACTCGGTTCTGTTTTCGACGCGGCGTGGAAGGCGAATCGGAAGAACCGGGCCCTCATCGAACGACACGTCGAGCGTTACTGAGCGAACTCGAGCGTCACGGCCTCGGCTTCGAAGTCCTCCACGAACGACCCCGAACCGCCGACCGTCACTTCGCCGTCCTCGGTTTCGAGGACGAGCGCCGCTTCGACCGGAAACGCGTTCGACGCCGGTTCGAGCAGCGATTGGCGGACGTCGATGACGCTCCCTTCGACCGTCGTGGGGTCCGCCTCCTCGCCGACCGGCCGTCCCGTGACGCGCGCGGTGATGCTGTTTCCTTTCCTGAGGTGGAGCGTCGCTTGCAACACGGCGGAGCGGAAGTCGTCGAAGGTCTTCGGCAGCGCCACCGGTTCCGTCGCGTACACCTCGTTCGCCATGGGCCAGTAGTTGCCGAAGAACGACCCGACGAGGACCGGCACGAGCTGTTCCTGTGCGAACGTGATGGCCTGCTTGTCGCTGTTCGAGCGGACTATCATCTCCGTCGGCGCGACGAGGCCGAACTGCTTGTCAACCGTGAGCGTCGTCGGCATCGGTTCGCGCCACACGCGGACCGTGCTGGCGAGTCCCTCGAACTCCGCCTCGTCCACGTCGTCCCGGTGGACGCCGCTGAGGACGAGCAACACGAGCACCCCGCGCTCGACCGCGCTTTCGAGTTCGCCCGCGACCTCGGGGAGGTGTTCGTAGGGAATCGAGAGCGTCACCTCCTCGTTCGCCGCCGCGAGCCGGTTTTGAATCCGCTTGATGACGGTGACGCGGGACTTGATGACCTCGAACTGGTCGGGTTCGCTGGTCGTCGCCGAGTATCGCTCGTCGAGGGCGGGCCGCATCGTCTCCACCCGGTCGGCGAGCGTGCCGATGACCCGCTCGGGCGGGTTGGCACGAATCATGGTCGGGACGACGTGGTCGTTCACCTCCACGAACCCGCGTTCCGCCAACTTCTCGCTGGTACTGTAGACGTACCGCTTCGACACCCCGGCGTCGTCGGCGATGGTGCTGGCTTTGGCTTCACCCTGTTCGAGAATCGCGAGATACGTATCGACTTCCTTCTCCGAGAGACCGAACTGGCGGAGGAGTCCTGAGAGCGTACGGTCGTCCATTTCTTGGCTCATGGTTTCTCGGGTATCTATTTACTTTCCCCGGTGGCTCGAACGACGACGACATCCGAAACGAGGAGTTCGGTCCCGGAATGCGTTCCGCCGTCGTCTCGTCTCGCCGTCGGAATCCGCCTTCCCGTTACCAGGTCTTCGGCTTCGATTCGTTCGTCGATTCGAACCGATTGCGGCCGTTCCGAGAAGTTCAGCGCCACGACGACGCGTTCGGCGTCCATCTCGCGGGCGAACGCGACGACCGCTTCCGAATCGCTCTCCCATTCGACTCGCTCGACCGTTCCGTCCCGAAGGACGGACAACTCGTCGCGGGTTTCGCACAGCGAGCGGTGGAAGGTCGTCAACTCCTCGTCGCCGTCGTCCCAGCGCATCGTGCCCCGGTATTCGGTCATGCCGCGCTCTTGGCCGTAGTACATCATCGGCGCGCCGGGGAGCGTGAACGTCGCCGCCGCGGCGGCTTTCAGCGCGTCGCGTCCGCACTCCTCGCGGTAGCGCGATTCGTCGTGGTTCTCGACGTACCTCAGATGGACCGCACTGTCGGGGAACCCGACGCGTTTCGCGTCCTCAAGTGCGTCGAAAACGTCGGAGGCGGGTTTTTCGCCCGTCCCGATGTCGCGCAGCGTACCGTACAGCGTCGTGTCGTAGTGCATCGTGAACTCGCCCTCGTGGTAGGCCGGGTCGCGCGGAATCGTCTCGTCGAGGAGCAGGAAATCGTCGGGCACGCGGTCGGCGACCTCCTTCCAGAACTCGTGGGGGACGCCCCACGCCACGTCGCATCGGAACCCGTCCACGAGTCCCGCCCACTCGTCCACCACGTCGAGCAGGAAGCGCCGGACCGCGAGCGAATCGAAGTTGAAGTTCGGAATCCGCTCCCAGTTGAAGTAGCGCTGGGCTTTCGCTTCTCCCGTTTCCCCATCCTCCTCCCAGACGTACCAATCCCGGTACTCGGGTACGCCCGCTGCGCTCATCTGGAACGCGGGGTGGTCGCGCGAGGAGTGGTTGATAACGAGGTCGAAGATGACGCGAATCCCGGCGTCGTGGCAGGCGGCGACGAAGGACTCGAATTCGGCGCGCGTGCCGAGGTCGTCCGCCGTTTCGAAGTAGTTCGTCGTGTGATAGCCGTGCGTCGTCGGACTCCCCAGAACCGGGGTCAACCACACGCAGTCCACCCCCAGCCATTCGAGGTAGGGGACTCGGCGCTCCAGTTCAATGAAGCTGGTATCGACCGTCTCCCCCGCGAACGACCGGACGAAAATCTCGTACACCGTCGGCGACGCCGCCCACTCCGGCGGGTCGTTCGGTCGGTGGATTCGCGTCCGTGCGTTCCGATTTCGACCCGCTTCGTCGTCGCCGCGAATCTCCACGCGCTCGGCGATGCTGTGGCGCTCGCCGACCGCGACGGCGTGAACCCGTCGCGCGTCGGCGATTTCGTCGCGCGGGATTCGGACGGTTCGTCCGTCGCTTTCGACTCGATGAACGCGTTTCTCCCCGCTGGCGAGCGCGCCGGGAGCGCGCTCGCCGATGTAGAACTCCACGGCAAGTTCGTCGTCCGCGTAGTCGCTGTCGGGTGCGGCTTTCGCGTCGGCCGTGACGAGGACGTCTCCCGCCTCCCGCTCCGCGTCGAGACGAATTCGCGGCCGTCTCGGTCCCGGAACCGAGAGCGTCCCCCGAACCTGCTCGGTGAGGTCGTTGTTCAGCAGGAATCCGTAGGGATGCTCCCCGGGCGGCAGTTTCGTCTCGTACACGTACGCCCCGTCCTCGTAGGTCGGGCGGTCCCGTCCCACGAGTTGCTCGTTGAACGGTCCCATGATACAGATGGACTCCAGTTCCTCGTGGGGTATCGGGAGGTCGGGCAGCGGCAACTCGAACCGCGCGGTGCGGCGCACGTCGGGAAACGCGCGAACGAGCCGTTCGCGCTCGCCGTCGGGCGCGGTGAGGCGAAGTCGATAGAGGCCGGGAACGTCGGGCGCGAAGTGGACGACCGCATCGTCGCTGACCACCGCCGAACTTCCGTTCGGACGTGCTTCGACGGTCCAACTGTACTCCGAATCAACGTCCGGGTCCGGGTCGCGCGGTGCCAGTTCCACCGACTGGCCGACCGTGGTAAACCGCGGAGGAGCTACACTGTGCATGTGTTCCACGGCGCAGAGGAGGATTAACTATCTTGCGCTCCGACGATAATCTGTGAAGGACTATTTCACCAAGCCTTTTACCGTCGCTTCTCGTGGTGGTACCTGATGACGCTCCGTGACGCACTTTCCGATTTCAAACGTCACCGCGGGAACGCGACCCGTTTCCCCGGTGAGCGCCGGACGACTGCGGGCCGATTCTCCGGTCTCGGCGGTCGTCTCGTCCACGTCGGCCCGCACGGGTCGCTCCGCGACTACTCCTACCCGCTCTCCGGCCGCTACGGTATCGACCGCTCCCGGTTCGGCGTTCGGCGGAACGGCGAACTCGTCTGGTTCGACTCGCTCGACTCGACGCAGCGCTACGACGACGGCACCGCCCTCGTCGTCACCGAACACGAGGCCGAAGGCTGGTCGCTCACCCAGTACGACCTGACGCTCGACGACGCTCACCTCACGTGTTTCGTCGAGAATGAAGGGATACCAGACGACGCCGAACTCGTCGCCTACCTCGGGTTCGCGCCCGACGGCCGCGACGACAGAATCGGCCAACTCCGCAACGGCGATGCGGTCGAGGTGTTTCACGCCGAAGAACACGACTACCTCGCCGCGGCACCCCGGCCGAGCGCAATCGACGGTCTCGTTCCCGCGAACTTCGAAACCCTCCTCTCGGACCGCCCGCAGGAGGTTCCCCCGATGGGCGACGCAGGACGATACGAGGAGAGCAGACTCAGCGGCGAACTCGTCGTCTCGCTCGCGCTCGACGGGGGTGCCACGCTCGCCTCGTTGCTCGCCGACCACGGCGAAACGCCGCGCGAGGACGCGCTTTCCCGCGTTCGGGAACTTGCATCGAAGTACGACTCGGCCAAGGCGCTCCGCGCCGCCGCCGAGAAACGGTCCCCGGGACGGTCTCCCGACGCGACGCTCGACGCGCCGACGGCGACCGCCGTCACCGACGATTTGCGCGTTCTCTCGTTCCTCTCGGCCGATACCGGCGCGCGCATCGCCGGGCCGGATTTCGACCCGTTCTACCGCTACTCCGGCGGCTACGGCTACACGTGGTTCCGCGACGACGCGGAAATCTCGCGGTTCCTGCTCGCCGCGGACGGCCACTTCGACCTCTCGCTGTCGGACTGGCACGCCCGAAGCGCGCGCCTCTACTGCGAAACGCAACGCGACGACGGCACGTGGCCCCACCGCGTCTGGCCCCGCGACGGAACCATCGCACCCGGGTGGGCGAACGCCCGCGTCGAGGCGGGCGACGGGGCGGATTATCAGGCCGACCAGACGGGGAGCGTCATCGCGTTCCTCGCTACCTACCTCCGAACGCGGAATCTCGATTCGGACCTCGAATCGACGGTTCGGGAGACGCTCCGGGCGGCGCTCGACGGTCTCGACGACACGCTCGAAGCCGACGGCTTGCCGATCCACTGCCAGAACGCGTGGGAGAACATGACCGGACGGTTCGCCCACACAGCGGCGACGTACCTCGAAGCGTACGCCGAACTCGCCCGCGCGCCGGTGGCCGACGACCTACGGGACCGCGCGTTGGACGGCGCGAACGCGGTCCTCGACGGACTGGACGAACTGTGGACGGGCGAGTTCTACGCGCTTCGACTCGTCGACGGCGAACGCGACGAACGACTGGACTCCAGCGCGCTGGCACTCGCCGCCGCACACCGCGCCGCGGCGGCGGTCGTCGCCCTCGACGCGGAACAGGTGGACCGCATCGTCTCCCACACCGAGGCCGTCCTCGACGGCCTATGGCGCGACCCGAATGAAAGCCCCGTTCGCGGTCTCGCCCGATTCGAGCGCGACGACTGGCGAGTCCGCGAACAGGACGCACCCAAAATCTGGACGGTTTCGACGGCGTGGGGTGCCAACGCCGCGAGCGAACTCTCGACCCTCCTTTCCGACCGCGACGACCGGCGCGCCGAGGCGTTCTCGCGCCGTTCCCGCGACCTGCTCGCGCTTCTCCTGCCGGACGGACCGCTCTGTGCGGACAGCGGCTACCTCCCGGAACAGTTCTTCGACGCGGGCGCGGCCGACAGCGCGACGCCGCTCGGGTGGCCCCACGCGATTCGACTGGCGACGGTCGCGGCGCTGGACGAACGGGACGCGTTAGAATCCGAAGAAGTGAAATCGTCGCTGGACTGAAATCGGTGTCCGTAGGGCGATTTTAGGCGTTTGTGGCCGTCTAAGCGCCGGATAGTGCCACTACTGCCATGCGTTTGCTGCTCGCCCCCCGGACAAAATACGAAATTACTCGCAACGTATCGGGCATCGCAGGCACGGTGCACTGTGCCCGCTTCGATTTTCAACTCCCGCTCGCTCCATTGACCATCTCCTTCACAAGAGCAGTGTACGGTTTTCGCTGCCGACGGTAGCGCCGCACTCGTTACGACAGGTACACTTCGTACACTTTGATCGTCGTTGCAACCGTTAATGCGGCGACGACACCGATGACCAATGATTTTATCATCATCATCGTGATTATAGCAACGATGACCACTATTGTGATAGGAAATGCAGCCACGGGGTAATCTTCAGGAATTTTATATAATTTATATATCAGAACACCCGCGCCAATACCGGCAACAAGTACTAGCCAGTTCAGGTATATATCATTCATATACCAAAAATACACTGCCACTATCGCCATCAGGAGAAACCCAGCAGCGTCTTGCCATCCATCAGCGCGTAGGGAGTTTATACTCATGATAAATTGCAGTCTATTTTGATAGCATAATACGCTTCCTGTTACGCGATTCTACCGTGGCAGACCAAGATGGAAATCACCCATCTCGACCACGCTACTATCTACGAACGGCTAGCTCACCGCCTCCGAAAATCGCGGATGCTCCCGGATTCGAACCTCAGACCGACGCTTTTGCGGTTTCTTTCTCGCTTCGGATGACCCCACCACTCTCGCCGTCGAAGACGTGCACGTCGTCCTCCGCGAACGTGACTCGAATCGTCTCGCCGGGTTCCGGTTCGACGTCGGAATCGACCCGCGCGATGAAGTCCTCGGCCGCGTCGAGATAGAGGTAGTTGTCGCTTCCGATGGGTTCGACGACCTCCACGGTGGTCGTGAGGACGTTTTCGTCCCGCTCGCTCGCGGGGAAGATGTCCTCCGGGCGGATGCCGACGGTGAACGCCCCGTCCACGTCCCGGATTCGGTCGGCGAACGACGACGGGAGACGGCAGGAGAACGAGCCGTCGCGGTCCGTGAGGACGACGGTCCCGCCCTCGCGCGTCGCGTCGACGTCGATGAAGTTCATACTCGGCGAGCCGATGAAGCCGCCGACGAAGCGGTTCGTCGGCCGGTCGTACACGTCCGTCGGCGCGCCCATCTGCTGGAGTTCGCCGTCGCGGAGGATGACGATTCGGTCGCCCATCGTCATCGCCTCCTCTTGGTCGTGCGTGACGTACACCGACGTAATCCCGAGTTCCTGCTGGATGCGCTGGATTTCGGTGCGCATCGTGGTCCTGAGTTTGGCGTCGAGGTTCGAGAGCGGCTCGTCGAAGAGGAAGATGTCGGGTTCGCGGACGATGGCGCGGCCGAGCGCCACGCGCTGTTTCTGCCCGCCGGATAACTCGTCGGGTTTGTCCGAGAGAAGGTCCTCGATACCCATCATCTCGGCGGCCTCGTACACCCGCTCGTGCCGTTCCTCCTTCGAGAGGTCGGTGCTCATCCGGAGGCCGAAGCCCATGTTCTCCTCGACGGTCTTGTGCGGGTAGAGCGCGTAGTTCTGGAACACCATCGCCACGTCGCGGTTTTTCGCGTGGACGTCCGTCACGTCCTCGTCGCCGATGTAGATGTGACCGCTGGTGGCGCTTTCCAATCCGGCGATCATGCGGAGCGTCGTCGTCTTCCCGCATCCGGACGGGCCGACCAGCGTGACGAACTCCCCGTCCTCGATGTCGAGGCTGAGGTCGTCCACCGCGACGATCTGCCCGCGGTCGAACTCCTTTCTGAGGGTCTCCAGTCGAAGCTTTGCCATTACCTCGTGTGGTGTCGTACCACGGTAAAGTTCTTTCCCATCGCGCCAAATCTGTGATGGGATATTTCATATCACTTTTAGGCGGCAAAATCGACCGCCTAACTGCTTCTCTCGAATATGTCGATTCAAAAACGACACGAAAATCCCTAACGGTTAAATACGTGAAGTCATATTTCATAACGGATAACTCATGTCGTACCCACGGCGGAAATTCCTACAGACAGGCGGTGCACTGGCCGGTATCACCCTCGCGGGTTGTATCAGCGTGAACGACGACGACAAGGACGCGAGCGGCGAGGAAACGTCGAACGGCGACGGAGACGGTGGCGACGGCAACGGCGGGAACGACCAGACGAACGGCGGGACCGCACAGCTCTGGCACTCGCGCCCGAAGGGACCGAAAAAGAGTCTCGAAGCGAACGTGACGGCGTTCCACGAGAAGACCGGCGACTCGATACAACTCTCCGAAATTTCGGACCTGCAGAAGACCATCGAGAACAAACTCCCCGCCGGGAAGGGACCGCACATGTTCCAGTGGGCTCACGATTGGGTCGGCGAGTACCAACTCGCCGGGTTCCTCTCGGACCAGAGTGACAAGCTTTCGGTCGACCCAGAATCGACGTACACCAGCGCGGCGGCACGGGCGGTCCAGTTCAACGGCGAGACGCTCGGCCTGCCGTACGCCGCGGAGACGGTCGCGCTGCTCTACAACAAGGACATGGTGGACGAACCGCCCGAGACGGTGAGCGAGATGCAGTCCATCATGGACGAGCACCACGACCCGGCGAACGGAAAGTACGGCCTCTCGTACCCCATCGACCCCTACTTCATCAGCGGCTACGCGCAATCGTTCGGCGGCTTCTACTACGACGAGGAGAAGGACGAACTCGGCCTCACGAAACCGGAGACGCTCAAGGGCTTCCGGTTCGTGCGCGACGAACTGGCGAAATACTCGCCGAAAGACCAGAAGTACGACCCGCAGGCCGCCGTGTTCAACGAGGGCAACGCCCCGTTCGCCATCAACGGCCCGTGGTACCTCGGCACCGTCCGGGACGCCGGTCTGGACGTCGGCGTCGCTCCGTTACCGAAACCGAAGGGTGGCGAGCCCAAACCGTACACCGGCGTCAAGATGTGGTACTTCGTCAAGAAGATGAACGAGGGTGGCAAGAACGCCACGGCCGGTCGGAAGTTCGCCGAGTGGCACACCACGAACACCGACCTCCTCCTCGGACTCGCCGAGGACCACGGCTTCATCCCGGTCCACAAGGACCTCGCGGGAAGCGACGACCTCCCGGCGGCGGTCAAAGGCTTCTCCGAATCCGTCACTATGGGTGAACCCATGCCGACCGCCCCGCACATGAACAAGGTGTGGGACCCGGTGAAAAACGCCTTCCTCAAGGTGCTCAAAGGCAAGCAGGACGCCAAACCGGCCTTCGAAGAGGCGGAAACGACCATCAAGCAGAACTGGGAATAAGGCCTCGCAATGAGTATTCGCTCGACGTTCACACGCGGCGCGCAAGCGCTGGAAAACCCCGTGTTCGACCGGGACGATTTGCCCCTACTACTGGTACTGCCGGGGCTGTTTCTGTTCTCGGCGTTCATGTTCTATCCCATCCTCTACTCGGTGTACCTGTCGTTCACGGACGCGACGAACCTGACGCTGTTCACGAACAGTTTCTCGTTCGTCGGCTTCGAGAACTACGCGAACGTGCTGTTCGGCGCGCCGCACTTCAAGTTGGTCCTCTTCGGGTTCAGCACAACCCTCCCGCTCAACGAGGGCTTTTGGAACTCGATGGGTATCTCGTGGCTCTTCGTCGCCACCAGCGTCTCGCTCAAGGTCGCGCTGAGCATCGGTATCGCGCTCGTGCTGACCAACCCCTACGTCATCGGTCGGCGCTACATGCGCTCGCTCATCATCATCCCGATGGGGCTTCCCACCATCTTCACCATCACCGTCTGGCGCGGTATCTTCAGCAACGCCCGGTACGGGTTGGCGAATCAGGTGTTGAATGGACTCCACCTCCAGCCGATACTGTGGCTCGACCAGCGCTGGACGGCGTTTCTGGCCTACAACATCACCGAGGCGTGGTTGGCCTACCCGTTCATGGTCATCATCATCGTCAGCGCGCTCCAGGACGTTCCCGAGGAACTCCACGACGCGGCGATGGTTGACGGCGCGGGCTTCTTCAACCGATTCCTGCACGTCACGCTCCCGTCCATCAAACGCCCCGTCCTCTTCGCGTCGATTCTGACGGCGGCGGCGTCGTTCCAGCAGTTCCTCATCCCGTACGTGATGAACAAGGGCGGTCCGCTCCGCCAGAACGAACTGCTCATCGTGTACGGCTACCGCGAGGCGTTCCGCTTCGACAAGTACGGCAAAGGGGCCGCAATCATGACCGCGACGCTCGTCGTCATCAGCGGCTTCATGTTCCTGAACGTCAAACGCGGCCGCCTCGCCGAGGGGGTGGACGAATGAGCGACGGCATTCTCGGCGGGTTCGCGGACGACGTTCGACACGCCCTCGGCGCACCGGGTCGCACCCTCGAATCGGTTCGGTACACCGTCGTCGGCCTTCGGACCGGCGAGGTGTCGCCGCGTCTCGTCGCGGCGAAGCTCCTCGCCACCGCGTTCGCGCTGCTGATGGTCGGCGCGTTGCTGTTCCCCATCTACTGGATTTTCCTCGCCTCGCTCTCGGGAAGCGGCGGGTCGCTCTACAGTTCGAGCGGCATCCATCTCCTCCCGAAGAAACCCTCGTTCGACGCGTACCTCTGGGTGCTCGGCGGGATGGAGATTCCGAGCTACACCGTCGCTATCCACCTGTTCGGGACGGAAATCGCGTTGCACACGCCCGGCGTCTCGACCACGGTGAACTGCGCGCGCTTCGACGGCTGTTCGGAGTTCCCGCTGTTCCTCTGGAACAGCTTCACCGTCGCGGTGCCGACCGTCATCCTGACCATGGCCATCGTTATTCCGGCGGCCTACGCGCTCTCGCGCCGAAAGTTCCTCTTCCGGTCGAAGGTGCTCTACCTGTACGTCCTGTTCACCCAAATCGGCGGCGGGCTCGGCGTAGCGGCGCTCATCGCGCTCTACGCCACGTTCGTCCAGTTCGGCCTCGACAACAGCAAACTGGCGCTGGCGGCCTACTACGCGGCGACGGCCGTCCCGTTCAACACGTGGCTGTTGAAGACCTACATGGACAACATCCCGACCTCGTACGAGGAGGCCGCGATGATGGACGGCGCTCCCTCGTGGCGCATCGTCTGGGAGATAATCATCCCGCTGTCGAAGGCGGGGCTGGCGACGGTGCTCGTCTTCAGTTTCCTCACCGGCTGGACGGAGTTCATCGTCGCGCAACTCCTGCTCAGCACGAGCAAGTACACCCTTCCCGTGGGCCTGTACAGCCTCGTCGGACAGTACTCGACGCCGTGGGCGCGGTTCTCGGCCTTCGCGCTGACGTTCGCCACGCCCATCGTGCTCGTGTACCTGTTCGCCCAGCGCTACATCGAGAGCGGGCTCTCGTTCGGCGGCATGGAAGGTTGACCGGACGAGAGCGGGTTTTCGACGTTTTTCTCCGCTCTTCGGTTCGAAATCAGTTCTCGCTATTCGCTTTCGGACTCCTCGGCGTTTGCACCGTCGGCAGGTTTCAACTCGTCCTCGACGCCGGACTTCCACTCCTCTACGAGAAGGAGGCAGAGTCCGGCGAACACGGCCAAAAAGAGCATCGCCGTACCGAGCGCCTCCCCACCCGTCACGCCGACGGCGATGGCTCCGAGGAACGAGGCGCAGACGAGCAACAGGAGGACGATGAGGTTCAGTCGAATTCGGAAGGCGTCATCCATGAATCCCGATATTTTCGACCGGGATTCAATCTGTCGGTTCGTCAGTTCGTCTCGCTACGTTCTCCTCTCCCCAGAACTCCGCAACCGCTCGAATCGGCGCGCCGTCCGCGTCTTCCACTGCCAGCGGAAACGCCGAAAGTCGAAACCGTCGGGGAAGGCCGTCGAGGTTCGTCAGGTTCTCCACGATGAGGTGGTCCGCGCCGAGGAGCTCGTGGTGGGCGGGCACGCCGTCGGGTTCGTCGTCTCTCGCGTTCTCGGTCGGCGTGGGGTCCACGTTGAGGGCGTCGATGGCGACGTGGTAGTCGCGGTCGGCGCACCACGCCGCCGCGTCGGCCGTGAGATACGGGTGGTCGAAGTAGGCGTCCGTCCCCCAGTGGTCGTCCCATCCGGTGTGGAAGACGAGCAACTCGTCGTCCGTCGGGTCGGGCAGATCGGCCCGTTCGATGGGTTCGCGCGGCGCCTTATCGCGGACGTCGATGCGGAGGGCGTCGAAGGCGAACGTCTCGACGGGAAACGAATCGAGGGTTCGACCGTCGGGTTCGGTGTGACTCGGCGCATCGACGTGCGTCCCGCTGTGGGTTCCGAGTTCGAGTCGGGTGACGCAGTAGCCGTCCTCGTCGTGCGTCGCGTGCGGGGTGCGTTCGAACGTCGGGTCGCCGGGGTACACCGTTGTCGCGGGGGTCAAGGGATGGGTACAATCGCGGAACATCCTCGCCCGGTTTTCGCGTCGTCGCGGTAAAGTCCCGCCGCTCGCGTTTTCACTTAAATCCCTGTATAACTACCACTCGCCCCTTCGATTACGGATTCTGTGTTTCGATAGAAATATATCGCGAGGATAGATATTTATAGCAACGCGCGCATGAGTGATTCAAATCTGACAAAAATATCGACCGGAACACCGGGTCTCGACGAGATTCTACGCGGGGGGTTTATCGCGGAACGAAGCTATCTCCTTCGTGGCGACCCGGGGACGGGGAAGACGATTCTCGGGATGAAGTATCTCACCGCCGGTGTCGAGTCGGACGAGACGGTGTTGTTCGTCAATCTCGAGGAGTCAGAAGACGACATCCGCGACAACGCTTCGACGCTTGATATCGACCTTTCGAACGTTCACTTTCTCGATTTGAGCCCGGATTCGGACGTGTTCGTGGACGAGCAATCCTACGACATCTTCACGCCGAGCGAGGTCGAACAGGAACCGCTCACGCAGGCGATAACCGAGCGTGTCGAATCCATCGACCCGGACCGGGTGTTCATCGACCCGCTCACTCGTCTTCGCCATCTCACGTCCGACGAGTACCAGTTCCGAAAGCAGGTCATCGCGTTCATGCACTACCTGAAAGAGCAGGGTGCGACGGTCCTGTTCACGTCCCAACACAGCGACGAGTCGTCCGACGACGACCTGCAGTACATGACAGACGGCACTATCGAACTCGAACACTCCGCGTACGGTCGCACCATCAGCGTGCCGAAGTTCCGCGGGTCGTCGGTCAACGAGGGCAACCACGCGATGCGCATTACGGACGGGGGTATCGCGGTGTTTCCCGAACTGAACCCCGCAAATCACTCCGGGGAGTTCGAGTTGGAATCCATCTCCTCCGGCGTCCCAGAGGTTAACCAACTCCTCCACGGCGGCTTCGAGCGCGGCACCATCACCATCCTCAGCGGTCCGACCGGCGTCGGGAAGACGACCGTCGGAACGCAGTTCATGAAGGAGGCCGCCGGGCGGGGAGAACGCTCCGTCATGTACATGTTCGAGGAGACGCTGGAGACGTTCCGCGAACGGAGCGAGAACATCAACATCCCGGTTCGGCGGATGGAAGAACAGGGGTCGCTCTCCGTCGAGGAGATGAAACCCCTCGACTGCTCGGCGACCGAGTTCGCCCACCGTGTTCGAACGGACGTCGAGGAGAACGACACCAGTATCGTCATGATAGACGGTATCGACGGCTACAAACTGTCGCTCCGTGACGACGACGACCGCGTACTGGTCCGCAAACTCCACACCCTCTGTCGCTATCTGAAGAACATGGGTATCACCGTCATTCTGGTGGACGAAATCGACACCGTAACCGGCGAGTTTCAGGCGACGGAGGCGGGAATCAGCTATCTCGCCGACAATATCGTTTTCCTCCGGCATCTCGAAGTTTCCGGCGAGATGCGCAAGGCCATCGGCGTGCTGAAAAAACGAACCAGCGACTTCGAACGGATGCTCCGCGAGTTCCAGATCACGGAACACGGTCTCAAAGTCGGCGAACCGCTGACCGAACTCAGCGGCGTTCTCTCCGGCTCTCCTGAGTTGGCACGGGAACGTTCGGAGTCGGCCAATGAGTGAGGCGGCCCTCATCCTCGCGCTGGGAAAACGGGAGCGAAACCTCGAACTCCTCGCCGACCTCCTCAAAAACGGCGGCTACGACGTCGAAATCGCGACCAGCATGGACGAGTTCGACGCCCTGCTCGAACAGCGTGACGACGTTGCCCTCGCCGTTTTGGACGTGGACGGCTTCACCGAGGACATCTGGAAGCGCTGTGAACAACTCAACGACCGCGACATTCCCATGCTCGTCCTCGCGGCACAGATTCCGCCCGCGATGCGCCAAAAGGCGGTCAGCCGAGGTGCACAGACCATCCTCGAAAAGCCGGTCGATAAGGCGGACTTGCAGGCGACGATACGCGGTCTGATGGAATACATCCGCATGAACCGCTAACCTGAACGGGACTTCCGAGATACCGCCGAGTTTCGAAGATTTCTGTTTTGCCTTCTCTTGCGTCGAGCCTATTTTGCTCCCGTCGCTCGGAGCTGTGGGTTCGGCGGCCGTCGAAGGAGAGTAGATGACGATGCGTACGCGCCCCACCGGGAACCATGGGGCAGCATGGGACCACTGGGCGGCGAGGGCCGAAGCGGGTCGTCGGGGGAGACGACCGCGGGGATGGCTGTCGGTAGAACCGAACAGCCGAGGCGGCGAGGGCCGAAGCGGGTCATCAGGAGAGACGACCGTGGAGGGTGGGTGTGATGGGGCGCTACGTCGTCATCGATTAGTTCTTCTGGGGATAGATAATTCAGTTCTACCATGTGACTGTCGATAGTATTGCAACTCACCATACTATCGATACTCACGACCCTGTTTCAACTCACTATTCGATTCTAACTCGTAACACTACCTCGCCGTCGTTCGATTTCCGTCGTTACAGTTTGTGTCGGAACGCACGCAGCACGTCGTGGCCGGTTTCGGTCAGCGTCACCTGCTTTTGCCGTCCGACCTTTCTAACTTCGATGTAGCCGTCGCGTTCCAGCGGGTCGACGATGTTCGCGTTCAGCAGGGCGAACTTCGCCTTGTCGTTCGCCGGGTTACTGTCGGCGATGAACGACAACTCTTCGTCCTCGGCGTAGCTGATGAGGTCCTTTTTCTTCGGGGTGTACACGTCCGTGTTCGCCTCTTCGAGGTAGTGCATGACGGACACTTGGTCGTGCGTCGGCGATTCGATGGGGTAGGTCGGTAGCACCTCCTCGCCGACGTATCCGTAACTCTGGCGTTCGTTTCGGTCCGCGTACGCGTAGCCTTCGGGGTGGACGTAGTACGCCGTCGCATCGGTCGCCATGCAGGCGATGGCCGCGCCGACCGCCGAGAGCTTCGACCCGCTCGCGACGTTCACCCGAACGATGTCGTCCTCGTGTTCGGAGACGAGCGTCGTGACGATTCCCAGAACGTCGTAGATGTCCATCAGATCGACCGTCCGCGACCGAACCTCGATACCTTCCGCGTCGAGTTCCTCCTTCAACGCGTCGTGATAGTCGGGACTTCCCGGACTATCGTGTTCGAGGAGATAGAGGATGTCTACCCCGTGTTGCTTCACGGGACCCAAGATTCGGTCGTACTCGAATCCGAGCGGAGCGATATGTACCTCGTCGATGGACTGCATAGCGGATTCGTTCGCGCGTTACCCGTTAAAACCGCTAGATTTTCCCGCTGTCGTACGGGTCCACGGTCGGTGATGGTTCCCCGGACTCGCTCCCTCTTCTGTCTGTTAGCTTCAGTAACTATTAAGTGCTTTATTCTCGGATATAATATTGCATGAAAATAAATTCGCTATCGGAGCGCGTCAAATCGAACCCCCGATTGCTCGGTGTCCTGTTCGCTGCGACCCTCATTTTGCTCCAAGTACAGTGTGTCGCCGCGAACTTCGCGGACATCAGTCCCGGTCCCTGAGCGACGTCGCTTACAGGTCCGACGTCGATAGCTCGTCGCTCCAGTGGAGCGTACCGTTCGCTTCGACCGGCATCACCTCCGCGCCGAGCGCGGCATCGAGTTCGTCAGCCGATAACTCGAACGCCCGAACCGTTCCCGACCCGATGTATCTCTGTTCGTCGAACATCGGCGAGAGAACCGTTCCGAGACCGTAGGTTTGCGTCGGATACGCGACTGGAGTGACGACGTAACCGTCCCCGTTCGGTTCCACGTCCAAGCGAATCGGCTGTCCGCTTTCGCTCTGACACAGGGTCAACGCCCCGTCGCCGACGACGAGGTAGCGATGCCTATCTACCAGTTGCGTTCGTGCGATTTCGAGCGCCACCCGAAGCGGGAATCCCGCGTTGAGCAACCGGGCGAGCGCCTTCCCGACCCGCGTCGCGGCGGAGTTGAGCACGGGCGACATCGTGACGACGCCGCCCTGACTTCCCTTTTCTATCAGCGCGGTACCCTGTTCGTACGAGCGACAGGCGTTGAGCAGGAACGCGTTCGTCTCGACGCTCGACAGCGATTCGGCATCGAGATGCCCGTCCGGGCACCGAAAGCCGTCCGAATCCACGTGGCCGATGAAGTGGACGAAATCCGACGGCAGGGAGAGCAGTTCGGACAACTCGTCGCCAGCCAATTGATGGTGTACTGATACGTTCGATTCGACGAAATCCCGGACGCCGTATTGTTCCGCTACGTCCTTTTCGTCCTCCATCGTCTCGTCGTTGCAGACGACGTGAACGGTTAGCGTCGAGTCGTCGGGGTCGGGTCTGTCGAGACGTCGGTACAGCGATTCGAGCGTGAGTTTGTTCACCCCCAGGGGATAGCCGTTCCCTATCCACGCGTGTTCCGCAGTCGGTGCGGACGCCACCTGAAAGAAGTCGTCGTCGTCCCACCGCCAGTCGCTCGCATTCCTGGCAAAGTCGTCGAACGCTTTGGGAGGTTCGGTGACGTTCCTTTCCGTCGGATTCGACGGTGTTCGACAGAACGAAAGGTCGTACGCGACGAACGGAAGCGCTTCGACGTTCGCCTTCGTCGGCACGATATCCGTCGTCAGATTCCAGTCCATCGCTACCGATTCGACCCGTTCGAACGGCAGCGAAAGCGCCCTCTCCACCCGGTCGGCGAGCGGCGCGTCGTACAACGACTCGAGATCGACGTCCATCCTCGACTCAACCCGTTTTCGCTCGTACAGCTCGACATCGTAGAAGCCCTCCGTCCGGGCGAGACAGTCGAAGAAAAACGTTCGTCGGAGTATCGAATTGACCGTCGCCTCGTAGCCGTCCGGTCCGTCGAGCGACTGCTCGAAATTCCCAGCGATGAGCCGTGGTTCGTCCCCCGCGATGATTTCCGCACCGAGATAGTAGGCCAGCGACGACGCGGTGTACACCCGCGTTCGCTCCGGCGGCAGGACGAGCGTCACGTCCGTTTCCGGCGGCTCGATTTCGCCCGGAACCGAGAACGTCTCCCCGCGTTCGATGAGCGGCGGATGTCCGCGCAAGGTGGGGAACGACCGCTCCGGCGAGAGCGTCTTCAGCGCGGACCCGAACAGGGAGACGGCGCGCATCACATCGCGTACCTCGTCCGTGACGGTTATCGTCCCCGCCGGGTGCTCGTGAAGCGAGCGCGCGCCGACGCGAATGCGCGTCGTTCCCTCACAGCGAACCGTTACCGCGGTTTCCCCCCGTTCGAGTCGAAATCCACTCTCGAACGCGAGGTAGAGCTTCATCGACGTGCTGTTGAGTTCGAGGAGGTAGTCGCCCGCCGGAAACTCGTTGCCGTCTATCCTCGTGCTATCGGCGACGAGCTCGCCGGATTGCGTCCAGACGAGCGGCGAGACGAGTTTCGGAATCTCGACGCTCGCGGTTTCGAATCCGACGGCGGCGTCGACGGGAAAATAAAATCTGCCCGTCCTCGTCTGTACCGGGGTTATCGGCGCGGGAACGTACAGTTCGAACCGGGTGTTCTCAATTGGGTCGCTGATTTCGAGCCCGGTCCGTCGGGTGAGCGTTTCGAACTCCATTCAAACGGTGACGGGTTACAAGCGCACCCATATAGTCGTTTTATCGAACGCCGGGACGTGCCACCGCTGCTCGGGCGGCTGTCCGGGTACCTGCCTGAGTTCGATACGGGCGTCGAACAGCGGCGAAAGCTCGTCGACGAGCGGGTCATCGTCCGGCTTGGGTAAGTGGTAATGGGCCATCCCGCGATGGTCGGCGACGATTTCGGCCGTCCCTTCGACGAACTCCCGTATCGAATCCCGGTCGTCTCGAACGCCCAAATCGACGCCGATGCGGAGTTCGGCCGGGTCGAGTCCGTCGAACTCGTCGTCGTAGAAATCGGCCGCGGCACCGATTTCCCGTCGAATCCCGTCCATATCGTCGGTTTCCCTCACCGACACGTCGCTCGACGCGCTCGGCCTGGCCGAGCGCTTTTCCCCCGCTCGCTCGACGACCCAGAGACGGTCGTCGGCCACCGAGAGCGAGTCGGGAATCCGGCTGGTCGTATCGAGGAGTGCGAGAACGCGGTAACGCCGGTCGCCCTCCCCGAACAGGGTTTGGGTCGCCCGTGCGGTGACGGTATCGGGCACGTCCCCGGTGATAAGCAGGTTGCTTCCCCGTTTCTTTAGCTCGCGGAGATAGCGCACGAACTGGCGCGGGGAGTCGGCAAATCGTGGCCAGCCGGAACTCATGTTATATCAAACTCACACAACCAACGAAATAAATGTTTCGTCACTCCGTGTCGGTCGCAAGCAGCAGGGTGAACGAAACGACCGCGACCAACAGCAGCGCGAGCGCGAGGTACCCTCGCCACGAACTCGTCGGGAGCGACACCGGCCCGACGAACGAAAGGGTTCCGACCGCGAGACCGACGCCCAGACCCGCGACGAGCAGCCCGCCGGTCGCGTGGGCGATTTCGCCGCGCCTTGTTTCCGCGGTCCGGCCGATTTGCAAGCCGACTTCCGCCGCGTGGTCGCCGACGTCCCGGACGACGAGGGCGGCACCGACCGCACAGAAGACCACGACCGGCGACGCGCCCAATCCCGCGGCGACGAGCGCCCCGAGGAAGAGTGTCGCGCCGCCGAACGCGAACCCGCTCGCCGAATCGAGCGCGACCCACGGGCGGACGGTCAGGACCGCCATCACCTGCACCATCACGAGCGACAACAGCACGCCGGTGACGCTGCCCGTGATGACCGTCGCCGGGCCGAGTTGCTCGACCAACTGCCACGGCTCAGCGGCCGCGAACCGCGACCCGACCGCGGGGACCAGCATCGACACCACGGCGACGACGCCAGCCAACGCGACCGCGGCGATTCCGCCCGTTGCGAACGCGAGCGTTTGCGGCGGTTCGTCACCCATCCACGCGATGATGACGTGTTGTGCTCCTCTCGCGGCGAGGACCACCAGTTCGAACAGGATGACGACGCCCACGACGCTCTGAAGGATTCCCGAACCGATGGTGAACCGGACGACATCGCCTAACACCGACAGTGCCGTGAGCAGGCTCTCGAACCACCGCGGTCCCCAACCGGAGAACACGACGACGACCTGCAGCGCGAGGAACATCCAGTACGGCGTCGGCACGGTTTCGAGTCGGAAGCCGAACGGTTCGAGAATCCGGTGGCGGAGGTCCGCCGTCGCCGGACGCCAGTCGTCCAGTATCGGGACGACCCAGTAGAGCAACTCGACGGCCACCAGGCACCCTATCTGGAGGGTGACGAGCATGGCGAGCGTGCTCGACATGGCGCTTCCGACGAGTATCGCGCTCCCGACCCGTCCGAGCGTTCGGAAGACCGTTGCGTGGATGCTCGCCGCGAGGAGCGTTCCGACGACGAGCACCGCGAGGGACCGACGGAGCATGAGATACACCGGAAAGCTGACTCCCGACGAGAGAGAGACGGTCGCGTTGAGTGCGACGGCAGTCACGCCGAGTCCGAGCAGGAGCGAGAACAGCGGCGGCGTCCCGAGTCCGAGGGACACGGTGAGCGCTATCGCCCCCCCGACGATGCCGAGGCTTCCGGCCGCTCGCCGTTCGTTCGCCGCCGACTGCATTCCCATCGCACCGAGCGCGATGCTGACCGCGCCGACGACGCCCGCCGCGACGCTGCCGAGGTTGCCGGTCCCCCACCCGAGCAGGAGCGCGGTACAGGCCGCGATGACGCTTGCCAATGCGCCGCCGAAGCGCGTCGAACTGTGGTTGACCTCCTCGTTCACGCCGACCACCTCGCGCTCTTTTCGACCGCCGTCGCAAGCGGTTCGTCCGGCGACCAGTCGATGGCCCTGATGTTCCCGCGTCGAATCTCGTTCAGTCGCTCCGTCCGGGCGATTTCGGACACCGCACCGCCCGGCGTTTCGGTTCCCGTCATGTCCGGGGTGACGACCGTCACCGCGTGTCCGTACGCGTCGAACCGCTTCGCCACGTCCACGGCGGTATCGTCGGCCAGCGGCGAGAGGAATATCACCTGCGTCTCCGAGGACAGCCGTTTTCGAAGCCGTTTGAACCGCCGCTCCATCGTTCGCTCGTTGCGCGACGACCCGAATAGCCCGCTGCTACTCGACAGCTCTTTCGGCGTCTCCACCTCTTCCAGCGTCGCACGGACGCGGACGACCTGTTCCCGCCCGCCGCCCGGCGGGAGGAACAGTTGCTGTGACCCGTACAGCGCGACGCCGACGCGGTCGTTCTGCCGGACGAGCGCGTTCGCGATTCGCTCCGCGGCGTACACCGAGAGGTCGATGGCGTCGGGTTCGCCGGACCGCCGAGCGATGCTGGCGGCCGAGCGGGCGTCCACGAGGAGTAACACCGCCGCCGCTCGACTCTCGCGGAAGTTCACCGTCGTCAGTTCCTTCGTCCGGGCGAACCGCTTCCAGTCGATTCGGCTCATCGGGTCCGACGGCCGGTACTCCCGCGTCGAGTGGAACTCGATGCCTTCGCCGCTCGCGTCCGTCTCGATGTGCCCCGGCGTCGGGGTGGTCAACTGCGATAGCGGCACGTCCTCGACGAACGTATCACAGGTTATGGTGGCCGGAAGGGTCCGCTCCTCGCGGACTCCCCGCGTCCCGCTCATGGATTTCGCGACGAGCGTCGTCGGGCCGAACTCGTGGGTCCCGCGCTGGCTTCGAACCGCGTAGGAAAACGACACGGTTTCGCCCGGTCCCAAACTCGTCCCGTGGCGCGGCGACCCGTCAACCACTGCGAGCCGTTCCGGCACGCCGTCCACGATACGAAGGTCCGCAATCGCGTCGTCGCCCTCGTTTTCCACCGTGAGCGTGACCGTCACGTCCTCGCTCGGCCGCGGCGACCGCTCTTCTATCTCGCGGTCGAGTTCGACCGACAGCGCCGGCGTCCCCGACGTGAACTGATAGGCCGCGTAGACGAACCCGACGACGGACGAGAGAAACATCACGGTGTTCCCGGTGACGACGCCCGCCGCACCGGCGAGCAGGGCCACCGTCATCCCGGCGTTCAGTTCGGGACCGCCGCTCATTTCGATTCACCGCCGTTCCGTTCTCGCAGTTCGGAAACTGCCCGTTCCGTGCGGCGGTCGAACGTCTGGCCGCGCGCCCGGTCGGTGATGCGCGTTCGAAGCGGGATGTCGGCGCTCGATGCGCCGAAGAAGGCCGCCGCCCGCGGGTCGTCGGTCCACGACCCGTCTTCGAGTCGCTCCCTGGCTTCGGTTTTCGTGTATCCGTCGCCAGCGAGCGTCTCGACCGCGGCGCGTCTGACGTGTCGCCGCGTCGTCGCCCGCCGACTGCGCCGCTCTCTGGACTCCAGACCGAGGTTGCCGGACAGGCCGAGGCCGTCGTCCACGTCCGACCCGCTCGTCCGGTGTTCGTCGTAGTGCGCCCGCTCGGGGTCGGTTCGCGGCTGCCAGATTTCGTCCCGTTCGTCCGTCACGCCGTCGCCGAGCGACCAGATGGCGAGCAGTCCGCCCGCACCCGCGAGGAGGAGCACCGTCGTCGGGTCCGCGAGCCACCCGACCAACGGTTTGACGGTCGCTTCCGGCACGGCCCACGGCGCGAAGACGACGACGAAAGCGAGCAGCAGCGAGGTGACGCCGACCGTCAGCAGGAGGCGTTCGCGGCTCCGGCGGTTCCTGAACGTCCCGCCGACGTACCCGGCGACGCGTCCGACGGCGCGCCCGACGAGACGCATCATTCGTCACCCTCCCTGAAGCGGTCGATTTTGTCGAGCGCCGCGCGGGCGAGTTTCGTGCGGTTCGCCGTCGGCGGCAAGCTCCCGTACCGAACCTCGCGGAAGGCGGCGGTCAACTGACGCACCGCGTCGGCGGGGTAGCCCCGCTGAATCGCTTCGCGTGCGTACTCTCCCGGCGTCGTCGTTCGCCGACGCCTGACCGGGAGGTGCTCGGTCATGGATTCCCACGCCTCTTCGATGCTCGGCGGGCCGCGTTCTTCGGGTTCCGCCGGTGCGGTCCCCTCGTTCGTCGCGGTTCGACTCTCCGATTTCCCGCCGGAACGGCCGGACAGGGTGGGTCGGGAGAGCGTCTTGGGAATCGAGAACAGGCCGCTTCCGACGCTGCCGATGGCGAGGAGCGTCCCGCTGAAGCCGCGTCCCATGACGGCTATCGTCCTCCCGAGCGCCGAACCGAGTCCAACGGTGCTCGCGGCGAGGCCGCGTCCAACTTCGCCCAGCAGGCCGATGGCGTCGTCCGCGAGTCGCGGAATCGACGCCGAGAACCCGACGACAAGGCCCATCGTTCTGGCGGGTATCTTCCCGACGAGTTCGCCGACGGGAATCCCGCGAACCGTGAGCGGTATCGCGCCGTCGCCGTCCAGCGCGAGGGTTCCTCTCCGGAACCCGACGGCGAGGAATGCGCCCCCGACGAGGACGAGGATTCCGACCGCCTTCCCGAGTATCTGTAGGAGCGGGGTCCCGTTACTCGTCGATTGCGACGCACTCGCCGCCGTCGTCGTTGTCGTGGCTGTTTCCGAGTCGGCCGACCCGCCGCTCGATTCGCTGTTCGTCGTCGTTTGCGCCGTCGTCGTTGCGACCGTTCCCGGGTCGGACGGGTTTCCGGCGCTGACGGTCGAGCGACTGCCAGCGCTCGGCGCACCCGGTGTATCGGCGCGGTTGCCGCCTCCCGGACCGGCGGGATACGACCCGAATCCGGTAGCGGGGAACAGCGACGCACCGAAGATGACCGCGAGGACACAGAGGGCGATGAGGGCGGCGCGGAGGCGATTGCGTTCCACAGGTGTTGGGTTTCTTTCCCATCAGGCAAATATCTTGCTTCCCAACTGGACACGTCTTTGAACCAACATTCATGTGGTGCGACCACGACGAGTTACGTACGACATGTCACGAGACCCCGCCCTGACTCGGCGAATCATCGCCACCCTCGCGTGCGTGCTGCTCGCAGACTTCCTCCTCGTGGGTTGTGTCGCGTTCCTCCTCCGCCCGTGGCTCGCGCCCGTCGCAACCGCCCTCCCGTCCGGACTGGGATGGCTGGCGCTCGTCGTCCCGGCGACCGCGGTCGTCGCGTGGGCGCAACTGCGATACACCCGCCGCGAAGCCCTCTCGTCGGTCGATGCCACCGTCGTCACCGACGAGGAGTACCCCGACCTGCTCGCCCCCGTTCGACGGCTTGCGACCGGCGCGGACGTCGCGGTTCCGACCGTCGCCGTCGCCGAGACGGACGTGCCCAACGCCTTCACCGTCGGGACGCCCCGACGCGCGACGCTCGTCGTTTCGACCGGCTTGCTCGCCGCGCTCTCCGCCGACGAACTCGACGCGGTGCTCGCCCACGAACTCGCACACGTCAAGAACCGCGATGCGATGGTGATGACCTTGGCGACCTTCCTCCCCGCACTGGCGGACGACTACTCCCTGCTGGAGGACCTCGGTCTGTCTCGGTCCGCCCGGCGGACCGTCTGGCTCGCCGCCATCGTCCTCCTCTACGTTCCCAGCGCGGCCGTCATCGACGCGCCGCTGTTCGGCGTCCGCTACACCGTCACCTACGTCTTGCTCGTCGCGTTCGTCCTGCTGTTCGGCGGGGCCGCCCTCGGATTGTTGGCGATGCCGGTCGTCTCGCTCGCCGGTCGCCTCTCCCACGACCGGGAGTTCATCGCCGACCGGGCGGGCGCGACGCTTTCGGGCAGTCCGGCGTCGATGGCCGGTGCGCTCAGGACGCTCGGCGAGGACGCACCGGCCGCGTCCGACCGAGACGCCCGCGCCGTGGACGGCGTGAAACAGCTCTGTTTCCTCCCCGGCGGGTTCGGCGACGAGGGCGGCGCGCTCGAATCGCTCCCGATTTCGGTACGAACCCATCCTCCCATCGACGACCGCCTCGATGCGCTTCGCTCGCTCACGGCCGACTCTGACCGCTGACCCCTCCGGCCACTGACCGCTCTGGCCGTTATCGTCCCGAAAAAGACGGCGCGACCGGCCGTCACGTCGTTTCGTCTGCCGATTCGCCCGGCGGTTCGCCCGCCGATTCGTTCCGTGCTTCTACTTCTCTTCGGCCGATTCGATATGTTCGATGGCCGAGCTTATCGCGTTTCGTTCAGCGACTCGATTCGTTGTCGGACCGACGTGAAGACGCCCGCCCACTTCAGTTCGAACAGCCCCCACGTCAGGAGCGACAGGGCCCCGAGGAGGATGGCGAACAGTTCGGGAACGCCGATCCATACCGGCGTGATGTACATCAGACCGTTGAGGTACTTGCCGGGGATGGCGTCTTTGACGCCGATCCAGAACTGATTGACGAAGCCGTTCGACCTCGATTTGAGCGCCGCTTTCTGCGCGCTCAGGCCGCTCGCGCTCTCGTCGCCGGTGCCGAGACGTTCGGCTTCGTACGGGAACGCTATCTGCACGTCCCAGACGATTTTCCCCTTCTCGTTCACCTCGAAGACGCGGTTACCGTTCGAGTCGGTGATGAGGGTGTGACCGTTCGGCAGGCGGTCGGCGTCGCGGGGCCACTGCATCTTCGAATCCTGCCACGTCCACGTCCGCTCCCACGAGCCGTTCTCGCGCTGATACTCGACCACGCGGTTGTTCTCGGAGTCGGCGACGAGTTCCGCCGGGCCGCCGTTCGACTCGTTGATGAAGTCGGGATTGTGCTGCTCGTAGAGGACGTCGTAGTCGTCTTCCTTCCCGAGCGTCCAGTTCTTCTCCAACCCGCTTCCGGGGTCGAGGAACAGCACCCGGTCGTTGTTCCGGGCGCTGACCGCGATTCGGCCGTCGTCGAGGACTTGGACGTTGTTGATGTGCGTCCAGTCGTCAGGATACGTACCGCCGGTTTTGCTGGTCGATAACGCGTCGCTCGCGTTCCACGTCCACCCGACCGTCCCGCTCGTCGTGTTGACGATGAACACGCGGTCGAGGAAGATGTCCGCGACGACGAAGTGCGTCTCGTTCAGGCGGTCGACGTCGTGATACCGGGTGGCTTCCTTCCCCGGCGTGACCTCCGACCAGATGGGGGTGACGTGGCCGGTCGTCAGGTTGACGCGCTCGATACCGTTCCGCGTACAGGCACCGACCTCGCCGTGGACGTCCATGTACGTGTCCCACGTCTCCTGGTCCACGTTGCGCCGCGAGAGGTTCCAGTCCGTCGGACACTCCGCTTTCTTCAGGTGCTCCGCGTAGGAGTACTCGACCGTCGTCTTCGTTCCCTTCACTGGGTCGACGTCCCAGTATCGTGTGTGGGAGTCGTTGTAGTACAGAATCGACCCGTTCGGGTTGAACGCGACGAGTTCCGCCCGCGCTCGCGGGCCGCTCGCCTCACGGCCGAGCCAGGAGTTGGAGTCGGTTGCGATCACCGTTATGTTCTGACGGGGGGGGACCATTTGACCCGTTTCGGCCCTGATTTCGGACTGTGTTTTGCCGCGGAAATCCGCGGAACTTCCGGGGTTCGTGGCGTACGCGTTCACGACCGCGACTCCGGATAGTATCACCAGTCCGGCAAAGAAGAGCCGAAGCATCCGCTTTGATACCATTACCCCCTTCTATTGCGTCCGAAAATATACCGGTTTTGACCGAGCGTGACAAACAACTTTTAATTTAGCGTATGAAATGAATGGGGTCGGGATGTGAAAGAGACGTGTACGTACCGTTTTCACCCCGAATAACGACGCACGGCGCGTTTCGAGCTCCGGTTCGGCTCTCGTTCCGCAACCGAAAGACGCAGAAGGGGTGCGTTCGTATTCCTTACGGATGAGTAATTCAGGAACACAGCTCCGGTCGTTCGGCGTGGGTCTCCTCCTCTCGGTCGGGGCGTACGGCGTCGGCCAAGTCGTCGCCGCGGTCGCGGTCCTCGCCTTCATGGCCGTCGGTATCGATATTCTGAACCGACCTGCGCTCCTCCTCGCGGTCAGCGCCGTCATGCTCCAAGGCGTCACGTTCGGTGGTATCGCACTCGGCTACCTCTCCTATCGAAACCTCGGACTCGATTTTATCCACATTCGCGTCCCGTCGCTTCGTGACATCGGTATCGCAGTCGCCGGATTCGTCGCCCTTTTCGCACTCCTCCAGTTGATCTCCCAAGTGACGCAAGCCCTCGGGGTTCAGTCCGCGCAGAACTCCATCGTCGATATGGCGAGCGGCAATCCCGACATCTACCTGCTGTTGATTCCCCTCTCGTTCCTGCTCATCGGCCCCGGCGAGGAACTCCTGTACCGCGGACTCATTCAGGGGATGCTCCGCAAGGTGTTCCATCCCGTCCGGGCCATCGTCTTGGCGAGCGCGATTTTCGCGTCCATTCACTTCTTCTCGTTGTTGGGCGGGAGCGTCGGTAAATTCGTCTACATCGCCACCGTGTTCACGCTGGCACTCGTCCTCGGTAGCCTGTACGAGTACACCGACAATCTCGCGGTTCCGATGCTCGTCCACGGCGCGTACAACGCGACGCTGTTCGGACTGCAGTACCTCATGGCGACGGGGCAACTCCCGTCGTAACCCAGAATAACAACTCAATCCCTATATTTTAATAATCTCTTCCTAACCGAACGCCACTTCATAGCAGCTGGATTAATAACTCAGTAGTAACTACGTTCGACCATGAACGATACGGGTTCGGATTCGACGATTCCCCCCGACGCCGATTCGTGTGGCTGTGGCGACGCCGACGACGGTTGTGATGCCGATTACGGTCATCACGACGACGACGGCCACGAATCGGCCGACGCGGATGTCGTCACCGACGGCGCTGGCGATTCCGATGTCGTCCGGTTGTCCGTCCCGGACATGGACTGTCCCTCCTGCGCCGGGAAGGTCGAAAGCAGCGTTCGAACACTGGACGGCATCGACGCCATCGACCCGCAAGTCACGACCGGGACGCTCACCGTCGAGTACGACGCGACGGCGACGGACGCCGCGGCCGTCGAAACCCGCGTCGAAAAGGCGGGGTACGCGGTCGAACGCGACGCCTCGGAGACGACGTTCTCCGTCCCGGACATGGACTGTGCGTCCTGTGCGGGCAAAATCGAGAACGCCCTCGACGGCGTTTCCGGCGTTCGAGCGTACGATACGCGACCCACGGCGGGGACCGTCACCGTTTCCACGGACGAGTCCGCGTCCGTGGCGGACGTGACGGCGGCCATCGAAAACGCCGGGTACGACGTCGCCGGGACGAGCGCGGACGAGGACGACGCGTCGCTCGATACGGAGAGCGTCTGGACGAGCACGCGGGCCGTCAAGACGTGGACCAGCGGCGTCTTCGTCGCGCTCGGATTGCTGTTCGAGTTCCTCCTCACTGGGGCGAACGCCACCCTCGTCGGCGCTGGCGGTGCCGTCGCGCTCGGCGGCGTCGAAATCACGGTCGCGGACGCGGCGTTCCTGCTGGCCGTCCTCGTCGGCGGGCAGGCCATCGTCACGAACGGCTACTACTCCCTTCGAAATCGGAACCTCGATATCGACCTGCTGATGAGCACCGCCATCCTCGGCGCGCTCGCGGTGAGCATCGGGTTCGGCAAATCGCTCTACTTGGAGGCGGCGACGCTCGCCTTCCTGTTCAGCGTCGCGGAACTCCTCGAACGCTACTCGATGGACAAGGCCCGAAACTCCCTGCAGGAGTTGATGGACCTCTCGCCCGACGAGGCGACGGTCAAGCGGAACGGCGAGGAGGAGACGATACCCGTCGATGACGTGGCCGTCGGCGACGTGGTGCTCGTGCGCCCCGGCGAGAAAATCCCGATGGACGGGACGGTCGCCGACGGCGAGAGCGCGGTCAACCAAGCCCCCATCACGGGCGAGAGCGTCCCCGTGGACAAGACCCCCGGCGACGAGGTGTTCGCGGGGACCATCAACGAGGGCGGCTATCTCGAAATCGAAGTCACCTCCGAGGCGAGCGACAACACCCTCTCGCGCATCGTCGAGATGGTCGAGGACGCGCAGGGGAACAAGACCGAGCGCGAGCAGTTCGTGGAACGCTTCGCGGACTACTACACCCCGCTCGTGCTCGCCTTCGCGGTGCTCGTCGCGGCCGTCCCGCCGCTCGTCTTCGACGCACCGTGGGTGACGTGGTTCGTTTACGGCCTGACGCTCGTCGTCCTCTCGTGTCCCTGCGCGTTCGTCATCAGTACCCCCGTCACCGTCGTCTCGGGTATCACCAGCGCCGCGAAAAACGGCGTCCTCATCAAGGGCGGCAACCACCTCGAAGCGATGGGCGAGGTCGAAGCCGTCGCCTTCGACAAGACGGGAACGCTGACGAAGGGCGAGTTGACCGTCACGGACGTGATTCCGCTCAACGGGAACTCCGAGGAGGACGTCCTCCGCTGTGCGCGCGGCCTCGAAGCGCGGAGCGAACACCCCATCGGCGAGGCCATCGTCGCGGAAGCCGACGGGGCGGGCGTCGCTGACCACGAAATCGACGACTTCGAGAGCCTCACCGGCAAGGGCGTCCGCGCCGACCTCGGCGGCACGACCCACTACGCGGGCAAACCCGACCTGTTCGAGGACCTCGGATTCGACCTGAACCACGTTCACGCGACGGACGAGGGCGTCGAAGCGACGGCGACCCGCGACCTCTGTGAGCGAAATAACTGTCTCGACCTGCTCGACGAAACGGTTCCGGCCCTCCAGCGCGAGGGGAAGACGGTCGTCTTGGTCGGCCGCGTCGGTCAAAGCCCGACTGGAAGTCGGATGGAATCCGGCGGGACGGAGGGCGAACTCGAAGGCGCGATCGCCGTCGCGGACGTGGTGCGCCCCGACGCCAAAGCGGCGATACAGCGCCTCCGCGACCTCGGTATCGACCACCTCGTGATGCTCACGGGCGACAACGAGCGAACGGCGAAGGCCATCGCCGAGCAGGTCGGCGTGGACGAGTTCCGCGCCGGGCTGCTTCCCGAGCAGAAGGTCGAAGCCATCGAGGAACTCCGCGAGCGGTACGACGGACCGCGCGAGCAACGGTCGTCGGGCCAGTCCTCGTCCGGGGATGCTCACGAGCAACGGTCGTTGTCCCGCCGAACCTCGTTCGGAGGTGTTGCGATGGTCGGCGACGGCATCAACGACGCCCCGGCGCTCGCCACCGCGACGGTCGGCGTCGCAATGGGTGCCGCCGGAACGGACACCGCGCTGGAGACGGCCGACATCGCGTTGATGGCCGACGACCTCTCGAAACTACCGTACCTCTACGACCTCGCACACGACGCGAACGGCGTCATCCGCCAGAACGTCTGGACGAGCCTCGCCGCGAAGGCCGCGCTCGCAATCGCGGTGCCGTTCGGTCTGGTCCCCATCTGGGCTGCCGTCCTCGTCGGCGACGCGGGCATGACGACGGCCATCACGGGTAACGCGATGCGACTGTCGCGGATTACGCCGCAGTCCCTTCGAGAGTAGCATTCCGGTTCGTTTCCACCCCTGTCACCTTCCTGTTCGTTCCCATCCCTGTCACCTTCCTGTTCGTTCCCATCCCTGTCACCTTCCTGTTCGTTCCCATCCCTGTCACCTTCCTGTTCGTTTCCACCCCTGTCACTTTTTTCCGTTAGATTCGATGCGTGTACCATAGTCGCTATCTTCGCCCCCGTCCTATCGGTAATCAACGGGGCGGACTGGTTCACCCGACGCCCGTCCCCGTTTCAAACTACTCAACTATGGATACTTCCACACAACGTGCCGAGACGACGGCCACCGACTCGAATCGCCAGTCGAGACGACACCTGTTCGTGATCGCCGGTGCCGGACTCATCCTCCTCACGGGGGTTATCCACCTCGTCTTGGTACCCGAACATCTGGAGGAAACGACCTACCTCGGCGTCCTCTTCGCCGTGAACTTCGTCGCCGCGGCGGTCGCCGCGGTCGGAATCTACCGGAACCGCCGGTGGGGATGGTGGCTCGGCGTCGCCATCGCGGCCATCGCCGTCGTACTGTACGTCGCCCGCGGCACCGTCGGCCTGCCCGCGACCGAAGCCGAGGAACTCCTCGAACCAATGGGCGTGCTGGCGAAAGCCGTCGAACTCCTGTTCTTGGGCGTCGCCATGGCGTGGCTCACTACCGACTGATTCTCCCATCTCCCTCCCCTGCCCGACCCTGATTTCGGCCCGACCCCGATTTCGCTTCCCGGTTACGAGACCACCGGTTGCGATATTATCCACAGCGAGAGCACCGTGTAGCCGACCATCAGGACGACCAGCGGGAGGTGCCCCCGTCGCGCGGCGGACGCGGTTTCGAACCGCTCGACCGCGACGTAGTGGGCGGCGACCACCGCGATGACGTGTCCCAGCACGATGAGGAGGACTTGCGACCCCCAGAACGCCGGGAGCGAGAGCCATCCGAGCGGGTTCACGGCTTGAACGCCCGGCGCGACGGGTTCGAGCGCCACGGCGACGAGTTGCCCGAGGTTGCGGAACACGTAGGTGTAGTTGTGGGCCACCTCGTAGGCCGCCGCGATGGGGAGCACCGTCGGCGCGAAGGCCCGTGCGGCACCGCGCCACCCCGGCAGGAGCGGCGCGCCATCGTCGGCGGACACCCGCCCGCCGTCCGTTTCCGCGTCGGTGGCACGAGCGGTGCGCGTCCCTCGCTCGCGCTCGCCGAGGCGTTCGACGAGCCAACTGGCGAGCGCGAACGAGACGACGAACACGACGAGACCGGCGGCGTACAGCAGGACGCTCGTCTCGGGTCCCGTCCCGAGCAGGTCGCGCGCGTCGAACAGCACGTCTTGGTACGTCCGCGTGTTGGTGAAGCCGTCGAAGCTCACGGTGTAGACGGCGGTGACGACGAAGGCGACCAGCGAAAAGTCCCGAACCGGCTCGACGCTCCCCCGCCACGGCGCTCGGAGCGAGATTTCAGTCCCGCCCTCGTCCGTCCGCTCGATAGCTATCGACGCGACCCGCCCGAAGAGGCGGTAGAGGACGGCAAGCGGGTCGGCGCGGCGGAACCACTCGACCCCGTACAGAACGCTTCCGAGCACCATCAGGATGGTGTACACCGCGAGGACTCCCGTCGTCAACCGCGGGCTGTTGGGGACGTAGGTCAGGTTCTCGAAGATGCCCAAGAGGAGGACGAAACCGGCGAACGCGGCCCGACTGGCGAGCCATTTCGGATAGGATTCGGCGACGGCCACCCGTTCTCCTTCGAGCCACGTGAGTCCGTCGTAGAAGGTTCGCCACGGCGAGAGGACGGCCCACACCGTCCCGAGGAGAATCGAGAGGAGGGCGACCCCGCGGAACCAGACCGGCCACACGAACACGGTTGCGAAGTTCTCCACCGGCACCTGTCGCCCGACGACGCCGAGACCCAGCGCGGCGGCGAACCCGGCGAAGAAGACGAGCCGAACCCCGACCCGAATCGGGGTCGAAATCGACGCCGGGACGGTGAGAACGCGGGTCCGGCGCGTCCCCTCCGCGGGCGTCCGCTCGGTGAACGCGAGCCACCCCGCCGTCAGCGCGACGGTCGCGCCCGCACCGAGAAACAGCAGCGACAGCGGAAGCGGCGAGGCGAACTTCTCGCTCGGGACTTGGTGTGCGCTCGCCACCCCCGACACCAGTCCGACCGCGAGAAGGGCTGTGAGCGCGATTCGGAACCGTCGCCCGATTCCGAAACGCCCCCCGAGTCCACCGTTCATTGTGCGCCCGTAGTAGCCGAACGGGAAAAGCAACTGCGGTTCTTCGCCGCGCGATTCTCGCCGGACCACGCCCGCGGCTTTGCGACCCAGAATGTATTTGCGGCCGTGCCGGTAACCCACAGCCATGTCTTCGTCATCGTTCGACGCGACGGCGCTCTCGTCGCTTCCCGCATTCGCCGCGCTCGAAACCGCGCCCGTCCTCGTGGGACGCAAGGACGGTGCGAGCATCCAGATGAGCGACCTCTACTTCGAAAACCAACTCTCCGTGCTCCGAAACCTCGACAGCGCGTCCTTCACGGACCGAATCGCGGCGCTCGAAGAATCCTACGAAATCGTCCAGAACGCCTCGATACACTTGAACTCGCTGTCCGTCGGGACGCTCGAACACGCGGCGAACAACGTCCACGAAACGTACCGGTCGATGCCCGAAACGAAGCGGCTTCGGTCGGCGTTCCCCGGCGACTGCCTCACCGTGCCCGAGTTCGTCCGGACCGGCGGGAACGGCATCGACTTCGGCCTCCGGGCGTACTTCTTCCGCGAGGGCGACGCGCCGGACGCCGGGGAGATAATCCGCCGAAACGTCGTCGGCGTCGTGGAGGACACCGAACGCGAGTTCGAACGCTATCAGGGCGGCCTCCACGGCTACCCCGAGTGCTGTATCGACGCGTTCATGGACCGCTCGCCGGAGGCACCAGCGCCGGAAGTGCGGTCCGTCGAGGCGCTTTCGTGCATCCGCGAGGACCGAATCGGTGCCCGAGGGGCCTCGATTACGGACATCCTCCCCGACTTCTTCGAGGACCCGCACGCCTACGCCTTCTTCTCGCGCAAGTTCTTCCCCGAACCCGGCTGTGCGACGGCCGAAGAGCGCGGCCGAGACGTCTTCGAGGGACTGACGACGGCGTTCCCGGAGACGATGGTTCGGGATAGCTTCCGGCTGAACTACGCGCTCTGTTACACGCTGGCCCACAGCCTCACTCCCGAGGGCGGCAAACTCCCCCGCGTCGGCTCGTTGGGTACCGAACACGTCTACGCCTATCTCCCGCTGAAAAACGCGCTGTCGGTGCCGCGATACCGGTCGGCGTAGCGTCTTCCGGTCGATTCGCTACTTCTTTCGCTATTTTTCGCTGTAACCCATCGCGACGACTCGTCCGTCGCCGTAGACGGCCAGTATCTCTTGGTTCCCGTCACCGTCGATGTCGGCCAGTTTGACGTGGGTCCAGATGGGCACGTTACGCTCGTAGCTCGCGAGGACGGCCCCGTTGTCCGGATTGATGACCGACACGCTACCGGTCTCGGTGACCGCGACCAGTTCTTTGTTTCCGTCCCCGTTCAGGTCCCCGAGCATCGACGGCGGCATCGTCTGCACGTCCTCGGTGCTCAGCGTCGTCGTCCACTCGACGCTCCCGTCGCTCGCGTCGAGCGCCCTGAGCTTTCCGATGTCGGTGTCCCCTTCCTCCTGTAGCGTGGACGCGTACACCTCCACTTGTCCGTCGCCGTCACCGTCGCCGACGGCTTTCACGGCGGCCATCCGCCCGAACGACTTCGACCATTGTTTATCGCCCGTCTTCCCGTCGATGACCGTGACGTGACCGTCGAACGTTCCCGCGACGATTTCGACCGCGGGGTCGCCGTCGGTTTGGGCGGTCGTCATCCAGTTAACGCTCCCGGCGGTTCCCGTCTGCCACTTCACGCTCCCGTCCCGTTCGAACACGGTGACCTTTTTCTCCCCGACGGCGAGTTCCGGCGCGCCGTCCCCGTCGAAATCCGCGACGGCCGGTGCGGCCACGACGGTGGCCGAGTTCTCGATGTGTTTCCGCCAGACGAGGCTTCCGTCCGCCGAGTAGACGAAGACGGTCCCGTTCAGGTCCGTGACGACGATTTCCTTGCCGGGGTCCGTCGTGAAGTCGGTCACGATGGGTTTGGTGTAACCCCACCACGAGAGGTTCCCCGCGAACTCCTGTTTCCCCGCCGAGGTGAATCCGAGCACTTTGTCCTCGGTCGTCGCGACCAGCACGTCTTGGGTGCCGTCGCCGTCGTAGTCCGCGAAGATGGGGTCGCCGTAGCCGTGGATGTTACAGTTCTCCGTCGGCATCTCCTCCTGCCACCCTTTCGTCCCGTTCGCGTCCATCTCCACGAGCGAGCACGTGCCGTCGTTCTGCTCGACGTTGACCGAGACGACGATTCGCTTCGATCCGTCGATTTCCGCGACCGCCGGAACGTGATGATTCCCGACCGTGTTCCGCGAGGTATCGGAGACCCACTTTTCGGTCAGTTGGCCCCGCTGATTCGGCTGCATGACGGCGTACGCCCCGGCACCGACGAGGGAGAAGAGGAGGACCGCGACGACCGCCACCGTTCGGGTACGCATTGGATGAACCTACCGACGGAGAACGGAAAAACCGTCCGCATCGTTCGCCTCGTGTACTAGTTGACCCATTGACCAATCCTCCACGACGGCCGCTCACTCGTATCGTCGGGTGATGTATTGTCGCCTCCGCCACTTTCCGACACTTCCACCGACATCGCCAGCGGATTTTATATCCGTCCTCGTCCACGTTTCCATCGAATGCGAGATTTTCACACCCACTCGAATTACTCCGACGGAACGTTTCTCTCCCGGATGGTCCGCGCCGCCGAGGAGGTGGGCCTCGACGGAATCGGGGTCACCGACCATTGCACCGTCTCCTCGCGCGAGTACACGAAGGACGTCCGCGCGGCGAGGGGATTCAATCTGGACGTCACCTACGAACGCCGTCGGCGCGCCATCGAATCGTTGCGCGAGGACGCCGACGTCGAGATTTACGATGCCGTCGAAATGGACTACGACCCCCGCGACGAGGCCGAAATACGCGACTTCTTTGAGCGGGCCGACTTCGATTACACCATTGGCAGCGTCCACGACATCGCCGAGATGAACGTGCAGGTCCCCTCGAACTTCGAGAACATGTCCGACGACGAGTTGGACGGTATCGTGGACCGCTATTTCGAGACCCTCTCCGCCCTCGTCGAGTCAGAGCTGTTCGACATCGCCGCCCATGCCGACCTGATAGAGCGGACTCCCGGACTCCGCGGCCGCGCGACGGACGACCACTATCGACGGCTCGCCCGGACGTTCGCGTCGTCTCGAACCGTCCCCGAAATCAACGCCGGTCGTGCCCTGACCGACGCGGGTATCGTCCACCCCGCGGAGCGGTTTTTCACGATTCTCCGGGAGTACGACGTTCCGTTCACGGTCGGCTCCGACTCACATTCCCCCGAACAGCTCCGTCACCGCCGCGACTTCTTCGACGACCACCTCGAAACGCTCGACATCGAGCCGATAGCGCCGCCGGGCTTTCACGACTGACTTCCCTCGTCCTCGCCGCCGTCGGTCGCTTCACCGCCGCGTCTCGCATCGTCGGTCCCTTCGTCCGTCTCGCGGGTCGTCGTCGGACCGATGTCGAGGGGGGTGGTCGGCTCCTTGCCGCGAAGCTGCGGGACGGCCACTTGGAGGAACTGGACGACGATGACCATCAGGAGCGGTCCCAGAAAGACGCCGTACCAACCGAACAGTATCGGCCCGAGCAGGTACGCGAACATGACGAGCGAAAGGTGGAACAGCTTTCCCGAGAGGTACGGCCGGATGTAGGTTCGAACCACGTTGTCGAACGCGAGCGTCATGAACAGGAAGAACACGAACGGGTACCAGAGGGCGTTCGGGTCGCGCTGAATCGCCCCCAGCGCGAGGAACGCCGCGATGGCGAGGTAGACGACGGACCGGCCCACCAGCGGGACGAGCGTGAAGATGCCCGTGATGACCGCGAGGAGTATCGTCGCCGGAATGAGCAGGTTTCCGGGCGCGAATAGATTGAAGAGATTGTAGATGACCGCGGTCAGGATCATGATGACGAAGATGGTCAGCGTGTAGCCGAAGTAGATGGAGTTCAGGCCCGCATCGACCGCTTCGAGGTAGTCGGTGAACACCCGGTCGTCCCCGAGAAGTTGCTCTTTCCCCCAGCGAGCGAGGCGTTCGTCCTCCACGAGGAGGAAAAAGCCCAGCAACAGCGAGAGAAACAGCATGAAGATGCTCGACGCGATGCCCCCGACGAAGGCTTGCACGGCGGCGAGCGCCGACTGCACCGACGGCTTCTGGAGCGTCGTGGTCGCCGTGTCGAGCAACTTGTTCGGGTCGTTGGGTATCGTGGTCGTCGGCAACCCGCCGAGGAGCCGCGCCGCCACGTCCGTATTTGCGAAGGCGGCCAACTGCCCGATGGCGATGGAGAAGAAGACGCCCAAAAAGAGCACCACGGGGACGACGATGAGCACCAGCGACAACGCCGCCGAGAGGTTCTTCCCTTTGATTCGCCGGCCGAGGTACCGGTTTATCGGCCGTGCGACGTAGTAGACGAACAGACCGAACACGACCCACGGGAGAAACATGTACGCCACGGCGGCGATGATGCCGAACACTATCAAGCCGAGGACCCACCACTTCATCCCCGGCCGCACGATACGAACTCGCATCGCTTCCGAATCCCCCACACTCCCTGCCATATTGTGACATACACCTCGGACGATGTTAGCTCTGCCGTCGGTGGGGTTACCGGCCCCTTCTCGTTGGATGTGCCACCACAACTGCTATCATGTTAGACGACCTACGTATGTTGAACGACACGACTCGGCTATCACACGCGGTCGTGGTTCAGGTGGAGCGACATGACTGGTTCAAAGCCGCACGGTGGGTGGGGGAACGGATGCCGACGTGAGCGCCCGATATCGATACGGTATCTCCGTTTCAACGGGGAGGCGGGGCGGTGAGTCTCCTCCAAGTGCTCCCGCTGGCGTTCGTCATGATCGCTGGCCCCCAATTTCTCAGTGCGATTTTCCTCGCCACGAGCGAGAATTGGCGGCGGAACTCCGCCGCGTTCGTCTTCGGCGCGGCGCTCTCTATCACCCTTCTCGTCTCGCTCACGTACTTTCTCGGTATCGGGGCGAACCGTCAACAGGGTTCGAATACCGCGCTCTCGGCCATCGTTCTCGTCCTCCTCCTCGCCGCCATGGTGCACACCTACCTGACGCGGGAGGAGTCGGAACCCCCGAAATGGATGGGGAAGTTGACGTCCGCGAGCCCGCGGTTCTCGTTCCGACTCGGTTTCCTGTTGCTCGGCTTCTTTCCGACCGACATCCTCACCTCGGTCGCCGTCGGGTCCTATCTCGCCTCGAACGGGCTCCCGCTCACGGATTCGTTCGGATTCATCGTCGTTACTCTGCTGATTTTGGCGTTTCCGTCGCTTGTCCTGCTCGCGTTCGGTGAACGGGCCGAAGCCTTCCTGCCGAAGGCTCGGGAGTGGATGAACGATAACTCGTGGGTCGTCAGCGAGGTCGTCATCCTTCTCTTCGTCGGTATGAGCCTCAACAACCTCCTCGGCTAACCGGTTTCGTGGACCAAGCTCGAAAACGTCCGTTTCGCTCCATCTCTCCGAGTAATCTCTTGTCCGCACACGGACTCGCACCCTTGTCGTTCGGTGGGGCGGCTCGGACGACTCACCTCCAATTTCATATCGCGCTATGTAATTTATAAATTCGAATTCGATATCTTCACCCCGTCTCGACGTTGAATTCTGCGTTTTCTGTCTCTGTCCACTAACTTCCCATTAGGGCCATAAGCGGAAGTGGAATCTCCCCGGTACCCCCGAATCGAAATATGCGCAATTCGTGGTGCAACGCCTCGCATGCCTCTCGACGTAAGACGTTACGTAAAAAGGATGGCCTCAGTGCCAACGGTGTTTATGCTCAGTGCTGTGATAACTATCAGCAGACGTAACTGTTTTCGGGGCGTATACTCGGTGCTATGACCGTAATTACAGACATCACCATTCCGGCCGAGAAATTCGCCCTCGGAAAGCTCCTCGACGAATTTCCCGACATCAACATCGAACTCGTCCGCGTCATCCCCCTGCGCGACGGCATCATTCCCCTGTTTTGGGTCACCGGAGGGGATCCTGACGACATCAAAGCCACGATTCGAGACGATCCGTTGACCGAGGAGGTCGAACTATTGACCCGGGCGGACAACCGGTATCTCTTCGAAATTCGGTGGAGCACCGAGATCGACCACTTGATTCGCCCGATGATTGAGAGTCGTGCTGAAGTCCTCTGGGCGAAGGGGGATGTCGACGAATGGCAGTTCAGACTTCAGTTCCCGAATCGGTCGATGTTGGCCGCATTCCGGCAACAGTGCCTGGATAAAGATATCAAGTTTCACCTGGACGCCCTGTACAACCCGACGATTCCGGGCGAGGACCTCGAAGAAGGCGAACTCAGCAGCCAACAGTTCGACATCCTTGCGACCGCACACGAAAACGGCTACTGGCATGTCCCCCGTGAGATCCAACTCGGGGAGTTGGCCGAGTTGATTGGGGTCAGTTCGAATGCTGCCTCTCAGCGGATGCGCCGCGCCCTCGATACGGTCGTGGGGCAAGCCATCGTGAATAAAGAAAGCTGACGCCGGGAAGGGTGTTGCTGGCAGCACGTGTGTGGGTCCGGTACTGGCCTGCCAGACGGCGTGAACGTTTAAAAGACGGTAGTACCAACGGCAATGAGGTTGCATCTATAGTCCTTTTTTATTATTATGGAGCCTGAACCAGCGTCGTCATTTATATCTTCAGATGCATATGGTCTTTTGGCGAATCCGTACCGACGGCGGCTTTTGCTGACATTGTTAGATCACAATCCCGAGGACGAAGCGGCCATCCCAGATGACCTGACCACGGACGACGAGGAACTGGAACAGATGCTCATCACGATGACCCACACCCATCTCCCAAAATTGGAATCGTACGACGTTATCGAGTGGGACCGGGAGAACAACGTCGTGTGCCGAGGCCCTCAGTTTGAGGAGTTACAGCCTCTGCTTGAACTGATCGACAACCATCGGGACGAACTCCCCGACGACTGGGTGTGAAACGTTCACGCTCTCTAATCACTCTGAACCGGTTTTCGGCTCCCTAACCCCATAAGCGATAGTAGACTACTCCGGTCTCCCTTGCGTCGATCACTGTCCATTTGTGGAACATATTTAGCGTGCCAACTGTCGTGGATTTCGACGATTGAATTCGGCTGCTCCGAACAGTTGGGGGAAAGTAGTCTGTTTTCTAGAAGTTCGACGTGTTTCAAAATACGTGATTGATTTGATAATTGGAGTGGAACGTGAGACCGCAGTAAGGGCGAATTTACGAATTCACCTGATTTTGGCGATTGACTTCCTGTGGGTATATAAGCGGCAGTGAGTACAGGTGGGTCGCTCCCCTCGGGGAAACGTATCCCGTGTGCTGGGATTCGACGGATTCGGTTCGCGTCAGACACGCGCCTGACTGACTTTCTTGTACGTGAACGTCGATGGTCTGCTATGGAATTCGTAACTGTCGCATGCGTCGTCAAGTTCGCCGCGACAGAGGAGGGTGCGTCGGCGTGACCGAACGGACCGTCCAAATCGAGATTTTAGTCGCCGACTGCCCGGAGGATGCACCTGAAGTGGAGGCGAACTCCCGCGTGGACGTCGCCGTAAACGGACAAATGTATCCCACCGCAAGACTCGACGACGGCCGGTACGTCGCGTGGTGGTTCGAGGCAGCGGCACCGGCCCCCGACGATAGCATTACCACGGAGTGGGTCGCCGCCCCGACCCGCTACCTCGCGGCCGCAACGCTGAGTGAACTCTGGGAGGACCCCGCCGCGTTCGATTCTCTCGTGAGTGCAAACTGTTAGAAACGGGCCCAGAGACGGTCGATAGCGGACGATCTGGTTGGTCGGGAGGAACTCGGCGACCCCGGGCGATAGTTCCCCCCACGCGATTCCTGTCGATGCCTCGGTGGATGGATTCGAACCTCTCTGAGGAGCCACCGTCCGACCAGGACACTCACACAGACGTTGAACACGATAACCGGAAGCAGTTCCGACGTGATGAACGCGACGAACAGCCCGGTCAGTACCACTCTGAGGCTCATCCCGAGCGCGAGCGCAACCGCCGCCGCGGTGAGTATGGTTCTCGTCCAGCCGTACGCCCGTCGCATATCCCCGCGCTCGAAGTGAACCGGCGAACGGGCGACGAACGTCTCTTTTATCCCTCCACCGCCGACTCTCCGGGCAATCGCCGCCGAAACAGTCGTTCGGCCGTAACATTGCGCTAACGATTCTCTCCCCCGACGAGCACGCCGCACCATCAGGAGTTCGTTCAACCGCCTCGATATTCAAACCGCGTCAGTCCCGCGTCTGACAGCTCGTTGGTTCCGGTGATTCCCGACACTGACCGCCCCGAGTCACCCGACTCTTCGGTCCATCCCGTCTCGACCCTTGCCGGAACTTCCGTGTCCGTCCATCCGGTTCGTCTTGCCCCGTGGATGCCGATCGAACTTCCACTATTGCGTCATTTCCTCTCCCAACATCCTCTCAGATATTTGCCCTACTATTTATCCACACGCGCGCACGAAACAACACTATATAATCCGGTATCGAGAGCTTGTCGGACAGTAATGAGCTATTGTACCGTGGGACGTGTCTGGACTTCCCAATGCGCCTTCGATTCGACGTACTTAAATTCTATCGGGCATTTCGATAGAATGCGAACGACGCCTCGTGGTTTGCCCCGCGAGGTGGCCGCCCGAATCCGGCGCATTTAACTATGCGATTGCCGGGTTCGGGCGAACGAAAACCCAATCCAATGCCCTTAAGTGTATGGGGGCACTCGGATGTGATGTACACGACGTCCCGCGGTTTGGGACGGACGGAACACACCTAATCCGGTGCCCTTAAGTACTACGGGGCACTCGGATTGAATACGAAGCGCCTCCGGCCCACAACCGGCCGGGGGCGGGCGAAGTCCGACGCCCTTATATGATAGGGTCGTCAGGATACAAACGCGAAGAAAGACACAGACGCGATCTGTGAGGCGTTCAACTCGTCTCACAATCTCGGACAAACGAGGTTCGAAGGGTTTAATACTCTTCCTCGCCTCTACTCAAGTCCGAAGGAAATGAGGATTCCACCCCTGCGGTCAGCCGTATATGATGGAATCTGATGTTAGCCTTGGTAGTTCGGTGACACCCGTCCAGTTACTTGGTTCGGGGTCGTCGAACTGACGGACCAACGTATATGCGACACTATACATGCATTAGCATGTCTCCGCCAGACCCACCGAGCATTGTGCTCGGCAACCATTCCGGTTGATCCTGCCGGAGGCCATTGCTATTGGAGTTCGATTTAGCCATGCTAGTTGCACGAGTTTAGACTCGTGGCGGAAAGCTCAGTAACACGTGGTCAAACTACCCTATAGACCAGGATAACCTCGGGAAACTGAGGCTAATCCTAGATAACGCTCCCCTGCTGGAATTGCAGGGAGCCGGAAACGCTCCGGCGCTATAGGATGTGATTGCGGCCGATTAGGTAGACGGTGGGGTAACGGCCCACCGTGCCGATAATCGGTACGGGTTGTGAGAGCAAGAGCCCGGAGATGGATTCTGAGACAAGAATCCAGGCCCTACGGGGCGCAGCAGGCGCGAAAACTTTACACTGCACGACAGTGCGATAAGGGAACTCCAAGTGCGAGGGCATAACGTCCTCGCTTTTGTGTATCGTAAGGTGGTACACGAATAAGAGCTGGGCAAGACCGGTGCCAGCCGCCGCGGTAATACCGGCAGCTCGAGTGATGGCCAATTTTATTGGGCCTAAAGCGTCCGTAGCCGGCCAGACAGGTCCGTCGGGAAATCTGCTCGCTCAACGAGCAGGCGTCCGGCGGAAACCCGCTGGCTTGGGGCCGGAAGACTCGAGGGGTACGTCTGGGGTAGGAGTGAAATCCTGTAATCCTAGACGGACCACCGATCGCGAAAGCACCTCGAGAGGACGGACCCGACGGTGAGGGACGAAAGCTAGGGTCACGAACCGGATTAGATACCCGGGTAGTCCTAGCTGTAAACGATGCTCGCTAGGTGTGGCACAGGCTACGAGCCTGTGCTGTGCCACAGTGAAGACGTAAGCGAGCCGCCTGGGAAGTACGTCCGCAAGGATGAAACTTAAAGGAATTGGCGGGGGAGCACTACAACCGGAGGAGCCTGCGGTTTAATTGGACTCAACGCCGGACATCTCACCAGCATCGACAATAGCTGTGACAGTCAGTGTGATGAGCTTACTAGAGCTTTTGAGAGGAGGTGCATGGCCGCCGTCAGCTCGTACCGTGAGGCGTCCTGTTAAGTCAGGCAACGAGCGAGACCCGCACTCCTAATTGCCAGCAGCACCCTTGTGGTGGCTGGGTACATTAGGAGGACTGCCGCTGCCAAAGCGGAGGAAGGAACGGGCAACGGTAGGTCAGCATGCCCCGAATGTGCTGGGCTACACGCGGGCTACAATGGTCGAGACAATGGGTTGCAACCCCGAAAGGGGGCGCTAATCTCCGAAACTCGATCGTAGTTCGGATTGAGGACTGAAACTCGTCCTCATGAAGCTGGATTCGGTAGTAATCGCGCTTCAGCAGAGCGCGGTGAATACGTCCCTGCTCCTTGCACACACCGCCCGTCAAAGCACCCGAGTGAGGTCCGGATGAGGCCATCAGGCGATGGTCGAATCTGGGCTTCGCAAGGGGGCTTAAGTCGTAACAAGGTAGCCGTAGGGGAATCTGCGGCTGGATCACCTCCTAAAGACCGGGATTGGGCCGACGTGCCCAACCCACCTTAACTCGTCAACTTCGTTGACGAACTGGCACACACGCCGAGACAGCACTCGTCTTCCGACGAGGCACCTTTGAACTACCAAGGCTAGTCCCAATCTCCCCCTCTTGGGGGAGTAGCCTTCGCTCGTTGGTGAGCGCCGCTGTTCGACAGCGGTTCACGGGTTCGACTCCCGTGGAAGGCCGTCACGTGGGGCGGTTCGAATCGTGCCCCTTAAGTAGTGGGCGACGAAACGAACTACTCCCAACAAACCGATGCACCAACCCGTGAAAACGCGGTTGGGAAGGGTTCGATACACGCACTCGGCGACCACCGTGTCGTGTAATGACAACCGTATGTACGTGCAATCCAGACGTCCACTGGACTCACACATCGTGAGTTAACAGTGAAACCAAGTTATTCCAACGTGGCTACTGTGCCACCTGGTGAATGGCTCGGCTCGAGCGCCGACGACGGACGTGCCAAGCTGCGAAAAGCTGTAGGAAGCCGCACGGAGGCTAAGAACTACAGATCTCCGAATGGGAATCCCCCCGCAATTGCCTCGCGCAATGGGGAACGCCGAGAACTGAAACATCTCAGTATCGGCAGGAACAAAAAGCAAACGCGATGTCGCTAGTAACGGCGAGTGAACACGACAAAGTCCAAACCGAAGCCCTCACGGGCAATGTGGTGTATGGACTGACACTCATCGTCCGAACCGTCTCATGAAGTCTCCTGGAACGGAGCATGAAACAGGGTGACAATCCCGTAATGAGAATCAGTACGACGTGCGTCAGCTCCCGAGTAGCAGGGGTCGGAAATCCCTTGTGAATGTCGCGGGCAACGACCGCGAAGACTCAATACGACTCGAGACCGATAGCGAACAAGTAGTGTGAACGAACGCTGAAAAGCACCCCGAAAAGGGAGGTGCAATAGGGCCTGAACTCAGGTGGCGATGGAGCGACAGGGCACAAAAGGCCCACCGAAAAACGACCCGGGCGCAAGCCCGCAGTAGGAATCGGTGGGAGCCGGTGTTCTGTCGTACGTTTTGAAAAACGAGCCAGGGAGTGTATCTAATTGGCGAGCCTAACTCGAGTATCGAGGCAGGCACAGGGAAACCAATACGGCCGCAGCGCTTTGCGTGAGGGCCACCGTCTTCAAGGGCGGGGAGTCAATTGGATACGACCCGAAACCGGATGATCTACGCATGAGCAAGACGAAGCGTGGCGAAAGCCACGTGGAGGTCTGTTAGAGTTGGTGTCCTACAATACCCTCTCGTGACTTATGTGTAGGGGTGAAAGGCCCATCGAATCCGGCAACAGCTGGTTCCAACCGAAACATGTCGAAGCATGACCTTCGCTAAGGTAGTTCGTGGGGTAGAGCGACCGATTGGGAGAACCGCCTCCGAGAGGAGTCGGCCTCCCTGTCAAACTCCAAACCTACGGACGCCGTTGACGCGAGGAATCCGGTGCGCGGGGTAAGCCTGTGTACCGTGAGGGAGACAACCCAGAGCCGGGTTAAGGTCCCAAAGTATGAGCTAAGTGCGATTGAAGGTGGTCGCAAGCCCTAAACAGCCGGGAGGTGAGCTTAGAAGCAGCTACCCTCTAAGAACAGCGTAACAGCTTACCGGCCGAGGTTTGCGGCGCCGAAAATGATCGGGGCTCAAGTTCATCACCGAGACCTGGCAGCGCTCTTGACCGAGCGATCTAGTAGGTTGGCATTCTGAATGGGTGGAAGCACGGGCGAGAGTTCGTGTGGACCGTTCAGTATCGAAAATCCTGGCCATAGTAGCAGCGTTAGTCGGGTTAGACCCCCGACGACCTTATGAGTAAGGGTTCCTCAGCAATGCTGATCAGCTGAGGGTTAGCCGATCCTAAGTCTCACCGTAATTCGAATGAGACAATAGGGAAACTGGTTAATATTCCAGTGCTAACACCATTCAAAGTCGACGCTTCAGGAAACATCAAGCCGGGCCTTCGCCCGGTCGAACCGTCAAAATCCGTGGAGGCCGTAATGGCAGGAAGCGGATGAACGGCGGGATAGCGAAAGTTGGTGGTACCCGGAGCCCGTGAAAAGACGAGTGTGTTAATCGTACCGAGATCCGACACAGGTACTCTGGCGGCGAAAGCCAAGGTCTGTCGGGAGCAACCGACGTTAGGGAATTCGGCAAGTTAGTCCCGTAAGTTCGCGATAAGGGATGCCTGCTCTGTATAAGAGCAGGCCGCAGTGACTCGGACGCTCCAACTGTCTAGTAACAACATAGGTGACCGCAAATCCGCAAGGACTCGTACGGTCACTGAATCCTGCCCAGTGCGGGTATCTGAACACCTAGTACAATAGGACGAAGGACCCGTTAACGGCGGGGGGAACTATGACCCTCTTAAGGTAGCGTAGTACCTTGCCGCTTCAGTAGCGGCTTGCATGAATGGATCAATGAGAGCGTCACTGTCCCAACGTTGGGCCCGGTGAACTGTACATTCCAGTGCGGAGTCTGGAGACCCCCAAGGGGAAGCGAAGACCCTATAGAGCTTTACTGCAGGCTGTCGCTGGGACGTGGTCGCTACTGTGCAGAATAGGTAGGAGCCGCTACACAGGTATCCGCGCTAGCGGATCACCGAGGCATCAGTGAAATACTACCCGGTAGTGACTGCGACCCTCACTCCTGGCGGAGGACACCGGTAGCCAGGCAGTTTGACTGGGGCGGTACGCGCTCGAAAAGATATCGAGCGCGCCCCAAGATTTCCTCACTCGAGTCGGAGACTCGAGGAAGAGCGCAAGAGCAAAAGGAAGTCTGACAGTGTCCTACACAACGAGGGACGCTGACGCGAAAGCGTGGTCTAGCGAACCAATGAGGCTGCTTGTTGCGGCCCATTGATGACAGAAAAGCTACCTTAGGGATAACAGAGTCGTCACCGGCAAGAGCACATATCGACCCGGTGGCTTGCTACCTCGATGTCGGTTCCCTCCATCCTGCCCGTGCAGAAGCGGGCAAGGGTGAGGTTGTTCGCCTATTAAAGGAGGTCGTGAGCTGGGTTTAGACCGTCGTGAGACAGGTCGGCTGCTATCTATTGGGGGTGTTACGATACTTGACGAGAACGTTCGTATAGTACGAGAGGAACTACGAATGGGTGCCACTGGTGTACCGGTCGTCCGAGAGGGCGCGTGCCGGGCAGCTACGCACCACGGGGTAAGAGCTGAACGCATCTAAGCTCGAAACCCACTTGGAAAAGAAGTATCACCGAGATCACTCGTAGAAGACGAGTTCGATAGGCTCGGGATGTACGCGCCGAGGCAACGAGGCGTTCAGTCCGCGAGTACTAACAGATCGACGCCACACAATCATACCGCATACTGGTTTCACACGCACTCTCGTGTGTGAGTCCAGGCGTATACTGGATTGCACGTACACTACGGTTCGTTCGAACCATCAACGATTGGTATCCACGTCACGGTTCGATTCCGTGAGTTGACGTTAAGGCGGCCAGAGCGANAGGGCGACACCCGTACCCATCCCGAACACGGAAGTTAAGCCTNTCTGCGTTTCGGTCAGTACTGGAGTGCGCGAGCCTCTGGGAAATCCGATTCGCCGCCTCCCATTCATACTCGCATTCATTACCCGCACGGAGCTACCGCTCTGTGCGGGTTTTTCTATTTCTATCCGGCCGATAGACACGTCTCTGTAATCGTTCTCGATGACACGTCGTCGGTAATGATTCGTTTCTATGCGTACCGCGCATACTTTCGAAAATCGGACACTGAGATTAAGATGACAATTTCGCGGTCCATTGGCCTTTAATAATCTGTCTCGAGAAGGGTAGAAGTAGGAATGGTCTCCATCGATTCTACGAATCGGAAAGCTCTCATCGTCGCTCCGTTGGTCCTGTTGGTAGTGGTTGCGCTCGCTATCAATTTCGTGGACCTTCCGTTGGGCGGAAACCATGAGTCTAACTCCACGCCACCGAAACAGGTGAAGCATTGTCAGAAGATTTCGAAGCCGGGAAACTACGTTTTGGCGGACGATTTTGGCGGTGCGACAGGGTTGACGGGAAGTTGTCTCGTGATCAACGCGAGTCACGTGACGGTGAATGGCTCCGGTCACACGATTAAAGGACGGGGTGTTACGGATACGACGGGTGTTCTCGTCGATAACGCGAGCGGCGTCTCGGACGTGACGATCCATTCGGTTCGGGTGGTTCGTTGGAATCGTGCGATTCACGTCTCGAACGCGTCGTCGGTAACGGTTCGAAACGTGAGCGCGGTTCGGAGCACGGAGGGAATCACGGTTTGGAACAGTTCCGACGTGAGTATCGAGCACTCCCGCTCGGCGCGGAACCTGTTCGGCATCCTCGTCGATAACCGGAGCGAAAATGTGGACTATTCGACGCTCCACTATTACGAAAATCAGTTGAACAGCACGCGGGGACGCGGACAGGTGTCGAGCTAGACTGGCTGTTCGTCGCCCGGCGCTCGTTTCTTCCGTTTTTTGATGGCGTCGGCCCAGTCGGGATACTCCTTGCGTTCGGTTCCGTCGTATCCCGGGTCGCCGGACATGGATTTGATTGCGCGGGCGTCGTCCAGACTCCACACCGCACCGTCTTCGTGGAAGAGGCCGTTGAGGACGCCGTTTCGTCGCATGTACAGCGAAAATGCGGGCTTGAGCATGAGCGACCAGAAGAAGTTCCCGATGCCGGACGTTCGGATGGTGGGGGCGAGCGAGGAGTAGTCGGGGACGGCCGCGTTGCCGTCGACATCGGCGAAAAATGACTTTCCGGGCCGAATCCGCTGCCACTCCGAGAGCCACACCGGTTTTCCGAGTTTTTCTTGGAGGTTGTTCGCCTGCCGGAGAACGCGGTTGTAGAGCGCCGGACTACGCGCGAAGTTGTAGTGGAACTGGAGGATGTCCATGCCCCAGTCGAGATACTGGGCGTTGTTCGCCAGGCTGGTGGAACCGACGGAGAGGGGGATTTCACCGCGATAGTGCGTCATCGTGTTCACTATCTGCTTGAAAAATCGGATGTCCTTGTGGTTCCATCCGGGCTCGTTCGTCAACTCGATGGCGAGGAGACGCTCGTCGTTCCGGTACTCCCGCATGACCGAGATGATGAAGTCGCGCGGTTTGTCCCACATGGATTTGGTTCCCATCGTACGGGTGGACGGGGAGAACGATTGGACGGCCGTTTTCACGTCGTCGTGGACGAGGTTTTCGAAGGTGGGTTCGAGTCCAACGCTGTCGAACAGGCCGAGGAGGACGCGCATGTCGTATTTGTCGGCGGTGTCCAACAGGTGTTCGAGCGATTCCATGTGGTCTTCGGGTTCGACGAGCCAGTATTCGTAGCTCAGCCACGTTCGAATGGCGTTCAGGTTGAGGCTCGCCGCGTAGCTGAAGTCGCGTTCGATGATGTCCGGGTCGTACTCGTTCCACATCTGATAGCGGTTAAATGCGCGGGCGGGGAGGTAAATCGCGCCGCGGACGTCCACGGGGGCGTCGGTTTCCGGAGGGAGATTCAGCTCCCGCTGCCGCTCGGTTTGTGCGTTGTGCCCGACTTTTCGGACGCTACCGGCACCCGCAACGCTGGAGAAGCCGATACTTGCACCGATACCGGAGAGGAACTGACGGCGACCAACTCGTCTGCTCATACCGTCCATCTGATTTCGAGAGATAACAATCTATTCCCTGACGATGGCGCGCGAAAAATATTGATACATCTGAAATTTTACCGTTTAGGTGAGGTTTTCGGTGCTAACCGCTATCTTAGTCCCACTCCATCTTCCCGTCGTTTCTGTCTGTTTCGATAGCATCCGGGTCGCGTTCCGCCGCTGAGCCGTGTCCGCCGCCACCCGGTGTCAGCACGGTGACCGTCGTCCCGTCCGTCACGTCGCGGGTCGTCTTCGCCGGAACGCTCTCGCCGTCGATTTCGTTCTCTCCACGCAGACCGTCCGCGCCGCCAGCGATTCCGCGAGGCGCGACTCGCCGTCGTTCGGTGAGAAGCGAGACGGTTGCGTCGGTTTCGACGGTGACGGAGCGAACGATGCCGAGGCCGCCACGGAACCGTCCGCGCCCGCCGCTGTTCTCGCGGAGGGCGTACTCCTCGACGAACAGCGGGTATTCGGCTTCGAGCGATTCGACCGGCGTGTTTAGCGTGTTCGTCATTCCGACCTGCACGCCGTCCATCCCGTCTTTCGTCGGGCGGCCGCCGAACCCGCCCGCGATGGTTTCGTAGTAGGTAAAGCCGTCGTCGCCGCCGTCACGGCTCCCGATGGTGAGGTTGTTCATGGTCCCCTGTCCGCCCGCTGGCACGCGGTTCGGGACCGCGTGGGCCAGCGCGGCGAACACGACGTCCGTGACTCGTTGACTGGTTTCGACGTTGCCGCCCACGACCGCCGCGGGCGGGCGCGGATTCAGGAGGGACCCGTCGGGAACCGAGACGGAAATCGGGTCGTAACAGCCGCCGTTCGGCGGTATCTCGGGGTCGGTCACGCACCGAATCACGAAGTAGACGGCGCTCTTTGCGACCGCGAGCGGCGCGTTGACGTTCCCCGCCACCTGCGGTGCGGTTCCCGCGAAATCCACCGAAATCCCCTCGTCGCGTATCGTCACGGCGACCTCGATGGGAATATCCTCGTCCGTCACGCCGTCCCCCTCCAGCACGTCGCGGGCGCCGTAGGTTCCGTTCGGCAATTCGGAAAGTTCGGCGAGCAGACGGTCGCGCGAGTACGAAATCACCGCGTCGAAGGCCGCGACGACGCGGTTTCGTCCGTGCTCGCTCACGAGGTCCCGGAGTCGGTCCTCCGCCCGGTCGTTCGCCGCGATTTGCGCGCGGATGTCCGCCCGGCGCTCACCGGGATTCCTGACGTTGGCGAGGAGGAGGCTCATCACGTCCTCGTTCACCTCGCCGCCTTTCACGAGACGGACCGGCGGCAGTCGAATCCCCTCCTGATAGATTTCGCGCGCCCCGGCGGGCATGCTTCCGGGCGTCATCCCGCCCACGTCAGCGTGGTGCGCGCGGGAGACGGCGTAGCCGAGGACCTCCCCGTCGACCGTGACCGGCGACACCATGGTCACGTCCGGCAGGTGCGTCCCGCCTTCGAAGGGGTCGTTCAGGACGAACACGTCGCCGGGTTCCGGGTCGTAGTCGAGCACGGTAGTCACGGCCTCCGGCATCGCGCCGAGGTGGACCGGGATGTGTTCTGCCTGCGCGACGAGGCGGCCCTCGGCGTCGAAGAGCGCAGTCGAGCAGTCGCGTCGCTCCTTGATGTTCGGAGAGTACGACGAGGTGATGAGCACTTGGCCCATCTCCTCCGCGACGCCTTCGAACTGGTTGCGCATGATTTCGAGCGTTACCGCGTCGATGTACGTGTCCGAGTTCGAATCCTCGTGGCTCATTGTCCGTCCCTCCCGAGGACCAGCGTTCCGTCCGTGTTTACCGTCCCGCTCCACCCCGGCGGAACGACCACCGTGCTCTCGTTCTGTTCGAGGATGCACGGTCCGCTGACGGAATCCGACTCGCCGAGGCCGGTCCGGTCGAAGACGGGTGTCTCGTGGAATCCGTCGTCGAAGAACGCCTCGCGGCGTCCCTTCTTGGTCTCACCCTCCGTCCGATACGTGACCGACGGCGACTCGCGGCCGACGACCGCCGTCGCTCTGAGATTCACGAGTTCGATTGGGTCGTCCATGACGTACCCGTAGGCGTTTTCGTGCGCGTTCCGGAACCGCTCGGCGACGGTCTCGGCGTCGAACGCCTCGTCCACCGGAACCGTGAGTTCGAAGCTCTGTCCCACGAACCGCAGGTCAGCGGCCCGCCGAACGTCCGCCGCGTCCGCGTCCGCCACGTCCGACAGCACGCCGTCCGTGAGGTCGTCGTAGGCCGATTCCACGTCGTCGAGCGACGCGTCAGCGAGCGGGCTCCTGAGGGTCCGAACCGAATCGTGTTTCTCGTCGGCGGCGAGCAGGCCGTAGGCGGACAGCACGCCGCAGGCGTGCGGAACCACGAGCGTGTCCATGTCGAGGCTCTCGGCCACCGCGGCGGCGTGCATCGGTCCCGCCCCGCCGAAGGCGACGAGTCCGAACCCGCGCGGGTCGTGTCCTCGTTCGACCGTGACGGCGCGTATCGCCCGCGCCATGTTCGCGTTTGCAACTCGGAAGACGCCCCGAGCGGCCGCGAGGGCGTCGTCTAAACCGGCCTCGTCTGCCAATCTGGAGAGGGCGTCGTGAGCCGCTTCCACGTCGAGTTCGAGTTCGCCGCCGAGCGCCGAACTCCCGCCGATGTAGCCGAGGACGACGTTCGCGTCCGTCACCGTCGGTTTCGTCCCGCCGCGTCCGTAGCAGGCCGGACCGGGGTTCGCACCGGCCGAGCGCGGCCCGACGCGGAGGGCGTTTCCGGCGTCCACCCACGCGATGGAGCCGCCGCCCGCGCCGACGGTGTTCACGTCCACCATCGGCGTCTTGATGGGTCGGCCGTTGATTTCGGCGTCCGTCGTCCGTTCGACCTCGCCGTCCCGGACGAGGCTCACGTCGCTCGACGTGCCGCCCATGTCGAAGGTGACGAGGCCGTCAACGTCGCCCCCTCCCGCGGTTTCGGCCGCCCCGACGACGCCCGCCGCCGGGCCGGACATCGTGGTCGTGACCGCGTGCTCGCGGACCGTCTTCGCCGACGCGATGCCGCCGTTGGCCTGCATGATTCGCGGTTCGGGGACGCCGCGTTCTCCGGCGCGCTCCTCCAAGCGGCCGATGTAGGCGTCGATGGCGGGCGTCACGTAGGCATCGACGACCGTCGTGGAGGTGCGCTCGTACTCGCGGAACTCCGCGAGTACCTCGTGGGAAACCGATACCGGTATGTCCAGTTCCTCGCGCAGGACGTCGGCGACTCGCCGCTCGTTTTCGGGATGTTGGTAGGCGTGGAGCAGACTGACCGCGACGCTTTCGGCATCGCAGTCGCGGATTCGTTCGGCCACCTCCCGTACCTCGTCCTCGTCGGGTTCGGTCAGCACGCCGTCCACCGTCGTCCGCTCCGCGACTTCGAACCGTCTTCGTCGCGGGACGAGCGGCGCGGGTTTGTCCACGGTCACGTCGTAGAGGTCGGGACGGGCCTGCCGCCCGATTTCGAGCACGTCGCGGAAGCCCTGCGTCGTCACGAGCGCCGTCTTCGCGCCGTCCTCTTCGAGGAGGGCGTTCACGGAGACGGTCATCGCGTGGGTGAACGCGTCCACGTCCGTCGGGTCGATGTCCGCCTCCGCGCAGGCTTTCTCGATACCCTGCACGACGCCGACGCTCTGGTCGTCCGTGCTGGGGACCTTTGCCGTCACGAGTTCGTCGTCCGGCAGGAGGAGAACGACGTCCGTGAACGTGCCGCCGACGTCCACGCCGACGCGCGTCGTCCCTGCCATTCAGAACACCCCCAGATTTTGTCCGACGGTGTAGAGCGCGCGGACGCCGAGCCAGACGACGATGAGGGTGACGCCGATTCCGAGAACGTTCTGCGTCGTGTCGTTGACGTGCTCCCCGAGGATGTTCCTGTCGTTCATGATGTAGATGAGGAAGAGGGCGACGATAGGCAACAGGATTCCGTTTGCCACCTGCGCGAAGACGATGGCCTGCACCGGTTGGTAGCCCGACGCGGAGAACACCACGCCGATGAAGAGGATGCTTCCCCACACCGCGCGGAATCCCGGGGATTTGAGGTCCGTATCCCAGCCGAGCGCTCCCGCCGTGGCGTACGCTCCCGCGAGCGGCGCGGTGGTCGCGCTGGTGAACCCGGCCGCGAAGAGGCCGATGCTGAACAACACCGTCGCGTAGGGTCCGGCGAGCGGTTCTATCTGGTCGGCCATCCGACTCACGTTGTCGATTTCCGTTCCGACGGGGAACGCCGCCGCCGCGGTGACGAGAATGGAGATGGTGATGAGGCCGCCGATGACGATGGAGAGAATCGTGTCGGCGCGGGACTCCGGCAACTCGTCCGGTCCCGCCCATCGCTCCTGGACGCTTCCGGCGTGCAGGAACAGGTTGTACCCGACGACGGTCGTTCCGATGAGTCCCGTGATGAGGAACGTCGAACCTTCGGGGACGCTCGGGACGAATCCCATCGCGAGCGCGCCGAGGTCGGGACCGATGACGATGGCGTCGATGAGGAACGATATCGCCATGATGCCGACGAGCGCGACGAGGGCTTTCTCGATGAGTTTGTACCGACCCGTCCAGAGGAGCGCGGCCGCACAGAGGCCCATGACCGGCCCCCAGATGTGTGCGCTGATGCCGGTGATGCCTTCCAACCCGGCGGCCCCGCCGAGGATGTTTCCCGTCTCGTAGGCGGCCGTCCCGATGCCGATGGCGCTCACCACGAGCGCGATGCTGACAACAGACAGCGCCCGACTGTCGAACTGTCCCCGCAGCGCTTCGCCGAGTCCGTGACGGGAGACGACGCCGAGGCGGGCGCTCATCTCCTGCAGGACGATGGTTGCGATTATCGAGAAGACGATGGTCCAGACGAGCGCGTAGCCGAACTCCGCGCCCGTCACGCTGGCGGTCGTGACCGTTCCCGGACCGATGAACGCCGCCGCGACCATCGCGCCGGGACCGATGGATCGTAGTCGTTCTATAATTTTCATGGCTGTTGTCGTGCTATGGTGTCTCAACCCACAGATGGGGCTTAAAACCCGGCTAAGAACGGTGTGCATCGAGGTCTCACGACGTATGAAAACGTATGAACGAGTAGGACCGATTCATCCCTCGGAGCGAACTTCGGTCATGAGCACTTTCGAGACGCCCTCCTCCAGTTCGAGTTCGAACGACAGTTTGGCGGCGCTCCGCTCGACGAACCGCGTCATGAACCACTTGACCGATTCGGTGGGAAACACGACGTGATACGTATCGCCGTGCGTTTCGCGGACCGTCAGAAAGCCGCAGAACGAGAGCCAGTCGAGCAGTTCGCCGAGCGTTTCGAACCGATGCTCGTACTCGCGGGCGTGGTATCTCGACACTTGGTCGGCCAGTTCGAGGAAGTCCGGGTCGGGCGTGCCGGTTTCGTCTTCGACGTAATCGAGGAAGCAGTGGAGAAAATCCACGTCGAGCAGGACGTGTTCCCCGCTCGAAAGCATCTGGTGGTACGCTTCGAGGTTCGGCCCCGCTTCCGCCGTCGCGGCGTCGTAGTTCGCGGCGTAGAAGACGAGCGCCTCCCTGACGAGTTCGCTCTGGGGCTTTTCGGCCTGTCCCACGAGCTCGTCCAAGGCGACTTGCGCCTCGTCGTCGAGCGACACCGTTATGCGGTTCGTCATGACGGGTCCTACTGAACGAGCACATTTATGGCTTTGTTCGACCCGTCTCGGCTCTTCCCGGCCACCGTTCTTCGAATATTTGGAAAATTTTTCCGCGACCGATTCCTGTCGGTCACCATCTTTATTCTGGATACCGATGTAATCCGTTCGGGGTTTCCATCAATGAGCACTGTCGATGCCACCGAGCGGGAACAGCTAACGAACACGATTCAGGACACGTGGCGACTTCTCATGGGCGTCGGCGTCGTGCTGACGCTCGTCGGCCTGCTGGCCATCGTGACGCCGTTTTTCACCGGTATCACGCTGTCCTTCCTGTTCGGCGTGTATCTCATCGTCGGCGCGGTCGCCCACCTCGTCCACGCGTTTTCGGGTCGGGGGTGGACGGGGTTCGTCTTCCAGTTGATTCTGGCGATTATCTTCGCGGCTGGGGGGCTCGCGTTCCTCTTCAACCCGCTCGTGGGGTTGACCGCGTTGACGATTTTGCTCATCGCGTTCTTCCTCGTCGAGGGGTTCATCGAACTGGCGATGGGGTTCCGTCTCCGTCCCGAACGCGGCTGGTTGTGGGTCGCCGTCAGCGGCGTCGCGTCGGTGCTGGTCGCCGTCCTCGTCTGGCTTTCGTTCCCGAGTTCCGCGGCGTGGGCGGTCGGACTCCTGTTCGGCATCGGCCTGTTCACGAGCGGCCTTTCGATGATAGCGACGGCCATGGGCGGGCGAGCGGCGGTGAAGGAGGCGACCACAACGTCGGGGACCGAAACCGGCGGCTAGCGGCTCAGCTCGGGATGTTCTCGGCCATGAATTCGCGGTCCTCCTGTTCGATGCCGAGCACGTAGAGCGCGCCGCCGAAGACCGCGAGTCCGACGAGTCCGCCGACGCCACCCTGCACGAGCGCGACGATTGTGGGCGACCCGATTCCCGTCACGTAGCCGGTGAGGACGGATTTCGTGCCGAGCATCGCAACCGCCGTCATCGCCCCCGCGAGGAGGGGTTTGACGTACTTTCGGGAGTAGGGAAACAGGCCGACGGTGTACCACACCTCGACGACGCGAAGGACGTTGATGGCGACGATGACCGTCGCGGTGGCGAGCGCGGCCCCGATGAGGCCGTACTCCCGGATGAACAGGTAGTTGAGGACGACGTTGCAGATGCCGAGTAGCCACTGGTTTGCGACGGTCAGGTAGTGGTGGTCGGTCATCATCAGCACGTACCCGGAGGGACCGACGCTCGCGTTGGCGAGTTGCGCCACGACGAACAGCAACAGGACGCCCACTCCCTGCTGGGCGAACGAATCGCTGAACACGACCAGCAACTCGCGGGCGTAGATGGCCGCCCCGATGGCCGGGAACAGCCCCAGCGTGAACGTCCACCGGGTCACGCGGCGGAACAGCGCCTCCAAATCGTCCATCTTATCGTCGTTGTATAGCCGGGACGCGATGGACGGGAACAACTGGTTGAACCCGCTCAGCGGCAGGAGGAGGATGCCACCGAGCACCGTGGCGATTTTGTAAATCCCGACGGCGTCCTTCGTGGTGATATAGGCGCTCGCCAGAAATCCCACCATCAGCAGGTCCACCTTGTTCGCGAGGACCTGTCCGGCGTGATTGAGTGTCAGTGGGAGCGAGAAGTCGTAGAACTCGACGAGTTCTGAACGCGACGCACCACGGAACGTCGGCGCGATGTCCGCCCGCGTCATCACCAACCACACGGCGAGACAGAAGGTGATGCACATGGCGACCACCGTCGCGGCGACCGTTCCGACCAGCGCGGCACCGAGGAGAAGCGCGATGCCGACGGAGACGACGCGGACGAACGGAATCAGGACGTTCCGAATGGCGACCTGATATTCGGGGATTTCGAGGCTCTTGAACACGCTTTCGAAACAACTCATCAGCGTGTTGAGCGGGAGCAAGAACGCGAACAGGCGAACGACGTCCGTGAAGTACGGACGATACGCCGGTTCCACGTATCCGGTCAGCCACGGGGCGAGGAGGTAGATGAGTATCCCGATGGCGACCCCCGCGACCAGCGACGTGAGATAGGATAACCCCAGCATGCGCTGGCGTTTCTCTGGGTCGTTCTCGTACATCGGGACGAACTTCATGATCGCCTGATTCGTCCCGAGGTTGGTGAACACCTGCGCGAAGGTCAGGATGACCAACCCGAGCGTGTAGGCACCGAACAGCACACCACCGAGTCCACGGACGAGGACCCAGTTCAGCAGGAAGCGGAGAGCGTTGTCGAGCCCTTTCCCCGCCATGAAGAAGGAGGCACCGCGGGAGACCGATTTGAGCGACGAGTCGGAGGATTGCTCTGCCATTCTGGTAGGGTATTGATATGCGACTCGCTCCGATTATCTCTTCCGCTTTCGTTGGTGTCCGTGCCGTTACGTGTCCGAAACGGTACCAAAGCCGGGGTCTTGCCCCCGGAGACCAACTCCGTCTCGTCCGTCCGCCAAACAAGTTGATGCTCCTCACCGACTTACCCTCGAACGGGGTGGGAACGAATGTCACACATCGAGGAACGCCGCGTCGGGGAGTCGCTCGCGTCCGAGGAGCACCGTCGTGCTCGTGTCGACCATCACGGCCACGAAACCATGTTCAGGCGCCGATTTTGGGTTTGTCTCGCTCTGTCGGTGCCGGTCCTCTACTTCAGTCCGTTCGTTCAGGAGTCGCTCGGCTACGCCGCGATTCGGTTTCCCGGCAGCGAGTTGGTAACGCCGGTGCTCGCCGTCGTCGTCTTCGCGTACGGCGGGCTTCCGTTCCTCTCCATGGCGCGGGTGGAGTTCGCAAACCGCGACCCCGCGATGATGATGCTCATCTCGCTCGCCATCACGGTCGCGTTCGTCTACAGCATCGCGGCGTTTCTGTTCCTCCCGGGGGCGACCGGTTTTTTCTGGGAACTCGTGACGCTCATCGACGTCATGTTGCTCGGCCACTGGTTGGAGATGCGGAGCGTCCGGCGGGCGTCCGGCGCGCTCGACGAACTGGCGCGACTACTGCCTGACACGGCCGAGCGCATCGCCGATGACGGTTCGACCGAGGAGGTTCCCGTCGCCGAACTCCGTGGCGGCGACCGGGTGCTCGTTCGGCCGGGCGCGAGCATCCCCGCGGACGGGGTGGTCGAACGCGGCGACTCGTCGGCTGACGAGTCGATGATCACCGGCGAGTCGCGCCCGGTGGAAAAGCGTCCCGGCGAGGAGGTCATCGCCGGAACCGTCAACAGTGGTGACGGAAGCCTCCGCGTCCGGGTAAACGCGACCGGCGAGGAGACGGCCCTCGCGGGCATCGTGCGACTCGTCGAGGACGCACAGGAGAGCAAATCCCGGACGCAACTGCTGGCCGACCGTGCGGCGGGGTGGCTCTTCTACGTCGCGCTCGCCGTCGCCGCCGTCACCGCGGTCGCGTGGGTTCTCGCCACCGGGTTCGGCCTCGATGTGGTCGAACGGGTCGTCACGGTGCTGGTCATCGCCTGCCCGCACGCCCTCGGGTTGGCGGTTCCGCTCGTCGTCGCCATCAACACCTCGATGGCCGCGAATGACGGCGTGCTCGTCCGCGACCGCATCGCCATGGAGGACGCCAGAAACGTCGATACGGTCGTCTTCGACAAGACGGGCACGCTGACGGAGGGCGAACAGGGCGTCGTCGCCGTCGAAACCGTCGATGGGTGGACCGAGGACCGTGCGGCGGCGGTCGCGGCGGCCGTCGAAGCCGACTCCGAACACGTCATCGCGCAGGCGATTCGACGCCGCGCACCCGAGCGTGACGTTCCGGCCGCGAGCGACTTCGAGAACATCAAAGGCCGCGGCGTCCGCGCCACCGTCGAGGACCGCGAAACGATGGTCGGCGGGCCGAATCTCCTTTCGTTGCTCGACATCTCCCGTCCCTCGACGCTGGCGGACTTCGAGCGGACCGCCGGGGAGAAGGGCCACACCGTCGTCTACCTCGTTTCCGACGGGCGCGTCGTCGCCGCGTTCGCGCTGGCCGACGTGGTTCGGGACGACAGCAAACGCGCCGTCGATGCGCTCCACGGGATGGGAATCGAAGTCGCCATGCTGACCGGCGACAGCGAGGCCGTCGCTCGCGCCGTTTCCGAGGAACTCGGCATCGACACCTACTTCGCCGAGGTGCTCCCCGACGAGAAGGACGAGCGGATAACCGAACTCCGAAACGAGGGCAAGCGCGTGGCGATGGTCGGCGACGGCGTGAACGACGCCCCAGCGCTGACGCGCGCCGACGTCGGCATCGCCATCGGGAGCGGCACCGACGTCGCCATCGAATCGGCCGATATCGTCCTCGTGGAGAACGACCCGCTCGACGTGGTGAAACTCGTCCGGCTCAGCCGCGCGAGCTACCGGAAGATGCAGGAAAACCTCGTGTGGGCGACGGGCTACAACGTCTTCGCGCTTCCGCTCGCGGCGGGCGTTCTCGCCCCGTTCGGAATCCTCCTCTCGCCCGCCATCGGTGCCGTGTTCATGTCCGCCAGCACGGTCATCGTCGCCGTCAACGCCCAGCGGTTGCGAAGGGCCGATTTGACGGTCTGACGCGGTTCGACTCGCCCGAGCACCCTATTGCCCGATTTGCCCGATTTGTCCGATTTGTCCGAGTCGCTTCGTCTCTACCCTTCACCATTTCGATTCGAAAAACCGGACAGATTGGTTGCCATCCGCTCGTTTAACCTGCCGCAGAACGATGGTCGAACAACCAGATGTCCTCTCGCTATCGCTCGCTGTCGCGGCAGTTCCGGGAGACGGTGCGCGGGCTTCGCGGCGACGGTCGCGGGTGGGTTCTCGTCGCCGTCGCCATCGGCTGGGCGTTCACGCTCGGAATGCGGTTCATCATCCCGACGTTGTTGCCCCAAATCGAATCGACGTTTCACATCTCCGACGCGCTCGCCGGACTCGCCATCACGACCCTCTGGATAGGATACGCCTTGATGCAGTTCCCCGCCGGGGTGTTGGTCAACCGACTCGGCGAGCGGACGCTGTTGACCGCGAGCCTCTGCCTGTCGGGCGTGAGCATGCTCGTCCTCGGCGTCGCGCCGATATTCGGCGTCTTCTTCGTCGGCAGCGCCGCCTACGGTCTCGGTTCCGGGCTGTACGGCCCGAGTCGGGGGACCGTCCTCTCCCGCACGTTCACGCGGAACGCCGGTGCCGCCTTCGGCGTCACGCTGGCCATCGGCAGCCTCGGCTCCGCGTTCCTCCCGAACGTCGCGGCGACGGTCGTCGCCGCCGTCGGCTGGCGGGCCATCCTCGCCGGGTTGGCCGTCCCGTTCTTCGTCATGGCGGCGTTGGCGTGGCGGGTCGTTCCCGAACGCCCGTCCGAGCGCTCCGACGCCGACGCGTCGAGCGCCGACGGGGATGCGAACGCGGACGCTGATGCCGTTTCCGACGGCGGCGAATCCGCGACGTTGCCGGATTTCCGCGAACTCCTCGGGACGCTCTCGGACCGGTCCATCCTGCTCGCGACCCTTTCGGTCGCCATCCTGCTGTTCGTTTATCAGGGAATCACGGCCTTCCTCCCGTCGTATCTCCAGACCAAGGGTCTCAGTCAGGGGACGGCCGCGCTGCTGTTCGGGTTCATGTTCGTCACGGGTGCCGCCTCCCAAATCGTCGCGGGCAGCGCCGCCGACCGACTGGGAATCAAACCCGTCCTCCTCGTCGTCACCGCCATCGGCGTCGTCGCGCCCATCGCGCTCACGCTCGTCTCGGGGACCTTCGCGCTCGTCGTCGTCGTCGGCATCCTCGGCACGCGAATGGCCGTCAACGCCGTCACGAACGCCTACATCGTCGGCGCGCTCCCAGACCACATCGAAGGCTCCGCGTGGGGGTTCATCCGAACCGGCTTCTTCCTCGTCGGTTCGCTCGGCTCCACGTTCGTAGGTTTTTTCGCCGACGCGAACCGCTTCGACCTCGCTTTCGTCATCCTCGGCGCGCTGTCGGCGGTGGCGCTCGGCCTGTACGCGCTGTTGCCGAGCGAGTGATTACATCACACACCCGCGAAACCCTTTTCCCCGCAACTCTCGGAGGGGAAACCGGTATGAGTTCATCCACGACTACCGGTGGTCGATTTTGGCCGCCCACGGCATAGCTCGCTGATTCTCCCCCTTCGCTCCCGCAATCGTCCGTCCCTCGTCGGTCGCGCCGCCGCTCACTTCGAGGAGGTGGCCGATGACTGACATCGACCCGTGGGGCGACGTCGAGGTCGCCGACTACGCCGCGACGATGGCGCAGTTCGGCATCGAACCCATCGAATCGGTCGCGGACAGACTGCCGGACAACCGCCTCGTTCGCCGCGGTATCGTGTTCGGCCAGCGCGACCTCGAAACCGTCCTCGACGCCCGCGACAGGGGCGACCCGTTCGCGGTCATGACCGGTCTGATGCCCTCCGGGGTCTTCCACTTCGGCCACCTCGCGGTGCTCGAACAGGTGCGCATGTTTCAGGAGATGGGTGCCGAGGTCACCCTCTGTGCTGCGGACATCGAGGCCTACGCGACGCGGGACATCCCCATCGAAGACGCCCGCGAACTCGTCGTCGAGGAGTACCTGCTGAACTACGTCGCGCTGGGGCTCGACCTCGACGCGACCGACTTCTACTTCCAGTCGGAGGCGGGCAACGACCACCTCGTCCGGAGCAAACTGTTCTCGCGGTACGTCACGCAAAACGAGTTCGAGGCGACGTACGGCACCGCCGACCCCGGAAAGCTCGCCTCGTCGCTGACCCAGTACGCCGACATCCTCCGGCCGCAAGCCCCCGAGAACGGCGGCCCGAAACCGACCGTCGTGCCGGTCGGCATCGACCAAGACCCGCACGTTCGGCTGACGCGGGACGTCGCGAGTCGCTACCGCGAGACCGCGTACCTAAAACCAGCCAGCACGTACCATCGGTTCATGCGCGGATTGCAGGGCGGGAAGATGAGTTCGTCGGACCCGAGGAGCCACATCGCGCTCACGGACGGGGTTTCCGAGGCGAAACGAAAAATCGACGCGGCAAAGACCGGCGGCCGGGCCAGCGTCGCGGAACACCGCGAAAAGGGCGGCGTCGTCGAGGAGGACATGGTGTTCGAACTCCTCGCCTTCCATCTCGTCCGGGACGACGACGAACTCGAACGCATCCGCCGGGAGTACGAGTCCGGTGCGATGCTCTCGGGTGAATTGAAACAGATTGCGAAAGATCGCCTCGAAACGTTCCTGCGCAAACACCACGAGAAACGCGAGGCGGCGCGGCCGGAAGTCGAACAGTATCTCGCGGAACGCGAGTCCGCGAACGCCGGGTTCGAGGTGGGGACCTGATGCGAATCCGGCGACTGCGGGGGACCGAACTCGTCCAGTTCGTAGACGACCTGTGGCTCCCGTTCGCCCGCGAGATGGCGGCGATGGACGATTTCGACACGCTCGCGGACAGCGGCGTCAGGGTGAACGTCCTTTCGTACGTGAAAGACCGGTTTTCGGACGCGGACATCGCCACCTTCGTCGCCGAGGACGACGGGTTGGTCGGCTACGTCTCCGTCGAAAAGCGCGCCTCGCCGCCGGTGTTCGCCCGCGGTCCGCGGGGCTACATCGATGGCCTGTTCGTCCGCCGCGGTCGGCGGCGGGAGGGTATCGCGAGCGCCCTGCTCGACCGCGCCGAGGCGTGGGCGCGGCGATTGGGGTGCGAGTTCGTCTCGCTCGACGTGCACGCCGACAACCACGTCGCCCAGTCGCTCTACCGCCGCGACGACTACGTGACGAAACGCCACCGAATGACGAAACGGTTGTAATCCCGCTCGAAACCGTCCGTTTCTCGGCTTTCGTTCGAAACCGGATTCCGTCTCCGACCGTGGCGTACGCTTATTGTGCTCGCCGCCGTCGCCATACTCTGGAAACGGGGAATCACGATGGGTGTTGCATCAGTAACTCCGCAACTCGAAAAACCCGAGCGCCGGAGACTCGTCTGGTTGCACGGCGTTCTCGTTCTCCTCGGCGTGTGGATCGCCGTCTCGCCGCTCACGTTTGGATCGGAGTTTCGCGTCCCGGACCACGCGTTGCTGGGAATCGCTATCGTCCTGTTTGCGGGATTGTACGTCGTCGGACTGTTGCGAAACCGGGCGCTCTCGTTCGTCAGCGAGTGGATGATCGCCCTGTTGGGGCTCGTCGTCCTCGGTATCTCGCTCGTCTCCACCCTCGTCTCGGACGCCGTTCTCTGGAGCGACGGCATCGCTGGTGCCCTCGTCACGCTCATCGCGGCGTACGTTATTTACACGCTTTATCGAACGCGACGACGGGAGGCAGCAGATGAGTAGCGTTACCTCCCCCGACGAATCGTGACGGAACGACTGGGCTTCACGGAAACGGTCTCGTTCGCCCTCGGGGGAATCATCGGCGGCGGAATTTTCGCCGTACTGGGCGTCGTGGCGCAGGTTGCGGGGCCGACCGCGTGGATCGCCTACCTCGTCACCGGTATCGTCGTCATGGCGACCGGCTACTCGTAGGTCAAACTCAACGAACTGGCTTCGGCGACCGAAGCGTCCGGCGGTGCGGTCGCCTTCATCGAGGCCCTCCTTCACCGGCCGACGCTGGCCGGAATGGTCGGATGGACGCTGCTGGTCGGCTACATCGGTACGATGGCGATGTACGCCTACGCGTTTAAGAAAACTTATGCCACTCGTCCCACGTTTTCTGTCAGATGCCCTCCAGACGTGACGTGCTCGCCGCCGTCGGCACCGGTTCGGTCGGTCTCCTCGCTGGGTGTACCGGCGACGATTCGATTCGCGGCGACTGGCCCCGCGCTGGCTACGACGTGCGAAACAGCGGCGACGCCCCGCGGCATCGCGGGCCGAAGTCGAACCCCGTGGTGAAGTGGTCGGCCCGCATTCCCGAGACCTACAACGTCTCCTCGCCAGTCCTCGCGGACGATTCGGTGTACGTCGGGTACGGCAACGACGAGCATTCGGACGGTCCCACGAACGTCGGTATCCGCGTCCTCGATATCGATACCGGAGAGAGGAAAGACGATTTCACGGTCGCAACCGGGAGGGGAACGCTCGATACGGTCAACGATGTGTACCGCGATTCCGTCGTTCACGCGAACGGAAACCTCTATCTCCAGTGTTTCGACGGCCTCCACAGTCTGACCACCGATGGGGAGGAGCGCTGGCACGTTCCCATGCACGGCGGACCCACCAACGGCGGTTTGCGGTCGGCCCATCCGGTCGTTACCGACGGACTCGTCTACGCCCCGACGGCGAGCGTCACGGCCGATTCCGACGGTCCGAAGGCGACGGAGGCGCTGTACGCCATCGACGACTCGTCCGGGCAGGTCGTCTGGAAACACGTTCCGCAAACCGACGGACCGGGGTGGACCTTCCCGCCAGCGTACGCGAGGGGCGTCGTCTACCTCGCCGCACTGGATTACGGCGTCGTCGCGCTGAATGGGAAATCGGGACACGTACTGTGGAAAAAAGAAATAGCGGCGTACGGCCCGCCCGTGTTCGCCGACGGCCGCGTCTACGTTTCGGCGGAATCTGACGACGGCGAGGAGGCGTTCGTCGTCGCGCTGGACGCGGAGACGGGCGACGAGCAGTGGCGGGTTTCCGGCCGCGGAACGCGACTCGGCCGCCGACTGGGGGTTGCGGGCGGGAGAGTGTATTTCAGCGAAAACCTCCGGAACTTCGTCGCGTTGGACGCGACGACGGGCGATGAACTGTGGCGACACAACTACCCGTCGGGGGTCGAGCGCTCGACGCCTGCCATCACGGACGAGGCGATTTACGTGGGCGCCGTGACGAATCGGTCGAACGACGGAATCGCCGTTTTGGACCCGGAGAGCGGCGAGGAACTGGCGTTCGGCGGCATCGAAAGCGGGATGGGTCTCAAATCGTCTATCGCGCTCTCGGACGGCCTCGCGGTCGTCACCGCCAACTCCGACACCGTGTACGCGTTCGAATCGTGCGGGTTCTCGCTCGCCGGTCACTGTCTGGATTGACCACGTATTTTCCGCGGGGCTGAAATTTATGCTCCCGCGGCACCCTCCCACACGCATGTACCTCGCCGACCAGACGTGGCCCGAACTCGGGGATTACGTGGCCGAAGAGTCCGTCGCCGTCGTTCCGCTCGGTTCGACCGAACAGCACGGCCCGCACCTGCCGCTCGCGACCGACCACCTCATCGCGGAGGCGCTGGCCCGCGAGGCGGCGGACCGCGCGGGCTACCTCTGCACGCCGACAATCAACGTCGGCGTCAGCACGCACCACATGCAGTTTCACGGAACGATGTCGGTTGACCCGCCGCAGTTCCGCGATTACGTCGAGAGCTTCTCGCGTAACCTCACCTACCACGGCATCGACCGCATCGTCTACGTCAACGCCCACGGCGGCAACATGCAACACCTCCGCGAAGTCGGCCGCCGCTTGCGCGAAGACGAGGCGGCCTTCGCCGTCGAGTGGATGTGGGACGAGTCGATTCCCGAACTCGTGAGCGACATCTTCGAACACAACGGCCCGCACGGCGGCCCGAAGGAGACGGCGATGATCATGCACATCGCGCCGGAACTCGTGCGCGAGGACAAACTGGAAGCGGCCCGCGACGGAGGCGTGGTGAACCTCTTGGACGGAAACCCCACGATTCACGGCGCGCGGAACTACTACGACGCCATCGACAACAGCGAAAACGGCGTCTTCGGCGACCAGACCGACGCGACGCCCGAAAAGGGCGAAGAAATCTTCGAGGCGGCGACGGAGCAGTTGGTTCAACTGCTCGATTGGCTCGACGACGCGCGGTTCTCAGACCTGATGGCGAAACCGCACGTGGACCCGCAACCCGGCAGTCGGCGATAGTCGATAGTTGACTACAGTCGCTGACGAACTCCGTTCAGTATTTTTCGATGGCAAATAGTAGAATTCAGTATTAATTAGTAGATAATAGTATATCACAGTAACCAACGTTCAGTCACGAAGCCCCGCGCACTGTGTGCTCGCGGCGTCGGGCCATGATAAATGATATCATTTTGCACTAACCTTTTTATTCCGAGCGGATGCAGTGTAGAACACGACATGGAGACCCTTTTCCTCTTCTGAGTCGGCGCTCGGTTCCCGAGGTCCCGACGGACCTCCCTGAGCGCGGCTTCCGTCGAATTTCGAGTTCGCGTGTCGCTCGAACGGCGCTCGGACTCGTGAGCGGTCGGTATCGCCACCCAACCTGTAGCAGCCATCCCACGACATGACAGATAGTTCAACACCACCAGCACTCGTTGCCAAACGCGCCGACAGCGCGCCGGTCGAAACCGACGAAATCACCGCCCTCGTCTCCGCGGCGGGGTACGAGGTCGTCGGCGAAGTGACGCAAACACGCGCGGAAGACCCCGGAACGTATCTCGGTGCCGGGAAAGTCGAGGAACTCACGGACGACGCGGCCGACACCGGCGCTCGCCTCGTCGTCGTCGACGACGAACTCACGCCCGGACAGACGAAGCAACTCCGGGACGCCCTTCCCGACGAACCCCGACTCTACGACCGATACCGCCTCATCCTCGAAATCTTCGGCGAGCAGGCGAGCACCAAACCGGCGCAGTTGCAGGTCGAACTCGCGCGCCTGAAGTACGAACTCCCGCGTATCAAGGCCGAGTCCGACCCGCAACGCATGAACGTCATGCTGGAGACGGGAACGCGCGTCCACGACGCCGAAAAACGCATTCGGGAACTCGAACGGAAACTCGACGAACTGCCGAGTCCGGCGGAACGGTTCCGCGAGCGGCGTCGGGAGCAGGGTTTCGACCTCGTGACCATCGCGGGGTACACGAACGCCGGGAAATCGACCCTCCTGCACCGACTCGCGGACGAACTCAACCTGTCGAGTGCCGAGCCGGACCACTCGGATAAGAACGCGACGGCGGCGATAGAGGACCGCCTCTTCAAGACGCTCGAAACCACGACGCGTCGGACGACAATCGACGGCCGACCGGTCCTCGTGACCGATACGGTCGGCTTCGTGCAGGAACTCCCACACTGGCTCGTGAAATCGTTCAGCGACACCCTCTCCGAGGCGGCGGCCGCCGATGTCGTCGTCCTCGTCGCGGACGGGAGCGACCCCCTTTCGGACCTTCGGTCGAAACTCCGCGTCTCGCTCGACGTCCTTTCGTCCCAAGGCGTCGAACCCGAATCCGTCATCGTGGCGCTCAACAAAATCGACCTGCTCGACGAGGACGAGCGAGAAGGGCGCCTCGAAGCGGTCTCGGAGTTGGCTCCCATGCCGATTCCCATCAGCGTCACGAACGACACGAACGTGGACCAACTGACCGACGTGGTGTACGAACGCCTTCCGACCGCCACGGCGGACCTGACGATGCCGAACTGTTCCGACGCGATGTCCGTCGTGTCGTGGCTCCACGACCGCGTGACGGTCGAGCGCGTCGATTACGCGGACGGAACCGTCTCCGCGACGATACGCGGCCGTCCGTCGGTCGTCGAACGAGCGAAAGCGAAGGCGAACGAGGTTTCGGCGACCGACACGTAGGAACACGCCGAACCCGAACCCCTCGCGTTTCAGCGCCGATAGCTCACCGCGATACCCTCGCCGAGCGGGACGACGGAGGTTTCGAAATCCGGGTCGTCGCGCACCGCCAGCAGGTACTCCGCGATGCCGCGGGTTTCGGCGTCCATCTCGGGGTCTTCGCCCTCCATGGCGGCGAGAATCGCGTCGAAGTCCTGTATCCCGCTAACCATCGCGTTGTCGGCGATGACGACGCCGCCGGGTGCGACTTTCTCCCGAATCGCGTCCCACGCTTCCGGGTAGCCGTCCTTGTTGTGGTCGATGAGCACCACGTCGAAGGGACCGTCGTGACGCTCGACGATTTCGTTCGCGTCGCCGTTCTCGAAGACGGCGCGGTCCGCGAACCCGCCCCGTTCGAGGTAATCGCGCGCCTCGCGGAGTTCGTCGTCGTCGAACTCCGTGAGGACGATTTCGCCGTCCTCGGGCAGCGCCTCGGCGAACCAGTAGGCGGAGTAGCCGAATCCGGACCCGAACTCGAAGATTCGCTCCGCGTCCACGGCGTACGCGAGCACCCGCAGGAACTGCCCCACGTCGCGCCCGACGGTCGGGAAGTCCTCGCCGCGCTCTTCCATCTCCTGTAGCGTTTCGTCGGGGTCGGCGATTGCGGCACGAAGGAAGCGCTTCGTCTCGTCCGGCAGTATCTCCGTCATGCCCCCAGATACGCCCGGCGGGAAGATAGTTCTCATGGGCACGGACGACGAGTCAAACCGTCGTCCGCCGCCCGTCACTCGTCGCTGTCGTCCGTCGGCTATCGCCAATCGTCCGACACCCGTCACTCCGACGGCCCGTTCTCGACCCGTGCGCCGTCACCAACCGCACACGGGAAGATGTCGGGTTCGATGCCGGTCTCCGCGGCGTACGCCGCTCGAACCGTCTCCGTGAACGATTCGACCGAATCCGACCGGACGAGGCTCACAACACAACCGCCGAATCCGGCCCCGGTCATGCGTGACCCGAGTTCGGCATCGACCGACTCGGCGGTTTCGACCACGAAATCCAGCTCCTCGCAGCTGACTTCGTACGAATCGCGGAGGCTTCGGTGGGACTCGCCCATCAACGCCCCGACGCGCTCCATGTCGCCGGTTTCGAGGGCGTTCGCGGCCGTCTTCACTCGTTCGTTCTCGCGGACGACGTGTTCACAGCGGTCTCGCACCGTCCCCGGAAGCGTTTCCGCTCGCTCCTCGAACTCGGCCACGGACACGTCCCGGAGCGCGTTCACGTCGTGCGACAGCGACTCGGCGAGCAGTTCGACGCCCTCCCGACACTGCGCGACTCGCTCGTTGTACGCCGAATCGACCAACTCGTGTTCGACGTTCGTGTTCGTCACGACGACCCGAACGTCTCCGTCGAGAGGGTACCGTTCGTACTCACGCGTCCGGCAGTCGAGAAACAGCGCCCGGTCCGATTCCCCGAGCGCGACCACGAACTGGTCCATGATGCCGCACTCGACGCCGACGAACTCACGTTCGACCCGCCAACAGCGGTCCGCGAGTTCCGTCCGGTCGTGACCGAGAGTCCACGTTTCGTTCAGCGCGGTCGCGGCCGCCAGTTCGAGCGACGCCGACGAGGACAGCCCGCCGCCCATCGGTACGTTACCCCGTACCGCGAGGTCGAGGCCGGAAACGGGGGACGGCGCTTCGTCGGCCAGCGAGCGAGCGACCCCTTCGACGTAGCCGACCCACGACGATTCCTCGGTCGCGGGCGCGTCGAGCGAGAACGTCCGCGTCTCGCCGACGTTCGTCGAAAACACCCGGACGGTGCGGTCGGTGCGGGGTCTCGCGGCGACCGCGGTCCGGCGGTCGATGGCGACGGGGAGGACGAAGCCGTCGTTGTAATCCGTGTGTCCGCCGATGAGGTTGACCCGGCCGGGGGCCGACGCCACCGTCACGTCCGCCCCGTCGCCGCCGAACCGCTCGGTCACGACCTCGGCGAGGTCGGCCGGTTCGCTATTTCTCATCCGTCACCGACCTCCGGCCGGAGGGATACCGGTCGTTTCCGACTGCATCGTTCATGCCCGCCCGTTCGGTGGCGACCGTGATAAGCGCCCAGACTCGCCGACGAAGTGGTCAGTAGTCGAACCGCTCCGTCGGCGGACGTTCGGTCGGTGGGCGGTCCTCCGGCGGCCGGTCGGTGGAATCGCGGTTCGGCCCCCCGAGGTCGACGAAGAATTCGACGGTCGCCGCCGTCAGCGCGAGCGCGACGGGTGCCGAGAGAACCGCGCCGAGGACGACCCCGACGACTCCGAGATTGATGAACAGCGTTCCGACCAGCGACGCCACGAACACGAAGACGAGGTAGCCGACGCCGAACGAACCGTAGGTCGTGTCCGCGTCCGAACCGCCGACGGCGAGGTCGTTGCTCCGCCGGAGCGCCTCCCCCAGCGAGCAGTCGTCCACGACGACGAGGAACGGCGTGCCGTAGAACAGGTAGCTGAGTATCAACATCACGGGAAGCGCGACGAAGAGCAGCGGCGCGAACGCCACTCCCACGCCGAACGCCACCAGCAGGACGGCCCACACGAGGAGCGTGTAGCCGAGTAGGGGGACGAAGTACTCCTTCGCGTTCCGGGCGAAGTCGTAGCGTCCGGTTTCGATGGCGTCGCGGACGCTCCCCAGATAGCCTGCCGCGAGGACGCTCTCGACGACGATGGTGACCGGCGCGAAGTACATCGTCGGCGAGACGTGGACGCCGACCCCCTGATTCGGGAGGCTCACGAACGTCCAGAACGTCGGAATCGCCGTCGGAAAGCGAAACGTCGCCCCCAAGTGATAGCCGGTGAAACTCGTCGCTCTTCGGATGTTATCGAGGTGGAGAAACGTCGCAAATAGCGGGACGAGCGCCAGCGGTAACAGCGTTCCGAGGCGGTCGAATCCGTCCGACAGGTAGTCGCCGAAACTCACGCGTGACCACCGCCGGTACGACCGAGACGTTCGTTCCGCGTTGGAGGGCGCATACGTAATCGGCGTTCGTGTCGAAGATAAATATTCGCCATCCGCCACGTTCGTTCCTGACGTACCCGAGCCTTGTTCTCCGGCGGTGAACCGGCCACCCCTCTATCGTCCATCCGGCCTCCTTCACCCGTCCATCTCCGAAACGAAGTGAGAGACGGTCGGCGGTCCCTCGCCGACATGGAAAGACGCCGCTCGTTCCTGTATCTCCCGGTCCGCCACCGATACGCGCTCGTGTTCGCGGAGATGAGCCATCCACGTGCCGGTGAGGTAGACCTCGACGTATCGGTCCGGCGTCGTCGTGTCGCGGAACACGCCCCAGTAACGCGCGCCGTTTCGTCGTCGGACCGTCTCCAACTCCTGCATGGCGTCGAAGAACGCCGCCGTCGTCGTCGGGTCGATTCGGTACTCGACGCTGACGAGTACCGGTCCCGATTCGGGGTTCGGGTCGAACGCTGTTTCCGGGTCGGGCCAGTGGGCGGACGGGCGCAAATCGAGGTCGTCTGTGACAGGGAACCGCCAGCGAATCGCACCCACGAGTCCGACGAACAACCCCGCACCCGCCGCGACGAGCGTTTCTGGTGTGCCGAGATAGTCGGCCACCGCGCCCCACGCCAACCCGCCGATTGCCATTCCGCCGAGGAAGAAGAGCATGTACACGGAGAGTGTCCGGGCGCGAACCCATTCCGGCGAGAGCGTCTGTACCGCCGTGTTCAGGCTCGACAGCACGGAAATCCACGCGATTCCACCCACGGCGACGGCGACGAGAGCGACGGCGACGACGTGGACGGTTCCGAGCACCACCAGCACGGCGGCGAACAGCGCGGACGCGCCGAGGACGACCTGATTCGTGGTGTACCGCTGTCGCGCCCGTTCGAGGACGGTAATTCCCGCCGCCGACCCGAGGCCGGTCACGCCGAGCACGAGGCCGTATCCGCTCGCACCGAGGCCGAGTTGATTGCGGACGAGGAGGGGCAACAGCGCCCAAATCGCGCTGGCGAAGAAGATGAACGTCAGCGTCCGCGCCAGCACGGACCTGAGACCGCGGTCGTTGCGGACGAACCGAACGCCCCGACGTATCGACTCCGAAACCCGCTCGGGCGGCAGTTCGGAGGGTGACGGCTCACGACGCCACCGATACACGACGACGAGCACGGCGAGGAACGAGAGCGCGTTGAGCAGGAATACCGTGGCCGCTCCGGTCGCTGCGAGGATGAGGCCGCCGACCGCTGGCCCGACCGCCCTGGCGATGTTGAAGCCAACGGCACCGAGCGAAATCGCGGCCGGGAGTTCGTCCCGCGACACCAACTCGGGTTGAATCGCCTGCCACGTCGGGTTCATGAACGCCGTCCCAAACCCGAGCGAGAACGTGAGGAGCAACAGTATCCACGGCGTCGTTTGTCCAGTCGCGGTCAGCACGCCGAGGAGTCCGGCGGTGACGAGCATCCATACCTGTATCGAAAGCAGGAGCCAGCGTCTGTCCACGATGTCGCCGATGGCACCCGCTGGAAGGGAGACGACAACGACGGGGAGTGTCGTCGCCGTCTGCACCAACGCGACGAACAGGGCCGAGGTGGTGAGCGAGGTCATAAGCCACGCCGCGCCGACGTTCTGCATCCACGTCCCGACGTTCGACACGAGCGCCGCCGTCCACATCGCTCGGAAGACTGGTTCCCGAAGCGGTTGCCAGACCGTGATGGATTCCTCTTCGTCGGTCATGGGACTTCTCTCCGGGACGATTCCTTCCTCGAATTCGACCGATTCACTCTCACCCTTCTCCCCCGACAGCGACCGTTCCGTTCCCCCGTTGGTGTTCGCTGTCGGCGTGTGAAAACGCTCGGAACGGTCAAAGCTCTGTCCCGTCGAAAACGGCGGGAGACCTACCGCCGACGCCCGCGTCTCCCTCTCGTCAGGACGACCAATGCGACGACGAGCAGTATCCACAGCGCGACCATCTTCACGCCCTCCCGTCCGGTTTCGGGCGGTTGCGTCGGCACGTCGGCTTCTTCGGTCGAGAGGAGTGCCATGCCACCGTGGAACGACGAGCGCGAGAATAAAACTGATGGGCCCGCTCGTCCGTGCGGACTCGTTTCGCCACCAATCGTTATGACGAATCGTCACGTGTACGATGTATGGGTGGGAGCGAGGACGACCTGATAGAGACGTCGCTTGGGGAGGAGGACCTCTACGACGTGACGACGTGGGAGGAACGCACGCGAACCGACCGGGCGGCGGTGGCCATCTACCGCGGCCTCACGGGCAACTGGCGGCGGGTGTTCGTCGCGCTCGCGGTGTTGCTGTTCGTCGCGCAACTCGCCGCGACCGGATTCATCCTTTTCCTGCAACCGGCGCTTGGCGTGTTGACGTTCCTGTCGGTCATCCCGGCGTTCGTGCTCGCCGCGCTCATCTGGTACGGCGACGACGTGCAGCGCGAACCCCTCGCGCCGCTGGCGGTGACGTTCCTTCTGGGCGTGCTGTTCGCCGGGTTCGCCGCCCTGCTCAACACGACCTTACAACCCGTCTTCCAACTGATTCCGGTCGTCGGAACGGTCGCCTTCTTCTACGTCGTCGTCGGGCCGGTCGAGGAGACCTCGAAATGGCTCGCCTCCCGACTGTACGCCTATCGGACGCCGTACCTCGGTGCGGCCATCGACGGCGCGGTGTTCGGCGCGTTCGCCGGACTCGGCTTCGCCACCATCGAGAACTTCACGTACATCACGAACGCGCTGTTCACGGCGGGACGTCTCCCGATGTCGAGGCTCGCCAGCATCGCCGTCGGCACCGCCGCACAGCGGTCGTTCGTCGGACCGGGGCACGTCATCTACGCCTCGTTCGCGGGCTACTACCTCGGCTTGGCGAAGGGGAACCCCGAGAATCGCGGTCCCATCGTGGTGAAGGGCCTCCTCATCGCCGTGCTCATCCACGCGACGTACGACGCGCTGGTGACGTACCTGCCGCTCTCCGGGGTGGCGTTCATCGCCTTCGTCGTCGTGTACGACGGGTTCTTCCTCGCGCTGCTCTACCGGAAGATAGCGGCCTATCGGCACAAGTATCGGGAGGCGACGGAGCGCCCGGAGCGAACCCCGTCGTAATCGGTGAGTGACCGAATGGAATCGGACCCCACGCACGACGGTCGAAACGGACCCGTCGAAGCCGTCCTTCCCATCGCGGACTGGCTCCCCAGATACGACCGGTCGTGGCTCCCGGCCGACGTTCTCGCGGGCATCACCGTCGCCGCCGCGGTCCTACCCGAGGGGATGGCCTACGCGTCGCTGGCCGGACTCCCGCCCGAAACCGGTCTGTACGCGGGATTGCTCGCCCTCGTCGTCTACGTGTTCGTCGGCACCTCCCGGCAGGTCATCTACGGCCCCACCTCCGCGCTCGCCGTGCTGGTCGCGACGGGCGTCGGGTCCGTGGCCGTGGGCGGGTCGCTGACCGAATACGCGACGCTCATCGGGGCGACGACGGTGCTCGTCGGAGTCATCTCGGTCATCGCGTGGCTGTTCCGGCTCGGATTCGTCGTGAACTTCATCTCCGAGTCCGTTCTGACCGGCTTTTCGGCGGGCGCGGCGCTGTACATCACCGCCACGCAACTCGACAAACTGGTCGGGATTTCGGGTGCCAGCGGCACCTTCTTCGAGCGCGTCGGCTTCGTCGTGACCCACCTCGGCGCGACCAATTTCCCGACGCTCGGTATCGGATTGGGTGCGCTCGTTCTGCTCGCCCTCGGCGAACGCTACGCGAAGCGCGTTCCGACCGCCCTCATCGTCGTGCTCCTCGCCACCGGACTGGTCGCCGTGACAGATCTCCAGCGGCGCGGGGTCACGGTCGTCGGGCGGATTCCGAGCGGACTGCCGCCGATTTCGATGCCGACGCCGCCGACCGGAACGCTTCCGGACCTCGTTCCGCTCGCGTTCGCGCTCTTCTTGCTCTCCTACGTCGAGGGGATGGGTGCCGTCGAGACGTTCGCCCGGCGACACGACCAGCGGGTCGATGCCGACCAGGAACTGCTCGCCGACGGCCTCACGAACATCGCGGCGGGTCTCGGTCACGGCTTCGTGGTCGGCGGCAGCATGTCCAGAAGCGCCCTCAACGACGAAATCGGGGGCGAAACGCAACTCGTGAGCGGCGTCTCCGCCGTCGTCCTCGCGCTCGTCCTCGTCTTTTTCACCGACCTGTTCACGACGCTCCCCGAAACGGTGTTGGCGGCGGTGGTCATCGTCGCCGTCGCGGGCCTCGTCGACGTGCCCGAACTCCGCCGCATCTACCGCCTCGACACGTTGGAGTTCGTGACGGCAGCGTCCGCCTTTCTCGGCGTTCTCATCTTCGGGATGCTCGCGGGCGTGTTCATCGGCGTGTTCGTCTCGCTCCTCGTCGTCGTGGGACGTGCGACGTACCCCAACACGGCCACGTTAGGTCGGGTTCCGGGGTCCGACGAGTTCGGCGACCTGTCGCGCCACCCCGAAAACGAGCGCGTCCCCGGCGTACTCGTCTACCGCGTCGACGCCGAGTTGTTCTTCGCCAACGCGCCGACCATCCGCGCCGAGGTCATCGACGCCGTGAACGACCGCGAGACGCCCGTCTCTCTCGTCGTCTTCGACATGCGTTCCTCACCGACCATCGACCTGACCGCCGCGGACATGCTCGCTTCGCTGGCCGAGGACCTCGACGAACGCGGTATCGACTTTCGACTGGCGGAGGCGGACGGCGCGGTCCGGGACGTTCTCACCGCCGCCGACGCGTCGGGACCGTTCGACGACATGCCCCTCAACGAACGCGTCGTGATCGTCATCGAGGAGTGGGAGCGGAATCGCTGACTTTCTCCCCCCGAAAAGTCGTGTCGAAATAACTATGTATGGTTGGTGGAACGAACGGGTATGAGCGGAACGACCGACATGCTCCTCTTCTCCATCTTGCTCGTGCTGTTCGCTATTTGGCTCACGCTTCCCACGGGTAACTCTCAGATATTCGCCCTCGGTGGCCTTCTCGTCGGTCTGTTCGCGGCGGGAGGCAGCCTTCTGCTTCCGATACTCGCCCCCGACGACGGGTCGGAATGACCCCTCAAATTATCACGCTACTTAACGTATCTCGTCCCAATCACGGGAAATGCTATGAAATTCGGACGCGACGACGGCCCGAGTAGAAACGAGTTCGGCTGGTGGCTGTTCGCGGCCGCTCTAATCCTCGTCCTCGTCACCTCGCTCGGCAGCTATCTGGGCTGGCTGGTGTTCGGCGTCTTCCTCTACTACGTCGCCCGTCCCATCGCCAGACGGCTGGTGGGCTTCGGGCTCCCGCCCGGCATCGCGGCGTCGGTCACGTTGGCGGTCATCGTCCTCCCGTTCATCGCGCTTCTGGGTACCGTCGCGGTCATCGCGTTCGGGCAACTCTCGACGGTTCGCGTCGCCGACGTCGAGCGCCTCGTTCGGGTGCTCTTCCCCGGATTCGATTTCCGAGCGATTCCGACGACGCCCGAGCGATTGTACGATTCGGTCACGAGGCTGCTTCGAAACCCCTCCATCCGCTCGTTCCTCTTCCAGTTTCGCGGCCTCATCGGGGCGTTCGCGACCCAATCGTACAACCTGTTTCTCACGCTCATCTTCGTCTTCTTCCTCGTCCGCGACGAGGGGAAAATCGCGGGCTGGTTCCGGCGGACCGTCGCGGACGAGGAAACGCGGACGGGCGAGTACCTCCACGCGGTGGACCGCGGGCTGAACTCCGTCTTCTTCGGCTACACGCTGACCATCTTCGTCATCATCGTCCTCTCCGCCGTCATCTACACCCTGTTGAACCTCGTCGCACCGCCGGGCATGGCGATTCCACAGACGATGCTCGTGGCAATCGCAACGGGACTCGCCACCATCGTCCCGCTCGTCGGTCGGTCCATCGTCTACTTCGTGGTGGTGTTCTACCTCGCCATCGTCGCGCTTCGGACCGACCCCGTTTTGCTGTGGTTTCCGGTCCTGTTCCTCGCCATCATGGAGATAGCGTTCGATAACGCCGTCCGAACCTACATTCGTCCGATACTCTCCGGTCGGCTGTTTCCCACCGGCCTCATCATGTTCGCCTACCTGCTCGGTCCGCCGGTGTTCGGCTGGTACGGCATCTTCCTCGGCCCGTTCATCATGGTCGTCACGGTGCAGTTCCTCTGGGTCGTGTTTCCGGGCCTGCTCGGTCGGAACCCGGTCGAAACCGACGACGCCCCCCACGACGACCGTTCCGACGCCGACCCGACTCCGACCGACGACCGCTCGGAATGACGGTCGGAAGCGGAATCCACCTCGGATGGCGACGAGACGTCTACTCGCCCAGTTCGTTCTCCCCGACGACGAGCGCGTTTGAGAGCAGGTTCCCGTACGCGCGCCGGAGCCGTTCGGACAGCGCTTGGTGCGAGATGCCGAGTTCCGCGGCCAGTTCCGTCCCCGAGATGTCGCGCGGGATGTCGTAATAACCCCGCTCCAACGCCGTGATGAGCGTCTCGTACTGCTCCTCGGTGAGTCCGTACTTCCCTCGCATGGGCGATTGGTCGAGTTGGTATATCTGTTCTATCGTGAGCGGAATGCCGTGCTCCTCGCAGTATTCGTACGTCGCCCCGAGCGCGTCGCGGGAGGGGAACAGGATCCGGAGTTGCCACTCGTCGTCCGTTCCCGTCGCGTCGATGATCGTTCCGCTTTCGTCCACGAGAACGTGGATGACGAACTGGGTCTTCCCTATCCACGTCATGCGGAACAGCCACTCGTCGTCCAAATCGACGAGCAGTTCGACGTCCTCCGTGGTCGGGTCGTCTTCGAGCGCGGCTTGGAGGGCGTCGAACTGGTCCGGGTCAGCCGTCGCCCAGATGTACGGCATCACCCGCTCCGATTCGGGCGCGACGACGCGCTCGACTTCGAAGGAAACTCCCGGGACCCTTTCGAGCGTCGCCTCCAGTGCGAACTCCGAAGCGGGCACCCGCACGACGGCGATAGTACTCATGGGGTGGGGCTAGGGGCTTCCCATGGATTACTCTGCTGGCGGCCTATGCAAGCAGTTCCATTGCTTGCGTATGCGGCCGGTACGCTCTTTATCTCCCGCTCTCGTGTGCTGAACGATGAATTCCACGGACGATCTGTCGGTCGTAGGGAAGCTCCGCGAGACGACGCTCACGGGCGTCACCGTCGTCGTTCCCCTCCTCATCACGTTGTACGTCGTCGTCGTCTTGCTCAAATTCGTCAGAAATATGCTGCTGCCGCTCCTCTCGTTCGTTCCGGTCGATTCGGTGCTCGTCCTCGGCGGCATCGCTACCGGAGTCGTTTTCCTGCTGGTTCTGCTGGTCGGGTTCGTCGCCCACTCCCCGTTCGGCGAGCGCGCCATCGACAACTTCGATTACGCCATCAGCCAAATTCCCGGGTTCGGAACCATCTATCGGAGCTTCCGTCGGATGGGCGACGCGATGATAGAGAGCGACGAGGACCACTTCCGCGACGTGAAGCTGCTCGAATTCCCGACCGACGACACCTACACGTTCGCGTTCGTGACGGCGGAGACGCCCGAGGAGGTCACGAACGCGGTCGGCGAGACAGACATGACGACCGTCTTCCTCCCGATGGCCCCGAACCCGGTCATGGGCGGTTTCGTGGTCAACGTTCCGTCGGACGACCTCGTGGACATCGACGTTCCGCTCGAAGTGGCGTTCCGCGCCATCGTCACCAGCGGCGTCGGTCTCGACGAGATGGACTCCGATACCGGCGGTCTCAGCGAGGACCAACTCCGAAGGCTGACCGGCCAAGACGCGCTTCGATATCAGAACTGAGTCGCTCTCGCGCGCCAATCCTTTCTGTCCCGTCCCCGATTCCTGCTCCGTTTCCGTCCCGTCCCCGATTCCTGCCCCGTTTCGATCCTCGTCCCCGATTCGCCCCACTCAGCGCGCCAGCGACGCGAGTCCTCCGGCGAGCGCCCGCGTCGCCGTCGCACAGTCCTCCCACGCCGTCCACTCGCCGGGATTGTGCGAGATTCCGTCGCGGGACGGCGCGAACAGCATCGCGGCGTCGGTCACCCCCGCGACGTACATCGTGTCGTGGGCCGCGCCCGAGTGCAGGTCGAGCGTCTCGATACCCGCGTTTTCGCCCGCCTCGGCTACCGCTCGCCGACACCGCTCGCTCATCTCGGTCGGCTGGAGGTCGAACCCGCGCGAAAGGGTCGTCTCGACGCCTCGTTCGGCTTCGAGCCGCGACAGCGACTCCTCCGCCCGCGAGACGAGTTCGTTCATCGCGTCGTAGCTCACGTCGCGGATATCGACGCTCATCTCGACCGTACCGGGAACGACGTTCGTCGCGTTCGGCCGCGCGTCGAGTTTGCCGACGGTACCGACCGTCGTCTCGCCGATTTCGGTGGCTCCCCGCTCCACGTCCCGAACGAACTCGCTCGCCGCGGCCAGCGCGTCGGTCCGCTCGTCCATCGGCGTGGCTCCCGCGTGGTTCGCTTCGCCGCGAACCGTCACGTCGCAGTGCGTGATTCCCGTAATCGTCGTGACGAGGCCGACCGGAACGTCGGCCCGTTCGAGGCGTTTGCTCTGTTCGACGTGCAGTTCCAGCCACGAATCCCACTCGCTCGCGTCGAGTCGTCCCTCGCCTCGGAATCCCATGGATTCGAGCGCGTCCGCCAAGGTCGTTCGGCCGTCCGTCAGCGCGAGCGCGTCCGCCACCGACCGCTCCCCGACCGCGACGGAGGACCCGAGCAGGCCGCTTGCGAACCGCTGGCCCTCCTCCTCGGTGAACGAGACGACTTCGACCGGTCGGGTCGGCTCGATTCCGGCGTCCTGCATCGCGCGAACCGCTTCCAGCGCGGAGTAGACCCCGAGCGGCCCGTCGAAGATGCCGCCCTCCGGGACCGAATCGAGGTGGCTCCCGGCGGCGACCGCGGCCGCGTCCGGGTCGGCGCTCTCGGGGGTCCACCGTCCCGCGATGTTGCCGACCGCATCCACGCGAACGTCCAATCCGGCGTCTTCCAGTCGCTCCACGAAGTACTCGCGTGCCCGTCTGTTCGCTTCCGTCCCCGTGAGGACGGTTCGACCGTGCTCTTCGTCTTCCAGCGCGCCGAACTCACCGGTCGTCTCGATATCGGTCCGCAATCGCTCCCCGTCTAACTCCATGGGTTCGCTGTCGGCGACGGGAGGGAAGAATGTGGGGGTGGTCGGTACGGCCTGCCGCAATCCACGAACCTCCGCCGCGCCATTCTACGACGCGTCCGCCATTCGCTGCGTGAAATCCCAGCTGTGGAGGCGGTCCGGTTCGATTCGGATGGTCACCTCCGTCCGGTCGTCGGACAACAATCGCCGGGCCAGTCGGGAGTCGGTCCCGCCGAGATACCGACGCAGCAACTCCCGGAGCAGGTCTTTTTCGGGGTCCGGTTCCACGCTCGCGGTGCCGTTGCCGCGCACCCCGCTGTACGGCGGGTCGTTCGTCGATATTTCGAACGCGACGGTCGAATCGTTCCGGAGCAGGCCGACGATATCGGCGCTCGCGCCGGTGGCACAGCGCAGGGTGTCGTCCTCGAAGACGTACCACAGCGACACCATCCAGAGGCGTCCCGATGGCGTGTTGCAGGCGAGTCGAAGCGGAACGGTCGTCCGGTCGAAGAACGCGACGATTTCGTCCTTCGACCAGACGCCGGAGAGTTCGGTCATGGAACATACACCGAGGGGATAGTCGTCCCCGATGACCGAATACGCTCTGTCCGCTTTCGCCTCGGCCGCCCGCTTGCTCCGACCGTTCAGTCTCGCCTTGACCGACCGATTGCTCCGACCGTCCGCTGTTGCCCCGATTGACCCCGTTCCGAATCGGGACCCGTGAGTGTAACCCCGGACCGGCGTTATTTTTCCGTTCCCCGCCGTTCGTGGTATGGAGTAGGGTTTAGACTGTCGGGATGCTAACGCTTCCTATGGCAGCAAGCCACTCGGCGACGGGTTCCGACGAGGGGCCGAGAGACGCGGTGACACTGACCGACGTTCGCAAAACGTACTTCCTCGGCGAGCCGGTTCACGCGCTCGACGGGGTGAACCTGTCGATTCCACGGGGGTCGTACACGGCGGTGATGGGTCCGAGTGGGTCGGGAAAGAGCACCCTGCTCAACCTCATCGGCTGTCTCGACACGCCGACCGAGGGGACGATTCACATCAACGGCCGTGACGTCACCGACCTGTCCAATACGGAGCGAACGACCGTTCGCGGACAGGAGATCGGCTTCGTCTTCCAGACCTTCAACCTGATGCCGCGCCTGACCGCCCGCGAGAACGTCGCGCTCCCGCTCGTCTTTCAGGGGATTTCGCGTGCCGACCGACGGGAGCGCGCCGACGATCTCCTCTATCGCGTCGGCCTCCGCGGTCGGGAGGAACACCGACCGAACGAACTCTCGGGCGGGCAACGCCAGCGCGTGGCCATCGCCCGCGCGCTGGCGAACGATCCCGCCATCATCCTCGCCGACGAACCGACCGGAAATCTCGACAGCGAGACGGGGAACCAGATAATGGCATTGTTCGAGGAACTCAACGACGAGGGGAACACCGTGCTGATGGTGACCCACGAGCGCCACATCGCGGAACACGCTGAACGCGTCGTTCACATCCTCGACGGGACCGTCGAGCGCGTCGAGAAAATCGACTCACAGCGTCGGGTCGAAGGGCGGCGATAGCGGGGAAGGCCGTGGAGTTCAGCGAAACGCTTCGGATGAGTCTCAGGGCGATTCGGAGCCACCGCGTTCGTTCCTCGCTGTCGACGGTCGGCGTCGTCATCGGCGTCGCCGCCGTCATCACGCTCGTGACCCTCGGCACCAGCCTCCGCGTCGATATCCTCCGGGAGTTCACCGGCGGCCACGCGCCGAACATGTACGTCTGGGCCGGTCCGCCCGGCGGCCAACCCGGGTTCGGCGCGCAACCGGTGTTCACCGCACACGACATCGCCCGACTCCGCGGTATCGACGGCGTGGCGACCGTCGTCCCGCGCGGCGTGCTCCCTGTCATCGCACTCACTCACGGCGGGCAGACGGTGAGCCAGAACGGCATCGTCGCCACCACGCCCGACCAGTTTCGAACCCGGACGTTCGCCCGCGGCGAGTCGTTCGAGCAGGGAAAACGCGAAGTCGTCCTGAACCCGGCGGCGGCCCGCCTGTTCGACGACCGACTCTCGGTCGGCGACCGCATCGGTATTCGAACGGCGGACGGAGGCACCGAGACCGCACGCGTCGCCGGAGTCCTCAAGCGGTCGAGCGGAAACGGCCAGTTCGAGAGCGGCGGGTCGCTCCCGCAGGTGTACGTCCCGACGGATCCGTTCTACGGTTCGACAGTCGAGAGTCCGACGCAAGGGACCACCCAGCGCGTCTATCCGCTGGTCACGGTCGTTGCAGAAAACCACGGGACGATTCCGGAGAGCAAGCGGGCGGTGAAAGCCTACCTCCGTTCGAACTCCGACGCCGCACGACTCACGCCCGACGAGTACGCCATCCGGGTGCGAACCGACCGCGACCTCGTGAATCGCGTGAAGGACGTGCTCACGACGCTGACGACGTTCATCACGAGCATCGCGGTCATCTCGCTCGTCGTCGCGGCCATCGGCATCGCCAACATCATGCTGGTGAGCGTGACCGAACGGACCCGCGAAATCGGCATCATGAAAGCCGTCGGCGCGCAGAACCGCGACGTGCTTCAGGTGTTTTTGATGCAGGCGGTCCTGCTCGGCGTCATCGGGTCCGTCTTCGGTGTCGTGCTCGGTGCCCTCGGCGGATACGCCGCCACCCAGTACGTCGGGCTTCCGCTCGTCTTCGCGTACGAGGTGGTCCCCGTCGCCATCGGCGTCGGCCTCCTCGTCGGCGTGGTGACGGGTCTCTACCCGGCGTGGAACGCGGCGCGGGTGGACCCCATCGACGCGCTTCGTTACGAGTGAATTCCGAACGCGTACGGGTAACCGCCGCCGGAAACGTGGAAATGTTCCCGTAGTACGTCCCCGTCAGTTCCGACACGACGCTTCGGTTCCGAATCTCGTCATCCGTTCGTCGGCGTCCGAGCACCATTCTCACGACGGAGATGCTTCTACCGAAAATTTTCGCGATGAAGACTCGCGGGGACGCCCCCCGCGAGGTGACCTCATCAAAACCCATTCGTATTTACGGTGACGACGTATGAAAACCTTCCGCCGTAATCATCATCGATGATTAAAAACCGATGGGGATTAAGTAGCCGCGGTGATCTTCGATAAATGAGGTCACTCGATGACCTCATCAAAACCCAACGACGACAAAGACGGCCGAAGGCGACGACTCGAACTGGTTGATTTGGTCACCCAAATCATCTGGCGCGTCGTGAAAATAATCACGGCGTTGGCCGTTGCGCTTCGGGCGCTCGGGCACTAAGCCCACACCTACCCATTTGTTTGGGTTCGTCAGTTGGGACCTCCGGTCAGTCGACCGGTTTCCACCATGACGAACGATACAGACTCTCCTCGGGACTTCCGCGACTCGCTCGAACAGAACCACGAGTGTTTGCTCGTTCTCGGTGTCGTTCTCACGCTCGTCATCAAACCGCGTCTCGAAGGGCGACCCGAGACGCTGGTGACGATTCTGGCTCTGCTATCCCTCGTTGCGGGTGCGGTTGGTGCCGCCGTGGGTCTTCCTCGCCTACTCGACCGATTCGAGACGTACTGAACGGAAACGACTGTTCAACTCACACCGTCCGTCTTTCGTCCGGGCTATTCTCTGATTTTCAGGACGCACAAAGACGATATTCCTCCTTACCCATCTTCCTCCATGCACATCGCGTTCGTCGCGTACGACGGCATGACCGCACTGGACTTCGTTGGCGTCTACGACCCGCTCACCCGACTCGATACGATGGGATTTCGCGACGTGTCGTGGGACGTCTGTGCTCGAACGGAGCGCGTGACCGCGAACGCGGGCCTCGAAATCGTTCCCGACGTGGTGGACGAACCCCTCGCTGGCTACGATATGCTGGTCGTTCCCGGCGGATTCGTCGCCCGCGAGTTGGCCGAGGACGACGCGTTCGTCTCGTGGCTCTCCACCGCGGATTCCGAACTGGTCGTATCGGTCTGCACCGGGTCGCTGTTGCTCGGGGCGGCGGGGTTCCTCTCGGGAAAGCGCGCGACGACGCACCCCGACGCCTACGACCTGCTCGGGGTGTATTGTGATACCGTCGTCGAGGAGCGGGTCGTCCGAGACGGCGATGTCGTGACGGCGGGTGGAGTCACGTCGGGCATCGACCTCGGGTTAGAATTGGTCGAAGAGCTGACTGATTCGGGGACTCGGGAAACCATCGAGACACAGATGGACTACCCGTACGGACGATGAGCAAATTCGGTCGCTGACCCCCGGAAACGCTCGTTTTCCACCGATGCTTTCACAGCAGGGTTAAGTTCTCGACCGTCCCCATTCTGACTATGCGAGCCTACCGGGCCAAAGTCGTCGAACCGATTCACCTCCCCGACCGCGACGAGCGCGAAGCCAACATCGAAGAAGCCGGTTACAACGTCTTCAATCTCGACTCCGAGGACGTGTTCATAGACCTGCTGACCGACAGTGGGACGGGCACGATGAGTGACGAACAGTGGGCCGCGATGATGCGCGGCGACGAAGCCTACGCGGGCAGTGACAGTTTCAAACGTCTGCAGGAGAGCGTCGCCGACGTGATGGGCTTCGAGAACATCGTTCCCGCCCATCAGGGCCGGGGTGCGGAGAACGTCCTCTACGGCGTCCTCGTCTCCGAGGGCGACTACGTTCCGAACAACACCCACTTCGACACGACGCGGGCACACGTCGTCAACAACGGCGGGCAACCCGTCGATTGCCCCGTCGACGTCGCGCCGGACGACCCGTTCCAGGGCAACCTCGACCCCGAGAAAGTCCGCGAACTGGCGGACGAGGTTGGTGCCGAGAACATCCCCGCGCTCGTCGTCACCATCACGAACAACTCGATGGCGGGCCAACCCGTGAGCGTTCAGAACCTCCGCGACGCGCGCGAGGTGGCCGACGAAATCGACGCCACGTTCGTCATCGACGCCTGCCGATTCGCCGAGAACGCCTACTTCGTACAACAGCGCGAGGCGGAGTTCGAAGGGTCGAGCGTCGCCGCCATCGCCCGCGAGGAACTCTCCTACGCCGACGCCATCGTCATGAGCGGGAAGAAGGACGCGCTCTCCAACATCGGCGGCTTCGTCGGCGTGCGCGACGACGAACTGTTCGAACACGCCAAACAGCGTGGTATCCTCTACGAGGGCTTTTCGACCTACGGCGGCCTCTCCGGCCGCGACTTGGAGGCCATGGCGGTCGGCCTCCGCGAGGCGGTCACGCAACCCTACATCGAATCCCGCGTCGAACAGGTTGCGGAACTGGGCGACCTCCTCCTCGACGCCGACGTCCCGATTTACGCGCCGACCGGCGGCCACGCGGTGTACGTGAAGGCCGAGGAGTTCCTGCCGAACATCCCCCGCGAGCAATTCCCGGGCCAAGTGCTGGTCGGCGAACTCTACCGCGAGGGCGGCGTCCGCGCCGTCGAACTCGGCGAGTTCGCGTTCCCCGGCGAGGACCGCCCGCAACTCGTTCGGCTCTGTCTGCCCCGCCGCACGTACTTCCGCGAGCATCTGGAGCACATCGCGGAAACCTTCGAGAAGGTCGGTGAACGCCGCGACGAACTGTCCGGCCTCGAAATCGTCTGGGAACCGCCGATGGAGGAGCTTCGCCACTTCAGCGCAAAACTCGAACCCGTCGAGTAGCGGCGAGACGACGCTTTTTGCCGCTTTCGAACCTTTCGACCGTTCGTCGTGTCAACGAAACAGCTATCGAGAACTATTGAGTGCTATATGCCCCTCCGGGCTACGCTCTAGCAAGGTATTTTAGCTCCGTGGCGAACTCTCAACTAGCGAACCAGCAACCCCCTCGACAGAATGAGCACGAACGACACACCGATAACGGTCCTGTTCACCGTCGATTCGCTCCGAGCGGACGCACTGCCCGACGACGGCACGATTGCCGACCTCGCAACGCACGGAACGTCCTTCGAGAACGCCTTCGCGCACGGCAACTGGACGCCGTTTTCCTTCCCGTCGATTCTCGGCGGGGGACACGTCTTCACTGACTCGCGGGACATCGGTCTGCCAGACCGTCCGACGCTCGCCGAAACGCTCCGCGACGCCGGAATCACCACGGCGGGATTCAACGGCGCGAACGGATTCTTGACCCACCACTGGGGGTACGACCGCGGATTCGAGACATTCGAGACGTTCACGTCGAGCACGAACGACGCGTTCTACAGCAAGTATCTCACCGCCCATCCGACCGTCCAAGCGTGGCTACAGGTCGCGGCGTCGCCGTTCCGTCGTCTCCTCGGCCGCGACGGCGGCGCGCGGAACGTCTCCCGAATGAAGGACGTGGAGGAACACGCCATCGACTTCATCGAGCGGGCGGAGCCACCCTTCTTCCTGTGGGTGCACTACATGGACGTTCACACGCCCTACGTCCCCGCGCCCAAGTTCGTCCGCGACGAGACGGGTGCCAACGTCGGGACGCTGAAGATGCTCAGGGCGCACGCCCAGGCGGGTCTCGGCAAGGAAGTCGGGAGCGACACGCTCGACAACCTTCGGTCGCTCTACCGCGCCGCGATTCGGCAGGTGGACGAGAGCGTCGGCCGCGTCATCTCCGCGCTGTCCGAGAAGGGATTCCGGGACGACGCCTGTCTCCTCTTCGCGGGCGACCACGGCGAGGAGTTCATGGAACACGGTCACCTCGCGCATTACCCGAAACTCTACGAGGAGTTAACGCACGTTCCACTCGTCGTCTCGCATCCCGACGGGGACGCGGAAACCGTCGAACGGGCCGTCGGCCTCGACGCGATACCGCCGACCGTTTGCGACGCGATGGGCGTCGAACACGAGTTCGACGGTGAGAGCCTGCTCGACGGGACTCCCGACCCGTCGCCCGTCACGTCCGTCGCGGTGCGCGGGCCGAGCGTCACCTACCAACCGATTCCGCGCCGATTGGACGACGGGGAACTCCTCGTCAGCGCCAGAACGCGCGAGTGGTCGTACATCTATCACACCGAATCGGAAGCGCGTGAACTGTACGACCGAACCGCCGACCCGGCGGAAACCGAAAATCTGCTGGACGGCGCTGACGACGACATCGACGTTCCTGATTACCTTCACGAAGCAGTGGAGAAGCGAATCGACGCGATGGCGTCCTCGGGCGTCGAACCCAACGAAAACGAGGGTGAAGCGCCGCCGTCCGCCGTCACGGACCGGCTGAAAGCGCTGGGCTATCAATAACCACTTTCGGCTTCCTCGGATACTGACCGCCTCGGAATACCATTTTAGGCGATGCCGTCGAACGTCCGTTCGGGGTATCTGACAGTGCAATTCATTTCGAGTGACGGGCGTCCGTATTCGAACGGGGACGGAAACTGATGGCGCGGGTACTCGTGCTCTACGGTTCGACCGAGGGGCAGGCCGCGACGGTGGCCGAACGGGTCGCCGAGGTGCTCGAAACGTCTGGCCACGACCCGGCCGTCGTCCACATCAGACATCGACCGGAATCGTTCGACTTGATGGACTACGACGCCGTCGTCGTCGGCGCGTCGGTACACATGGGTAAACACCAGAAGTACGTGACGAGGTACGTCAAAAAACACGCCGACGAATTGAATCGGCTCCCGTCGGCCTTCTTCTCTGTGAGCCTCGCCGCCGCCGAGGGGTCCGAGGAGGGGTGGGAGCATGCCCGCGAGTACGTTGCCGAGTTCCTCTCCGAAACCGGGTGGAACCCGGACGAGACGGCCGTCGTCCCCGGCGCGCTCAAATACAGCCAGTACGGGACGCTCAAGCGGTTCGTGATGAAACAGATAGCAAAGCGGATGGGCGGCGATACGGACACCGCTCACGATTACGAATACACCGACTGGAACGAAGTCGAGGGGTTCACGGCCGACTTCGCCGGGTCGCTGGAGTGAGTTACTTCGCGGAGTGGGAGCGAGTTACTCTTCGCCGAGCGATTCCAACACTCGGTCGAAGCGCGCTTGCACCTCGTCCGCGATGTCGTCCATCTCGGCGTTATCCACGACCGAGAGCATCGCCTCGGGGTCCACCATGCTGACGACGACGCCCTCGTCGGTTTCGTAGACGGCGACGTTGCAGGGGAGCAGGACGCCGAGGTCCTCCTCCGCGTCGAGTCCCTGCTTTGCGAGCGGCGGGTTACAGGCCCCGAGAATCCGGTAGTTCGGGTAGTCCTCGATGTCGAGTTTTTTGGCGAACGCGTCGCTCACGTCGATGTCGGAGAGGACGCCGAATCCTTCGTCGCCGAGCGCCTCGGTCGTTCGCTCTACGACCGCATCGAACTCGCCCTCCACGTGCCGTTTGTCGTAGTAGGTCATCGGCCGACGGTTCGCCGCGAAGGATGTTAATGGTTGAGGTTTCGGCCAGTCTGTATTGTGGCTGGCAAACAATACAAGTGCCTACGGCACCTACCTACTGGTACGACTGTCATCGCCGAAGTACCGCGACGCGATTCGGCGGTGTCCGTCGAGCGGTGTTCGAACCATGACCGACCGAACGACGCCTGAACGCACGATGACCGAACGGGACGATTCCGCCGAGGCGTGCGACGTGGACGACGGGCCGAGCTGTCGCACCTCCCCGGTCGAGGAGTACGTCTGGCTCGTGAAACGGGTCGGACGAAAGATTCGGGACGTGGTTGGGTCCGCGTCCCGAGCGGACGACTGAGCCGACGGACACGGAACGGCTGATTTTTGGACCGTCATACGCTACGGGCAACGGAATCGGGAATCCACAGGTTTATCACGACTCTCTTTCATAGTATTGTGTATGTCGAGCAATACAGACATCAGCCCGACGGAAGTAGCCGCGCGGTTGCGGGACGGTGATGAAGACCTCTACGTCCTCGACGTTCGCAACGAGGACGAGTACGAGGAGTGGAACATCGACGGAAGCCACAACGTTCCCGTTTACGACCAGCTGTCCGGCGGCAACACCCTCGGACTCGAACATTCGCTCGACGACGTTCCGGAGGACGCCGAAGTCGCCACCGTCTGCGTGGCTGGCGTCGTCTCCCAGCGGGCCGCACAGGTGCTTCGCAACAACGGCTACGACGCGAAGTCGATGCGAGGCGGCATGCGCGGCTGGGCGATGGTGTATCAGGCCTACGACGTTCCGGACGTCGATGGCGTCACGCAAATCGTCCGACCCGGAACAGGCTGTCTCTCCTACGTCGTCCAGGACGGGGACGAGGCGCTCGTCGTCGACCCCGGTCAGCACATCCAAGTGTACCAGAATCTCGCCGAATCGCGCGACCTCGAAATCGTCGCCGTCGCCGACACGCACGCCCACGCGGACCACATCAGCGGCGGCCGCGACCTCGCGGCCGCGGAGGACGTTCCGTACTACCTCCACGAGAAGGACGCCCGCGAACTCGACCGCTACACCGCCGTCGAGGACGGCGACGAAATCGCCGTCGGGGAGCGCGACGTGGACGTGTTGTTCACGCCGGGTCACACCCGCGGTAGCATCTCCTTCCGCGTCGGCGACGCCGCCCTGACCGGCGACACGCTGTTCGTTCGAAGCGTCGGCCGACCGGACCTCGAAGGCGGCAGCGACGTCGCCCGCGAGGGCGCGACGCTCCTGTTCGACAGTTTGGACCGTCTCGCCGACCTTCCCGACGGGACGGTCGCCCTCCCCGGTCACTTCAGTGACGAGGAGATGCGCCCGCTCGCCGCGACCATCGGCGAACTCGAAGCGAACAATGGTCTCTTCGGCGTGGACACGAAGTCCGAGTTCGTGGACACCATCCTCGAAGACCTCCCCGACACGCCCGCGAACTACAACCGTATCAAGCGCGTGAACACGGGCAAGGAACAGGCCACCGCGGAAGCCGAGACGCTCGAACTCGGCCCCAACAACTGCGCATCGAACTGAACACCACACCCCACTCACGATGAGCCACGTTCAAGGCATTCGACGAAACTGGCAGCAGTTCGCGCTCCAACTGTTCGTCGTCTTCGCCGTCGGTCTCACCATCGGCTCCGAACGAACCGTCGTACCAGTCCTCGGCCGCGACGTGCTCGGCGTCGAGTCCATCCTCGTCATCGGGTCGTTCGTCGTCAGCTTCGGCGTCGTCAAGGCGCTGTTGAACCTCTACGGCGGGAAGTGGGCCGAGGAGTTCGGTCGGCGGCGCGTGCTCATCGTCGGCTGGCTGGTCGCGCTGCCGATTCCGTTCGTCCTCATCTACGCGCCGAACTGGTGGTGGATTACCGGCGCGAACGTGCTCCTCGGCGTGAACCAAGGGCTCGCCTGGAGCATGAGCGTCAACGCGAAGATCGACCTCGCCGGGAGCGACGCCCGCGGCCTCGCCGTCGGCCTCGACGAGGCGTTCGGGTACGGCGGCGTCGCGGTCGGGTCGTGGGTGACCGGCGTCATCGCCGCCCAGTACGGGCTTCGCCCCGAACCGTTCTACGTCCTGCTCGGCGTCGTCGTTCTCGCCACGCTCGTCTCCCTGTTCTTCGTCGAGGAGACGCTTCCGTACGCGCAGACGGAGGCGAACGGGAAGGACGACGAGGAGTTGTCCTTTTCGGAAGTCGTCAAGCGGGCGACCTACGGCGACCGGACGCTGTTCGCGGCGGCACAGGCGGGGCACGTGGAGAAGTTCGTGGACGTGCTCGTCTGGATAGCGTTCCCCCTCTATCTGAGCAAGTCCGGACTGTCCGTCTCCCAAATCGGCCTCGTCGTCGGCGTCTACGGCGGCGTCTGGGGCGTCCTGCAACTCGGAACCGGCCGTCTCGCGGACGAAATCGGCCGCCGACCGCCGGTCATCGCGGGCATGTTCGTCGCCGGTCTGGGGGTGCTGGCGACCGTCCTCGTCTCCGGGTTCTCGGCGTGGCTCGTTACGGCGGCCGTGACGGGGCTCGGTATGGCGCTGTTGTACCCGAACCTCATCACCGTCGTCGGGGACGCGGCCCACCCCTCGTGGCGGGCGACCGGACTCGGCGTGTATCGGATGTGGCGCGACGCCGGATACGCGGTCGGCGCGGTCGTCGTCGGTCTGCTCGCCGACGTCGCTACCATCGAAGCCGCGTTCTACGCGACAGCGGGTGTGATGGTCGCGTCGGGCGTCGTCGTTCTCACGATGATGCGGGAAACGCACCCGACGCTGGGCGAGTACGACCACCCGAACGCCGCCGAGCGGAATTCGGTTTCGGAGGACTGAACGCCCCCATCGGAGGACCGAACGCCTCCAAATCGAACGAAAACGGAAGTCGAAATCAGTCGGCGTGCGCGGCCGCTCCCTCTTCCTGTTCACCGCTCGATTCGAAGTAGGTCACGTACACCTGCGCGAGGAAGACGACGGTGAATATCACGTCGAGCACCGTCGTGTAGGTGTGCGGGACCGACCCCCCCGTCGCGTTGTGCTTCGGAATCAGTCCCCCCGCGAGCCACGCGTAGTGGGTGACGATACCGGCGAACGTCGCCACGCCGAAGATGGAGACGAACAGCACCGCCGCCAACCGCTTGCCGTAGTATTTCCGGTACATGTCCACGATGTGCGGGACGATGAGGTCGGCGTAGATGAACGACATGACGCCCCCGAACGGGATGCCCGCGTTCCACAGCACGAGCGCGAAGGGAACGTTCGCCACTGAGCAGACGAAGGTGATGACGCCGACCATCACGCCGATGGCCGCCCCGAGGACGACCCACGCGACGGTTCCCTCCGGGGCCAGCGTGAACAGTTGCGCCCACCACGACCGCGGGACGAAGGCGGCCAACAGCGAGGCCACGATGAACCCGACGATGAGGTCGTCCCACAGCATCTCCCACTCGCCGATGGCGTTGCGGAAGGCGTTTTTCCACCCGGACACGGTGAGGAGCTTGTCCTTCCACGTCGCGTCCTCCCGTTGATTGACGAACGTCTCCTTGCAGGACTGTGAGCAGAAGTATTCCGTTCCTCCATCCGTTTCGACGCTGAGCGTGTCGTCGTCGTTCGGGTCCACTTCCATGCCGCACACCGGGTCGCGGACGGTGCCGCTCTCCTCGTCGCCCGACCGAACGTGGTCGCGGGCGGCCTCGAACCACGAGTCCGGAACGACGTACTTCGTGATGGCCGCGAGCACCAGAATCATCAGGATTCCGCCGAAGACGTCTGCGGCGACGAACTGCCACCCCAGCAGAATCCACATCACGAGGCCGATTTCGATGACGAGGTTCGTGCTGGCGAACTGGAACCCGGCGAAGGAGGCTTCGGGCGATGCCCCCTTCTTGAACAGCGATTTCGTGGTCGCCACGGCCCCGAACGAGCAACTGGACGAGAGGAACCCGAAGAAACTCCCGATGCCGATCTCTCGTAGTCCGCGACCGCCGAGCAGGTTCGTCATCCGCTCTTCGCTCACGAACGCCTGTACCGCCCCCGAAATCGTGAACCCGAGGACCAGCGCCCACCACGTCTTCCACGTCATTTCGCCGAAAAACGTGGCCGCGTCGGTCAGACTCCCTACGATGTTCATATCCGCTAGTACGGTTGCGAGCTTTTCTACGGTTGCGGCTAATAGCGCAAATCCACGCGCGTCCGGCGCGAATTCACGGATTCCGCGATTCAGCGCCAGAGACATCGAATTCTGCGGGGTTGCTCACCATTCGAATCCCATTTCGATTACTCAGGGACGGTAATAGCCTTATCTTCCGAAACCCTCCCACTGATGAACCAAAATATCTGAGCACACGCCACGAGACTACCTCGGGATATTACCCGTGTGCTACTGGCGGATCTCCGCGCTCGTGTCCGCCATCAACCACTGGGCGTCCGCGTCGTCGGGGTTTCGAATCTCGACCCATCCGTTGTCACAGAACAGCATTTCGTACTCCGAATCTGACGGCGTGTCCGCCTCCGATGGCGTGTTCGCTTCCGACGACAGCTCTTCGTCTTCGGCCGCCATTTCAGATACCTCCACGGACCGCGTGTCGGTCGAACTGGACGTCGCTTGGCCGGACGGAATCGTGAACTCGAACCATGGGTTTCCTCGACTCGTTAGGCGACCGTTTCTCACTTTGTTATGCGGCGCGAACCCCGTGATAAAGGGTGCCTACCGCCGAGAAGGGTGTGGTTTCCGTCCTCCGATTCGTCAGTCGTTCCCGGCGACGATGTTCGCCACGCGGGTTCTGTCGAACAGCCGTTCGTCCTCCGGAATCTCGGGGTAGGGACTGCCATCGGTGTACTCCGGCCACTCGCCGAACTGCTCGGGATACAGCTGTTTCGCGGTCATCTCCAGCTGAAACAGGTTCATTATCGGTCCTTGAACCGGGTTTCCGGACGGGTACACGGCGTCGTTTGCCACGGCGGTCAGCTTGTTTCCGACGGGGTGGTCCGCGATCGTCTCGCTGATTTGCGCGACGTCGTAGTACGAGGCGACGCCGAACTTGTGGAGGATGACGTCGGGATCGACTTTCAGCATCGTCTCGTAGTCGTACGTCGTCTGATACGTCACGTCGCCCTCGGCGAACGCGTCGGTCGCCCCGAGCGGTCGAACGTGGGCGTTGGCGAATCCCTCCGTGTTTATCTTCGAGGGGTAGAACGTCCCCTGCATGAAGATGACCGACGCGACGGTCGGTCGCTCGTCCTCCGGCGGGAGGTTCGACCGGATGCGTCCGAGGAGGTCGTCGTGCACCGACGCGAGCGCCTCGTATCGTTCCTGCTCCCGGAACACTTTGGCGACCTTCTCCGCGATTTCCCAGAGCGTGTAGTACTCGTAGCTGTCCCGGTACGGTTTCGGCGGTTGGCTGTGCTGACGGCTGTACGTGTTACCGAACCACGGGGCGACCGTGCCGCCGATTTCGTCGATGTCGGATTTCGACCAGCCGTCGAACGACAGCACGAGCGCGGGGTCGACCATGTGGAGGTCGGAATCCAACTCGTAGAACAGTTCCTTGTCGATGTTCACGCCGCCGGAACCGGTGTTGAGTTGGGTCAGACCCTCCCGGTCGAACGAAACGCCGTCCAGTCGTTCGTAGTACGCGTCCAGCGTGTTACCGCCCGCTTCCGAGTCGAATCCCAGCGAGTTCACCGCGTCGCCGTGTCCGTAGGCGACCGCCATGTCGGCGTACAGCAGGCTGTACACCATCACGTCCGTCGGGACGCTATCGAATTCGACGGTTCCCATCGGCGACATCGTGACCGAGTACGGCCCGGAATCCTCTCCGCCCGATTCGGTCGCCGTCGAGTCCGAGGACGTCGCTTCGGCGTCCGTGTTCGCCGGGGTTTCCTCGCCGCCCGATTCCGAATCGCTCGTACACCCGGCCAGCAGGCCGCCGCCGACCACCGCGCCGCCGTATTTGAGGTACGTTCTTCGTGTCGGTGCCGTTCGGTTCGTGCGTTCGTTCGTCATATTCAGAACTCTCCTTTGACGATGTTTGCGACTCGCTCGCGGTCGAACAGTTCGTCGTCACCCGTTACCTCGCCGAACGTGTCGGGATACAGCTGTTTGGCCGCGCGCTCGGTCAAAAAGAGGTTGTGAATCGGTCCCTGATAGAGGTAGCCGCCGCGGTAGACGCGCCCGTTTTTCACGGCGGTCAGCTTGCTGGCGACGGGGTGACCGCGCATGAATTCGAGCACGGTGTTCCGGAATTCGGTCGCGGACTGGCGCTCGTGTGCGCGAAGCAGTATCACGTCGGGGTCGATTTCGAGCATCGTCTCGTAGTCGATTCGCCCGCGGTCGGTGGTGCTGATGCCGTCGATGCCGCTGCTCGCCAGCGCGTCGCTGACGCCGAGGTCGCGCCACTGCTTCTTGCTGGTTCCCTTGTCGTTGAGCCGATACGGCGAGAACTTCACCGGCTCGTTGCTCCCCTCGTACACGAGCAAGACGTTCGGGCGCTCGTCGGCGGGTGGGAGCTTGGTCTGGATTTTTGCGACGAACTCGTCGTGCAGTTCTTTGAACGCCTCGTATCGTTCTCGCTCTCGGAAGAGTTCCGCTATCTTTTCGAACGCCTCGTAGAGCGTGTAGTATCGGTAGTCGTGCCACTCGTCCTCGCGGCGGAATATCAGGTTCCCCACGAACGGGCCGACGTTCGACGTGATTTCCTCGACGTCCTTCTCGCTCCAGTCGAACCAGTTGACGAGCATCTGGGGGTCCATGACGTGCACGTCGTTGTCGAGTTCGTAGAACAGCTCTTTTCCCATCCCCGCCTTGCCGATATCGTTGTTTTCGAGCTTCGTTCGGTCCACGCTCACCCCGGGCAACTCGTCGTAGAACTCCGTGTAGTAGCGGTCCGCGCCGCCGATTCCCGTCATCCCATCGGCTTTGCCGAGCGCGACGCCCATGTCGGCGTAGCCGCCGCCGTACGCGACCCACCGGCCGGGAACGGATTCGAACGCGACGCTTCCGGTCGGTGCCATCGTGACCGAATAGGAGTCGTCCTCGGCGTTCGTGGTCCCATCGGACGAACTCGTCGTGTCCGTCGTTGTCGTCGATGTCGTTTTCGATTCCGAATCTCCGGCACATCCGGCGAGCAGGCTTCCGCCGAGTATCGCGCCGCCGTACTTAACGTAGTCCCGCCGTGTTCGTCCCGAGTCTGTCGTACATTCTTTCGACATGTGTTTTAGGCTCGCCTAAACTTATAAAACGTTTTCGAATTTTTAGGTCTGCCTAATTCATGCCGTATTTAATACGGCGACCCGCAACGCGGACACATCGGCGGTCCGACGTCAGGAAGCGAATGCCCGCAACTCGGGCACACGCCGGTCCCGTCCTCGGCCGTTATCTCCTCGACGGCCTCGTCCGTCGTCGCACGGAGTCCGGCGAGCGTTCCTTCTCCGCCGTCGTCCCCCGATTCCTGATCGCCCTCGTCGATTGCGTCGAGCGCGAACCGCGCCCTGTCGCGGACGAACGACGATTCGTCCTCGCGCCTCTCACAGAGCCGCTCCATCGCTTCCGGGGGCACCGAATCATCCCCATCGACGCGGCCGAGGAGACCGACGGCCTCGGCCGCCCGTCCCCGAACGTGGTGGTTTTCGTCGTCCAACCGCGCCGCGAGCGCGTCGGCCTCCGCTCCGAGCGCCGCCGGTGACACGCACCCGACGGCAGCGAGCGCCGTACAGAGATAGTAGCGGACGAGTTCGTCCCCGTCGTCGAGATGCTCAGCGAGGTTCGATACGCGGTGGTCGAGGCGGTCCGGGTCGCCCAGCGCGATGTCGCCCAGCGCTTTCGCCAACTTCTCTTTCACCTCCGGTTCGTCGAACGACAGTCCGATCTGTAACTCCGCGACGACTTCCGGCGACGCGACCGCATCCGGGTGGTCGAGAGCGACGTTCCCCAGCGCCTCGGCCGCCCGAGCGCGAACGAAGTAGAACTCGTCTTCGTCCGCGAGGCGGTCGGTCAGAATGGGGAGGACCGGGACCACGGCGTCGGGGTCGCGTTCGGCGACGGCGACGAACAGTTTCGCCGTCGTCAATCGAATCGAGCGCTCTCCGTCGGTCACAAACGGCGACAGGGCCGGAAGCAGCGGTCCCACGACTCCCGACGTCTCCGATTCGACGCGCCGAAGAACGTCGAGGGCGGCTTTGCGCTCCTCAGTCGGTGCCGTTTCGAACCGCTCCAGACACGCGATAGCGCCGTCGTGTTCCCTCGAATCGAGCAGTTCGGCGAGTCGCTCGACGGAAGGTCGGTGAGATGACTCGTCCATCGTTCGTTGCCGTGGACGTCTCGCGGCGACACCAAAAACACGTGGTACGGTGAACCGACGCGCGAAACCGGTTATTCCAACATCGCCACGCTCCGTTCGACCGCCTCCCGATTCCCGATGAGCGTCACTAAATCCCCCTCTTGGACGACGACGTTCGGATTCGGAACGATAAACTCGCCGTCCCGTCGGACGAGCGCGATGACGGCATCGTCCCGCAGTTCGATGTCCTGTACCTGCTGTCCGGTGGCCGACTTCGATTCGACCACCACCTCGGCGATGTCGTTCTCGTCGCCGACCCCGGTGAGCCAGTCGTAGAAGTTCGGCCGGAGTATCAGGCCGTCCATCATGTCCACGGTCGCCGTCACCGGCGTCACCGGTTGCACGCCGAGGTCCGAGAACGCGTCCGCGTTTTCGGGTTTGTTCACCTGCGCGATGAGCCGCTGGATTCCGAATGTCGTCCGCGCCGTCTGGCAGGCGAGGATGTTCTGGTCGTCGTCGCTCGTCGCCGCGACGACCATCTTCGCGCGCTCCGTGCCCGCTTCTTCGAGCACGGCGGCGTTCGTCCCGTTGCCGGGAACGACGGAGTAGCCCGCCGCTCGTAATTCGGTGACGGTCGCGTCGTCGCGTTCGACGATGATGGGATTTTCGCCGCGCTCTTCGAGCCTGTCGGCCAGCAGCCGTCCGGTTCGACTGCCGCCGATAATGAGTACGGTCATGGGTATGATGTCGAGTGCTTTGGCCGCCAGCGGCGCGCCGCCCGCCTCCACGACGGCGGTTACGAGGATGACGAGGAAGACGACGTGGACGACGCTCGTCGCGTTCGGAACTCCCGCGTTCGCCAGTTGGAGGGAAAACAGCGTCGCCGTGGAGGCGGGGATGATACCGCGCGGACCGACGGCGGCGACGAACAGCCGTTCGTTTCGCGTGAACTGCGTGTCCGTCGTCGAGATGAGGACCGAAAGCGGGCGAACGACGAGCATCGTCAGGACGACGATGGCGAGGCCGCCCGTTCCGAGCGTCAGGAGGTGGTCCAATTCCAACAGCGAGGCGAGGATGATGTACACCACGCTCAACACTATCGACGTGATGTCGCCGCTGAACCCCGCGATTTCCTCGTCGTAGGGGATGTCCACGCTTCCCAGAATGAGTCCCGCGACGGCCACCGTCACGACTCCCGCCTCGTCGACGAAGGCGTCCGCGATGGCGAACGAAATCAGCGCCGTGCCGATGACCGTGATGCGCGAATCCTGTGGTGACTGGCTCAAGTACCGGAGCACGTAAGCCGCCACCAGCGCCGTCACGATGCCGATGAGGACGCCGGTTCCGATTCTCGCTACGAAGACGAGGACGACATCCAGTCCGACGCGTCCCTTGACCGGGTCGGGGTCGATGTCCAGCACCGCGACGCTGAAGATGACCGCCCCCAGCACGGAGGCGGTGACGTCGTTGACGACGCCCTCGGTCTCCAAGAGCGTCCGTACGCCCTCACGAACCTCTATCTGGTCAAGTACCGGCGTGATGACCGTCGGCCCGGTCGCCACGAGCAGCGCCGAGATGAGAAACGAGAGGTTCCAATCGAGGGACAGAAAGACGTGAATCAGTCCGCCGAGGGCGAAGAACGTCAGCCCCGCTCCGACCGTCACGAGTCGAAGCGTCGATTTCGGCGTCTCGCGTATATCCGACGCACCCAGTGTAAAGGCTCCCTCGAAGATGATGATGGCGACCGCCAGCGAGACGAGGGCCGAAAGCGAGTCGTCGAACAGTTGCGGGTCGACGAGGCCGACGCCCTCCGGACCGAACAGTATGCCGAAGCCCAGCAGGAACACCACGTTCGGAATCCCGTACCTGTCGGCGAGAAGTTTCGACACGGCTCCGAGCGCGATTATCGACGCCGACACGAGCAGGAGGTTCGAGGACATTGGTCGAAGTTCAGCCGGTTCGACGGCGGAGTCGAACCGCGGCTACTCGCGTCATGTGAACGTCATGTATCACGATAGTTCTTGCTCCGACGCGCACTCGGTCACGATTTCGGACGGTGATTTCGGTGCGTACCATACTTCTATCGCTCGAATTATCGAAAACTATGTTCCTCCGATCGATACTGAGGGTCTTCAAAATCGGGATACGTGCGGACGGGATGGTCGGTTCGAGATGTCGTTCATCCTCTATTTTTTACGGTAACGCACTCCACGTCAGTGTATGCGATACCTCACGGTTCTTATCGAACCGGATGGTGGCGGTGCCTTCCATCCACTCGGCGCTCAGCTGACGAATGAGCCGTCTATCGAGCGGCGGGCCATCCATCGCGTCGAGCTTCTCTCTGACGATACCGTACTGTTATTTGCCGAGGCGAGCGGCAATCAGGACCGCTATGAGCAAATAATGGAGAGCTCGCCTCACGTTATCGATTTCCTCGTGTCCGGGGATGACCGTTGGATGGCCGTCAGTCAATTCGAGCCGACGGAACGGATTCGCCGGTCGCTGGAACTCCAACGAGAATCACAGTTGGTAATCGAGACGCCGATTCACTTCACTTCCGACGGGTCGCTCGAGGTGACGTGCTTAGGGACCGACGAGACGTTTGCAACGTTGTTCGAAGACGCTGACGAGGGTGCGTCCATTGCGCTCGAAATTCTCGAGATGGGGGAGTACGACCCCGACGAATCATCGTTCAGCAGGCTGTTCACGGCTCGGCAAGAGGAAGTGCTGGAGGCGGCAGTCGAGTTAGGATATTACAGCGTCCCTCGCCAAGCGACGCTCGAGGAAGTTGCCGCAGTCGTCGGCATCGCTCCTCCGACGGTGAGCGAGCACCTTCGAAAAGTCGAAGAACGCGTGTTTAACGAAATCGTTCGCTGATGTTGCTACTCGACGGGATTCGGGTCGAACTGTCGGTTTAAAAATACCCCTACGACTGCGGCAGTAGCGATATCCAGTTACGTCGTTTGTTTTCACTCACTCGATTTGACGTTCCATGTACGCGTCACGAATGCTGAATCCGGTTGAACTTCCGAGCCAATACCGATGACAGACGCAAAACCACACCCGACCACTGATGCATCGCTACTCGATGATGACCGTGTTGAATCCGACTATCGAACCGTCAATGGCGTCCGATTACACGTCGTGACCGCGGGCGACCCTGACGCTCCGCTGGTCGTCTTACTGCACGGCCATCCCGACTTCTGGTACGGCTGGCGCGACCAAATCATTCCACTCGTCGAGACCGGCTTCCGTGTGGTCGTCCCGGACCAGCGGGGCTGCAATCTGAGCGACGCTCCCGACGGAATCGATGCCTATCGGCAATCGGAACTGTCCGCCGACGTATGCGAATTGATTCACAGCGAGGGCCGAGAATCGGCCCACGTAGTCGGGCACGACTTCGGCGGGTTCGTCGCCTGGAACGTCGCACTCCGTGAGCCGTCCATCGTCGACCATCTCGGAATCTTCAACGTCCCACATCCAACGGTGTATCGAACCGTCTTACGTTCTAGCCCCCAACAGATAGTCCGAAGCTGGTACGTGTGGTTCTATCAGGTACCGACGCTCCCCGAGTGGCTGTTGAGTCGGAACGATATGGACAATATGGTCGATTCTCTCGAGATAACCTCTAATCCCGGAACGTTCGACGAGGAAACCATCGACCGCTACCGGGCGGCCTGGCGGCACACCGGCGTCGGTCCGCGGGTGAACTGGTATCGCGGGTTCCGCCGTTCGGAACGCCCGCCACGCGACATCGTTACCCAGCCGACGCTGATTTGTTGGGGGGAGGACGACATCGCACTCCTCCCCTCGATGGCCGAACAGAGCGCCGACTACTGCGAAAACGGTCGGCTACGGATGTTCCCGGACACGTCACATTGGGTCCATCACGAACGCGAAGAAGTGACTGAAGCGCTGCTCCGTCACCTCTCGTAAACGACACACCGAGTCGTCGCATTCTCGAACAACGGACCTCGAACGGGCGACGTTCCGGGTCGGCTTCGTGGCGGGTGCCGACCGTGGCGTCGTCCTCGACACCCGTTTGAAACGGAACTGATACACCGACGCCGGAGGAAAGAACCGGCTACGAAGGCCCCCGAGCCGAATTCTTTTGCCACCCCCGCGCACAGACTGGGGTATGTCGGATGCTCGCTATCCACTCACGCGCTATCTCGGTATCGATTCGGCCGGGTCGCCGACGATGACCATCGACGGGTCGCTCGTCTTCCTCGCCGATACGACGGGGACGCCGCAGGTCTGGTCGCTCGACGAACCGGGGGCGTTCCCGTCCCGCCTGACCGCTCACGACGAACGGGTGTCGTTCGTTTCGGCGTCGCCGACCCGTTCGGAAGTCGTCTTCGGCATGGACACGGGAAGCGACGAACACGACCAACTGTACCGCTACGACCTCGACAGCGGGACGGAGACGGCGCTGACAGCGACCCCCGAGGCCATCCACCTGTGGGGTGCGTGGAGTCCCGACGGCGACCGAATCGCCTTCACCGCGAACCGCCGCGAAGGATCGACGTTCGACGTGTACGTGCAGGGGAGGGACGACGCCGAGGCGACGCTCGTCCACGAAGGGCCAGGCGGTTTCCTGAGCGTCGAAGCGTGGGGCGAACCGGGTATCGTCTGCTCGAAAGCCAACGCCAGTTTCGACCAGAACCTGTTCCTGCTCGACCCCGAGTCGGGCGACTATCGGAAACTCACCGACGACACCGATGCTCGGTATCACGACGTGACGTTCGGTCCCGACGACGACCTCTACTGCGTGACGAACCACGGCGCGGACACCGCGTACGTCGCCCGTCTCGACCTCGATGACGGCGCGCCGACGGTCGTCGAGGAGGCCGGGGACTGGAACGTCTCCCACCTCTTGCTTCACGGCGGAACGGGCCGGGTGGTGTGGGTGCGAAACGTCGACGGCTACTCCGAGGTTCACGCCGGACGACTCACGGCCGGGGACGACATCGAACCCCTTTCGACGCCCGATCTCCCCGATGGCGTCGTCTTCGCCGCGGGGTTCGGTCCCGACGGCGACTGTGCCATCTCGATGAGTCGGAGCGACGACCCGAAGAACGTCTTCGTCCTCAACCCGGACACCGGGAGCGCCGAGCGATGGACGAACTTCGGCACGCTCGGTATCCCCCGCGAGACGTTCCTCGACCCCGAAATCGTGCGGTACGAATCGTTCGACGGGCGGGAAATCCCGGCGTACTGGACGCTTCCGCCGAACGCGGAACCGGGCGAAACCCCCGTCATCGTGGACATCCACGGCGGGCCGGAACACCAGCGTCAGCCGTGGTTCTACCCGACGAAACAGTATTTCCTCCAACATGGATACGCCGTTCTCGAACCCAACGTTCGCGGCTCGTCGGGCTACGGTACGGCGTACACGCATCTGGACGACACGGACAAGCGAATGGATTCGGTCGCGGACATCGAGGCGGCGGTCGGATGGCTCCACGAACGGGACGCAGTGGACGCCGACCGAATCGTTGCCTACGGGCGCTCCTACGGCGGTTTCATGGTCCTTGCGGCCATCACGGAGTATCCCGACCTGTGGGCGGCCGCCGTGGATTTCGTCGGCATCGCCGACTTCGAGACGTTCCTCGAAAACACGGGCGAGTGGCGGCGGAGTCACCGCGAGCAGGAGTACGGGTCGCTCGAAAACCGCGACCTGCTTCGGAGCATCAGTCCGATTCACGAGGCGGAGCGAATCTCCTGCCCGCTGTTCATCCAACACGGCGCGAACGACCCGCGCGTCCCGGTCGGCGAAGCGAAGCAGATAGCCGAGAGAGTCCGCGAGCGCGGCGTCCCCGTCGAAACCTGCATCTTCGAGGACGAGGGCCATCACACCACGTCGCGCGAGAACCTCATCGATGAGTTCGAGCGTATCGCCGCCTTCCTCGACGAACACGTGTAGGACGCTCGTCGCCGTGAATCGCCCGAGTAGGCGGTGCCTACCGAGTACAATCGCTCCCATCGACGAAAATACAGGATCCGATTCGCTTCAACCACCGTTCGCCCTCGTTTCTTTTTCGACCACCGGAATTCGTTTTTCGCTCGTCGGTCGAACACGCCGCCGTCGTGCCTTTCTTGCCACGTCGAACGAGACAGAATGTCTACACAATAGTCAGTACCCCTCGCGTCGAACCCCGATGCGGAGTGGATTGGGGTGGGACATATCAGTACGACAGTGACTGTCGCGTATCTTCGAGAGGTAAACGAATGACGGCGTTGTGGAACGAGCGGTCCCGTGCGGTGTTCGTCGCCGCCGGGTTGGGGTTCGGCGGGTACGCCTTCGCGGTTGTCGTGGTGCTCTTCACGGCGCTCGTGCTTTCGGTCGGCGGAATCAACCTCCTCTCCCGTCCGACCCTGTTGGTCGCCGTTTCGATAGTGATGGGTCAAGGCGTCTCCTTCGGCCTGTTCGCGCTGGCGTACCTCCGCTACACCGGACGCGGCCGTTCGTACGTCGGGGTTCGCTTCCCGACGCTTTCGGACCTCGGGTGGACCGTCGGCGGGTTCGTCGTCTTCTACGGCGGTCTCATCGTCGTGTCGCTCGTGCTCACGACGTTCGGGATACAGTCGGCGCAAAACGAACTCGCCAGCATCGGCGAGCAGGACCCGCGGGTGTTTCTCCTGTTGATTCCGCTCTCGTTCCTGCTCATCGGTCCGGGCGAGGAACTGCTGTATCGCGGCGTCGTGCAGGAACGACTCCGCGAATCGTTCGGGCGCTGGCCCGCCATCGCGTTGGCGAGCCTCATCTTCGCGTTCGTCCACTTCTTCTCGCTCCAGGGGGCGGGGAAAATCGTCTACCTCGCCATCCTGTTCGTCCTTTCGCCCGTCCTCGGGGCGGCTTACGAGTACACCGGCAACCTCGTTGTCTCGGCGCTAATTCACGGCGCGTTCAACGCGCTCCAGTTCGCGCTGGCGTACCTGATGGTGACGGGGCAGTTGCCGTCGTAAGTCGTTACTCCTGTCCTTGCCAGCGAACGATGAGGTACTCGGTGTAGCCGCCGTACGCGATTTCGAGCGACCCGATCCACCAGTTCCACCGCTCGGGAAGCGACATATCGTCCGGCGCGTCGTCCAAGTGGCCGACGATGGCCCCCGCGGTGAGGTCCATCCCCGAGTGCTTTCGGTACCGCCCGGAATCTGATAGGTCCCGGGCTTCCCGAACGACGACTCTCCGCGCACCCTCGGGTGCGTCGAACCGTTCGCGCAATCGTCGGTCGAGTTCGGTCGGGTTCATTTTAATAGCGCCCTCCGCGTTTTTCCACCCATGCCGACAGTCTTCGCGGTGGACGAATACGAAGCACAGGAGTACGACGCGGTGCTCGTCCAAGAGAACGCAGTCGTCTGTCTTAACGCTGACCCGGGACTCGTCCGCGTCATCCCCTTCCAGAAGGTGAACCACGTCGATGCCGACCCCGAGTTGCACCTCTCCAGTTCCGAAGTTCCGGACTCGTTCTTCGGCGGCGCGGAGTACGCGTTCGTGGACGTATCGAAGTTCGACCGAATCGAGCGCCATCTGGAGGATATCGAGAGAGAGCAGTACTGACCGGTTACAGTTTTGTCCATCTCGTATCGGTGTTGCCCATCGGCAAGTGCCAGCGCTGTTCTGCGACCAACGGGTCGCGCCGCCGGAGTTCGATCCGCGCGTCGAACAGCGGCGACAACCGGGCGACCTCGCGCGAGTCGTCCGGGACGGGGAGATGGACGTGTCCGATACCCTTGACGCCGCGGATGAGCGCCATCACCGTGCGGAGAAATCGCGTCACTGCGGCGCGGTCGTTCGTTTCGAGCAGTCGTTCCAGCGAATCGATGCTGACCCGGAGTTCGGCGGGCGAAAGCCCCGACGCGCTGTGGTCGAAATGGCCGACCGCTCGAAGGAGTTCCGCGCGGATGTATTCGAGTTCGGTTCGGTCCTCGTCACGTTCGGCCGAGGCGTCCGTCCCGACGTCGGTCGGGGTGATGACGCGGACGTTGGGGTCCTCTCGTTTCACCCCCGGCGGGAGTCCGTCGTTGATGTCGCCGGTCGTCGTCCGGGTCGCAACGAGGACGTGTTTCCGGTCGCAACACGGGTCGCCCGAAAGCCGACGTATCGCCTGTAGCGTGACGCTCCGCGCCACCGCACCGGTTATCAGCAGGACACAGCCCTGCTGTTTCAGTTCCCGCAACGTGGCCCCGAAATCGCGTTTCCCATCGTCCCGGTATTGGTTCCGCACGAATGACATTCTTCGCTGACCGTTCATACTTCGTGACTATAACACTTGTTGTTTATATTTTATTTTTGTTAGTATAGTGTCGATGAATCCTTCCAGTTCACGTCGGGGACGTATCGTTTCCATCGTCGTGGCGACTTTCACTTTCGTCCGCGCCTTCTTCGACCGTTTCCGGTTCCGGTTTCGCGTCCGTTTCGTCCGGCGTCTCCGTCGTCGGTTCCGTCCCGTCCTCCGCCGGTTCGCTTGTCACCCTTTCGTCCGTCTCTTGCGTCGAGTCCTCGCTTCCCGTCGCGCTCGTCACTTCTCTCGCCTGTATCGGGTTCCCCTGCATCAGGTCGGGGAGGACGACGCGGTTGAACTGGACGAGTAGCACGAGCAACAGCGGCCCGAGAAAGAGTCCGTACCATCCGAACAGGAGGGGGCCGAAGATGTACGCGAACAGCATCAGCCCGACGTGCAGTTCGCGTCCCGTGATGTACGGGCGGATGATGACCTCGGCCACGAGGTCGATGACGACGACGAACAGCGCGACGAACGCCACGGGAAACCAGAGGGTCCGCGGCCCGATGTCGAACGATCGAACGACGAGGTACGCCGCGATGGGAACGTAGACCAGTTTCGTCCCGACGACGGGAACGAGGCTGGCGACGCCGGTCAACAACCCCAGCAGGGTCGGCAGCGGGATCGAAAGCCCGGACGGCGCGAAGACGTTGGCGAGGTTGTACACCACCGCGGCGGCGAGTCCGACGACGAATGCGTTGAGGATGTTGCCGAAATACACCGTCTGCAGGCTCCGGTCAACCGCCTCGACGTAGGTGTACGCCGTGCTCCGTTCGCCGCCGATATCGCTGACGAACCAGCGAACCAGTTTGTCGTCGTCCCGAAGCAGGTAGAAGGCGAACGCGAGCGCGACGAACAACTGCAGAAGTCCGGTCCCGAACGCCGCCACCACGTTCGCGACGGTTGTGAGCAGTTCCGGACCGCCGAAGCGCATGAACTCCCCCTGACTCTGTTGGGCCAGTTCGAGGATTCGTTGCGGATGGACCGTCAGCGACGACAGGTCGAAATACGGCCGGAGTACGCCTTCGTACCCCTGTAACGACTCACCGGCGATTTCGGCGACCTCGACCGCGCTCACGGCGACCGCGTATGAGACGAGGAGCACGACGGGGAGCGCGACCGTCACCAGCGCCGCGGCCGCCGTCAGCCCCGGATGGCCGAGTCGGTGCTCCAAGCGGTCGTATATCGGCCGCGTCGCGTAGTACATGAACAGGCCGAGCACGAACGTCCCTTCGAACGAGTAGAATACGAACAGGACGACGACGCCGAGAACGAGGCCGACCACCCACCACGCGAGGCGCGACCGCCCTTGCAGTAGCGTTAGATTTTCATCCATCGTATCGTTGGGTCCCCACCCATTACCGTCCGTACGCGGGCCGACGCTATATCGGTCGGGGTCCCCGAAAGACCACCCCGACTTTTATCCGGGCAGGTTGTACTGCCACCGATGTACGAACGGATTCTGGTTCCGGTCGACGGGGGAAGCGAATCGCGGGAGGCGGTGAGCCACGCGCTCGACATCGCCGACAAATACGACGCGACGATGTACGTCCTTCACGTCGTCAGCGAACAGTTGGTCGGCGACGCGGAGGAACTCGAAGCGGCGGGCGAGCAGGTCACCGACGAAATCGTCGAGCGGGCGACCGAACACGGCGTCGATGTCGTCGCCGACGTCACCGACGGTCGTCCGTCCGACCGCATTCTCGGCTACGCCGACGAACGGAACGTCGACCTCACCGTGATGGGGACGCACGGTCGAACCGGCGTCGGAAGGGTGCTTCTCGGGAGCGTCGCCGAGCGCGTCGCTCGCCACTCGGACGTTCCCGTCCTGCTGGTTCGGTCCGCCGGTGTGCGAACGGTCGAGTCCGCCGAGCAGGCGACCGCCGTCGCTGGCGACGCCCTCGCGGTCGAGGGGTACGACGACGTGTCCGTCACGGAGCAACCCTACCGGGCGGCCAACACCTGGATAGTTCGGGCGTCGGCGGATGGTGAGACGTTCAACGTCCACGTGGACCCGGTGACGGGCGAGACGAGCGTGGCGCGGATCCGTCAACGGGACTGAGCCGTCTCTTTCACTCAGTTCGTTCCCGTCCGGGCGTCGCCGGGTGCCGCCGTTTGTGGTGGGTTTCGACGTGGCCGTTGACGATTTCCCAGACCGTTTCTATCGGGATGTCGAGTTCCTCGGCGACCGTCTCGGCGCGATACCGGCGGTCCACCACGTAGTGTAGTACCGCGTCGATGCGGTCGTAGGACGCACCGAGTTCGTCCTCGTCGGTCTGCTCGGCCCACAGCCCCGCAGTCGAGGGTTTTTCGACGATACGGCAGGGAAGCCCGACGTGACGTGCGAGCGCCCGAACCTCCGTCTTGTAGAGGTTCGCCAGCGGTAGCAAGTCACAGCCGCCGTCGCCGTGTTTCGTGAAGTAGCCGAGCAGTCGCTCCGACCGGTTGCCGGTTCCGAGGACGAGTTTGGACCGCGTGTTCGCCGCGTAGTAGAGACAGGTCATGCGCAGTCGCGCGGTGGCGTTGCCGAGCGCGCGAATCCGCTCGTCGCGGTCCTCGTCGCCGACGAGGAGGTCCTCGAAACAGCGAACGAGCGGTTGGAGGTGGATTTCCCGGTAGTCGATGCCGAGCGCCTCGGCCACGGTCAGCGCGTCGTGACTCCCCGCCTCGGCGGTCAGGTTGCAGGGAAGCAACAGCCCGAACACGCGGTCGGGTCCGAGCGCGTCCACCGCGAGGGACGCCGCTAGCGTGGAATCGACGCCGCCGCTCATCCCGACGACGACGCCGTTCGCGTCCGACCGCTCGACGTACTCCTCGATGAACAGGGTGAGTTGCCGGTACGTCGCCGCCACGTTCTCCTCGTCGGTCAGCAGTTCGGTCGGTGGGAGGGTCGATGTCGTCACGTTTTCACCTCGTGGCGGCACGGACACCCCCACGTCCGTCCACGCCGAACCGATACGATAGAGGAATATTGGTTTTCAGGGCAGATTTTGGAAACGTTTGTGGTCGTATTCACGGCTAATCGAAACATTGTGGCACTATAAAACGCTTCTCGTGTGCAAATTCATACTTTTCAGATTGTGTTTTAGGTGTTTAATGACGGCCCCATCCACGACTCTGAATCACTGTGCACGTCGAGGCGCACTCTCTCAAATAATGACAAAATTATTATATTTTGGTTTATTGACGAACGTCCGGTTATTCACTTTTCAAACACCCACTTCTGGACGCTTTATGACCTTATACAGAATATATATGATTGTAAACTGACCGCACGTCAACAACCATCGATATAATCGGACATTCGTAAACGCTTAGGTTTATATTCTTTTGAATCACGATTCTATATCGTGACTTGGATTACAAATGCGGTGGAAATGGGTGAAAAGGTAAACAATTCGGTTGTGTTGGTCCGTTCGGGACTGACCGAGGAGCGTGGTCGCTGATGGTCGATTTGAACGCCATCGCGTCGGGCGTCAACAGCGTGTGGGTGCTCACCGTCTCGTTCCTCATCTTCTTCATGCAACCGGGTTTCGCCATGCTGGAGGCCGGACAGGTTCGTGCGAAAAACGTCGCCAACGTGCTGATGAAGAACATGATGGACTGGTGTCTCGGCGTCCTCATCTACTTCCTCGTCGGCTCCGGAATCGCATTCATCGCCGGTGGACTCACCTCGTCCGGGGGCTTCTCGTTGGCGTCGGCGTTCGCCTACGTCAACAATCCCGACGATTGGGTCAACTGGTTGTTCGGTGCCGTCTTCGCCATGACCGCCGCCACCATCGTCAGCGGCGCGGTCGCGGAACGGCTGAAGTTCAAGGCGTACCTGTTCTACTCCATCGCGCTGACGGCGGTCATCTACCCCGTCGTTCAGGGCTTCGCGTGGGGCGGCGGCCTGCTCTCCGCGGGCGGCTACCTCGGGCAGGCGGTCGGCTCCGCCTTCGGCGTCGCGGGTGGCGTCGGGTACATGGACTTCGCGGGCGCGACCGTGGTTCACATGCTCGGCGGCATCGCCGGACTCGTGGGCGCGTACATGGTCGGCCCCCGTCGCGGTCGCTTCGACAAGGACGGCAACAGCGTACCGATTCCGGGCCACTCGCTCACGCTCGTGATGCTCGGCACGTTCATCCTCGCCTTCGGCTGGTACGGCTTCAACGTCGGGACGCAGGCGAGTGTTCTCTCCGTAGAGAACGGTGCCTTCCAGTTCGCGGGTGCCACGCTCGGCCGCGTCGCGCTCAACACCACCCTCGGAATGGGTGCGGGCGCGGTCGCCGCCGCGCTGACGACGACGTACCTCGAAGGCAAGCCCGACCCGCTGTTCACGGCCAACGGCTTGCTCGCTGGCCTCGTCGCCGTTACCGGCGCGGTTCCGCACGTCACGTGGTTCGGCGGCATCGCGCTCGGCCTCATCGCGGGCGTGCAGGTCCCGCTCGTCTACCGCTGGGTCGTCGATACGCTCAAAGTCGATGACGTGTGCGGCGTCTTCTGTGTCCACGGGAGCGCGGGTGCCATCGGGACGTGGCTCATTCCCGTCTTCGCCGTCTCGGGCTTCTCGCTCGCCCAGTTCACCATGCAGACCCTCGGTATCGCGGTCATCACCGTCTGGACGCTGGTCACGACCTACCTCATCTTCAAGCTCGCCGACGTGACCGTCGGCCTGCGCGTCGACGAGAAGGAAGAACACACCGGACTCGACAGCTCCGAACACGGCATCGTCGCCTACCCCGAATTCGTCGAATCGTTCGACGAAACCGGCGGCGGTTCCCCGACTGGGACCGCGGACGGCCCCGCACTGGCGGACGGAGGTGAGAACAAATGAGCGCCGACTCCGGAATCGAGATGGTCGTGGCCATCATTCGCCCCGCTCGACTGGAGAACGTCAAGCGAGCGCTGGTCGAAGCCGGTGCGCCGAGTCTGACCGTCACGAACGTCTCTGGGCGGGGTAGCCAACCCGCGACGAAGAGCCAATGGCGCGGCGAGGAGTACGTCGTGGACCTCCACCAGAAGGTCAAAATCGAGTGCGTCGTCGCCGACACCCCCGCCGAGGACGTCGTGGAAGCCATCCGCGAGGCCGCCTGTACCGGCGAACCCGGCGACGGGAAGATATTCGTTCTCCCCGTCAGCGACGCCTGTCAGGTCCGAACCGGGAAACGCGGCCCGGACGCGGTGTAGCCCGACCTTCGTTCCGAGGAACTGTTTTTCGACCGTGCAACCGTGCCCGCTCTCCGCCGTTCGTCGTCCGTCTCGTTTTTCGGTCCGTCGTCCGACACCGACGAGGTTGCCGAGGGGGTGAACTTTTACCCCGTCTGCTCCGTCTGTCCAACCATGTCGAACGCTTTCGCGGAACGAACTCGCCGGAGTCAACAGCGATTGGAGACGGCCGATGCGGACGCACTCGTCCTCTTTCCCAGCACGAACCTGTTCTACGTCTCCGGGTTCGATGAACACCCCGCCGAACGACACCTCTTCCTGTTCGTCCCGAAGGACGGCGACCCCGCCTTCGTCGTCCCCGATATGTACGGCGAGCAGATAGCCGAGGAGTCGTGGGTCTCCGACGTGCGGACGTGGAGCGACGGCGACGACCCGCTCTCCCTCGTGAAAGACGTCGCCGACGACTTCGACCTCCACGGCGGCCGTATCCTCGTGGACGACACGATGTGGGCGCTGTTCACCCAGGACCTCCGCCGCGCGCTCCCCGACGCGACCTTCGGACTGGCGAGCGAGGTGCTCGAACCGCTCCGCATGCGCAAGGACGACGCCGAAATCGAGGCGCTGCGGACGGCTGGCGCGGTCGCGGACCGCGCCAGTGTCGAAATCCGGGAACTCGGCGAGGACGCCGTCGGCATGACCGAAACCGAACTCGCGGCCGAAATCGAGTCTAGACTCGCCGACGCGGGCGGCGACGACCCCGCCTTCGGCACCATCGTCGGGTCCGGCCCGAACGGTGCGAAACCCCACCACGGTCACGGCGACCGGAAAATAGAGTACGGCGACCCCGTGGTCCTCGACTTCGGCGCGTTCGTCGGCGGCTACCCCGGCGACCAGACCCGAACCGTCGTGTTCGCCGGTGACCCGCCGGAGGAGTACGAACGGGTTCATCGGGCCGTCCTCGAAGCAGAACAGGCGGGCGTCGAAGCCGCGAAGCCAGGCGTCACCGCCGAGTCGGTGGACCGCGCGGCCCGCGAGGTCATCGAGTCTTACGGCTACGGCGAGGAGTTCATCCACCGGACGGGCCACGGCGTCGGCTTGGACGTCCACGAAGGGCCGTACATCGTCGAGGGCAACGAGTTGGAACTCGAACCCGGCATGGTGTTCAGCGTCGAACCCGGAATCTACCACCCCGGCGAGTTCGGCGTCCGAATCGAGGATTTGGTCGTCGTCACGGAGGACGGTTGTGAGCGCCTGAACGACTCGCCGCGGACGTGGCAGGCGCTCTGAGGAATCGAGTTTCGCCGCGGTTGTTCACTCGTTTTCGCGGTAGTGCTTTGCGTACATCATGGCGAACACTCCGAAGAGCAGAATGAGGTTCGCCACCGTCCCGGTGAACTCGTCCATCGGAACGAGTTGGTACAGCGCGCGACTGATACCGCCGAGCACGAGTAGGAACCCGGCGACGACCGATAGAGTACTGTCTGCTCCGTGGAAGTACAGTTCCCAAACGCCTTTAAGAACGAACAAGGTTGGGAATGCCCACCAGACTACGGACCCGAACGGTGGATAGAACATCATCGCTGAGACGAGGATGGCGATTCCGACGATAAGTATCGCTAACCGGCCGAGAGGATGGTCGGCGAGTCGGTCCGCATACTTCACCGTGTTCATAATTTCTCACCGTCCTGTTATCTATCGTTACGTTTCCCCAGTTAAAAATGTATGTCCGCTAATCGGTCGCCGGACGCGGACTTGACTCGGCCGCCTCTCGGCTTCTTCCTCGAACGCACCCGCGCCGCGCTCAGAGCGGTTGCTGTGGGTTCACTATCGGCCCGTCGGGGCCGAGTCCGACCGTCGCCTCGACGCCGAACACGTCGGCGAGGAGTTCTTCAGTGACGACTTCGTCCGGCGGTCCCCAGTCGTACGGTTCGCCGTCCCGTAGCGCGACGAGGTTGTCGGCGTAGCGCGCGGCTTGCGAGATGTCGTGGAGGACGATGCCGATGGTCAAATCCTCGTCGCGGGCGAGGGTTTGGACGACTTCGAGGACGCGCAACTGGTGGCGCAAATCGAGATACGTCGTCGGTTCGTCGAGCAGGAGGACGTCGGTTTCCTGTGCCAGCACCATGGCGATCCACGCCAACTGTCGTTGTCCACCACTGAGGCTGTTCATCGCCTCGTCCCGGAGGTGGGTGACCCCGGCGCGTTCGAGGGCTGTTTCGACCGCTTCGTGGTCTTTCATCGTCTTCGACTCGAAGAACCCCCGGTGCGGATAGCGTCCGTGGTACGCGAGTTCCTCGACGGTCAACCCGCTGGGGGCTTCGTTCTGCTGTGAGAGGAGACCGAGTTTCCGCGCCAACGCCTTCGTTCCCAACGACTGGATGTCCTCGCCGTCGAGTTGGACCGCGCCGCTCTCGGGTTCGAGTTCCCGCGAGAGCGCCTTGAGCAGCGTGCTCTTCCCGCTCCCGTTCGGTCCGACGAGCGCGGTAATTTCGCCCTCCGGGAGGACGATGGAGTCACACTCGACGATGATTCCCGAGTTCGGGTAGCCGATTTCGAGTTCCTCGCCGAACAGCTCGCTGGCTTCGGGGTTCGGTTCGTCGTTCGCTTTTTCTTTCATTCCAGCGTCCGTTTGCTCGTTCATCGTGATTTTTCCTCCAGCAGGTGCGTTCGAAGCAGTTCGCGGCCCCGCTCGGCGCGCGCCGCCCGCTCCTCTTCGTCCAGTTCGAGCGACCGGTACTCCCGCTTGAGCCGCTCTTTCAGGTCGGCCAACTCCGCGTCGGTCGCGTCCTCGGGTGCGCTCTCCGCCACGAGCGAGTCCATGCTCTCTTCCCACTTCGGGCCGCTGTAGCGGCCGGGTTGGACCGTCCAGTCGTAGTAGTGGTCCGCGATTCCATCCCACAGTTCCTCGTCCTCGCGGCGAACGTCGCGGATGAGTGACAGCGCGGTTCGCGCCCCGTCGCCCGCGTTGACGATGGCTTGATGTTCCGACTCGTCACCCAGACAGCCAGTCATGTACAGCCCTTCGACCGGCGTTCGTCCGTCCCGGTCCACGTCGGTCAGTTCGTCCTCGAAGTCGGACAGATAGTTGTCGTCGTACAGCGAGGCGGCGATAACCCGGGTCGCTTCCACCGGTTCCTCCTCGCCTTGCGCGTCGATTCGGAACCCGTCGTCGGTTCGCTCGACGTCGAGGACCATCGAGTCGCGCACCGTGCACCCCTCCAACGTCGCCTGCTCGCGGCCCAGTTCGAGGAAGGTGTCGGGAGAAATTCCGCCGGGGAAGCCGAGGAAATTCTCCAGATGCACGCACTGACGAATCGCCGAGACGCCGCCGTCGAGGACGACCGTATCGAGACCGTACCGGGCGACGAACACGGCCGCCGAGAGGCCGGACGCGCCGCCGCCGACGATGGCTACGTCCCGCGGCATCAGAGTTCACCCACCTTATGGCGCTTCCGCATGAGATAGAGGAAGTACGGCCCGCCGAGCAGTCCGGTGACGATTCCGACCGGTACCTGTATCGGGTTGAGCGCGAGTCGGGCGCCCACGTCCGCGACGACGACCAGCGCCGGTCCGGCGAACAGGCTCCCGACGATGAGCTTTCGATAGTCGCTCCCGACGACGTTCCGGACGACGTGCGGGACGATGAGGCCGACGAAGCCGACGATTCCGGCGACGGAAATCGCGGCGCTGGCGGCGAGAATCGCCAGCGTCGAGAGCGCGAACCGGACGCGTTCGACGGACATCCCCAGCGAGCGGGCGGTTCGTTCGCCGAGCAGGAGGACGTTCAGTTGGCGGGAGGCCAGCAGCGAAAGGGGAAGTATCACCAGCGTCGGAACGAGGATGATTCGAACCTGCTCCCACCCGGTGCCGGTGAGCGACCCCGTGGTCCACGAGAGGGCCGTCTGCACCACGCCGATGTCCTGCGCGAAGAAGAAGAGGCCGCGCTGGAGCGAGGAGCAGATGGTGCCGACGATGACCCCGGCGAGAACGAGGCGGACGGGACTCGTCCCGCCCTTCCACGCGATGGCGTAGACGACGATGAACGCCGCGATACCGCCGAGAGCGGCGAAGACGGGAAGGAAGACCGACAGGCCGCTGAAGACGACGAGGGTGAGGAGCACCGCCAATCCGGCCCCGTGGCTGACGCCGAGGATGTAGGGACTCGCCAGTTCGTTGCGCGTGACGGCCTGAAATATCGCGCCCGAGACGGCGAGGTTCGCGCCGACGAAGATGCCGACGAACACGCGCGGCAGGCGGAGGCTCCAGATGACCGTCGTGGTGTTGTCGAGCGTCACGTTCTTCGGTATCTCGGAGCCGAGCAGAAGGGCCCCGAGCACGTCCGGGTTCGTGATGACCTTCGGGTCGAATACGGCGTTCCACGCCTGCGTGAGCGTCGTCGAGTACGCTCCGAAGCTGACCTGCACGAGCGCCGAAATCACGACGACAGTGATACAAGCGAGGACGAGCGCCGCCAGCGACCCGTCGAACCGCTCTTCAACCGTCGTTTCACTGTTCTCCATCATCCGTGTCCCCTCGTTCTCGATTTTCCATTGATGTCACTGTCCGGCGAGCGTTACCGGGTTCGCCGTCTCCGTTCTATTTTTAGGTTAACCTAAAACAAGATAAGGACTTTGATTCTCGACACGGTTGCCGAGTCGTGGTGATATGGGACGACGCGGGCAGTTGATGCCTACCGTCCCCGCGTCGCACTGACTTCCTACTTCGTCGGGCGGTTCGTGTTCCGGTTCACGTTTCGGTTCGTATCTCGTCCATCTATCGGTCGGGTCCGCGCTTCGAACCCGCCGCTTCGAGCCGCGGGAGCGGCGGCGAACCCGACGGAAATTCGCGTATCCGACCGGGTATCGTCTCGGTTCGCTCGCTCCCGCGCCATTCTTTAGGCTAACCTAAACATACGTAAACCTTCCCCTTTTTCGGCCTACCTAAAACACCGTCGGTCGCCCCCCGATAAATTTTCGATCCGAGCGCGGAACCTGACGGTTCAGTTTCAAGTACGGGCCTGGCGTACTCCGATTCGAGAATGGGGAAACGATACGATGGGGGAACAAGACGACATCGGACAGCGACCAGCACTGCGTTCTCTGTCCGGCAGACGACTCGGAACGGTGGGGAGACGGCGGTTCATCACGACGCTCGCGGGTGCCGGATTGGGTTCGATGGCCGCCCTGCTCACGCCGGACGACGTTCGCGCGGCCGGACGGGACGAAGTACCGCTCGTGTACGGCCACGGCCGCGATTTCGAACCGCTCACGACGACGGTTCCGGCGGACTGGTTCGCCGACCTCCGCGCCGCGTTCGACGCACACGACCGCCTTGACCTGCTATCTCGGTCCGGCGTCGTCGGTAGCGCCGTCGTCCCCGGGGAGTTCGGCGGCCGAAACGCCGCCCTCGCGGTGGACGTGACCGACGACGAAGCGACCGGTTCCGTGCCCGAGCGCGTCGGCGACGTCGCCGTCGAAGTGAACCGCGTCGAATCGACCGCGAACGAACAGCGCATCGAATCCGGCGACGCATCGTTCGACGGCAACCACATTCCGGGGAGCGTCGAATGCGGAAGCAAGGATGCGGCCGCGACGCTCTCCCCGGCGATGTACGACGGCGAGACGCCGTTTTTCACCACGTCGAATCACCTCTACGGCGACGACGGCGAGCAGCATCGCGGCGAACCGTTCTACGTCAAGCGCCGCAACGGCTGGCGAAAAGTCGGCGAGGTGCGACGTGGTTACGCGTTGGACGATTTCGTCCGCATCGACCCCGTGAACGGTGCGGTTCCGGCGAGCGCCATCGACGGCAGTTCGCCGTCCGTCGTCATGGGACAGTTCACGCGCGCCGGCCTCGCGCGGGTCAAAGCACACGGGTCGAAACTGAAAAAGAGAGCAGTCGTCTCGGGCTTCACGTCCGGCGCGATTCAGTCCATCGACGGAATGACTTGCGCGTACGGCACCGTCTGCAAACGCGGCCAACTGAAATGGGGGTCCCAATCCTCGTTCACCGACGGCGATAGCGGGAGCGTCAGTTACCATCCCGACCTCGAACGCCCGGAAGACGGCCTCCTCGTCGCCGGGATGAACAACGCCCGCACGTGGTGGCCCGGCGAAGATTACATCTGGGGGACCGCCGCCTACCGACTCACGGCCAACCACGGGTTCACGTTCTCGCCGCCGACCGCTGGCGCTCCGTGAACTCCAGTTCGACGACGGTCCGGCCGCCGAGTTCGTCGGAAATCCGCGCCGCAATTTCCTTCGCCAATCCGGGATACCGTTTTCCGGACGGGCGTGTCACGAGCACCGTCACGTGCTGTCTGTCGTCCACGAGTCCCATATCGTCGAACTCGACGTTCACCTTCACGAGGTCCAGCGATTTGTACTGCTCTCCCTCCAAGAGCTTCTGTACCTCCCTGTTCGCCGTGTTCTCGGTGTGGACCTGCTGGGCCATCAGCGCCCCCGCCCCGGCGAACGAGACGAGCAGGACGACGACCGCGACGACCGTCGGTGCGGCTTTCCGAAGGGTCGTCCCGTCTTTCGGTCGATAGCCGAGTCCCCAGAGAACGCCGCTTCCGGCGGCGTTGATGGAGACGACGTTCACCACGAGCAGGACGAACGCGCCGAACGCGAGCACCGGCGGTCCCCACGCCAAGCCGACGCCGACCGCGGCGGCCGCGGGGATGAGCGCCGCCGCGATCATGACGCCGACGAGCGACACCGGCAGGGCGGTTGCGAGTCCCAACGCCCCCGCCGCACCGGCACAGAGGCCGACCGCGAGCGAGAGAAACCCGGGTGAAGTGCGTTGACTTATCTGGTTCACCGTCGCCACGTTGAGCGCGGGCGGAATGAACTGGGCCGATTTGAGCGCCCAGCCGAAAATCGTCGCGCTGACGACGGCGACCGCGAGTCCGAGCACTTGCGACCACAACCCGTCGCGTATCATGTCGCGGTCGTTCAACACGAGTCCGACGCTCGTCGTCATCGCCGACCCCACTTGCGGGGCGATGACCATCGACCCCACGACGAGTGCGGGCGAATCGAGCAACAACCCGGCGGTTGCGACGATAGCGGACAGCACGGTCATGGCGTAGTACGTCACCGGACTCGGGTTCATCCCGAGCGCCTTCGTCCGGATTTCCTCCGTGGCGATGCTGTCGTCCTCGTCGCCTCCCTTGACGAACCTATCTTCCAACTCCGCGATGTTCGGCGTCCGGGCCGTCTCCAGACTCCCGACGACGGTGTAGCCGTCCTCGTCCAACCCCGCGTCTCGAAGGGCCGTGAGAACGGCGTCCACTGCTTGCGTCGGAACCGGAAACTGAACGACCGCCGCCTCGTTCCCGTCGCTGTCCTCACGGGTGAGCACGTAATCGATGTGCTCGTCGTCGAGCACGGCAAGAACCTCGCTCCGGCAGTCGTCCGGAACGAGCACCTGAATGAGACGCATGCCCGGACCAACCGACCAGGGGATGAAAACCCCACCGGCCGAAGCGGGTCGCTCACTGGTCGAAAAAGGTCTTCAGCAGTTTCGCCTGTGCGTGTCGGAGGTGCTGGTGGAACGTCGGTGCCGACACGTCGAGCAACTCGGCGACCTCCTCGCCCGTGCTGTCCCGCGGCCACTCGAAGAACCCGGCGAGATAGGCGGTTTCCAGCGCCGTCCGCTGCCGGTCGGTCAGCGACTCCGAGAGCTGCATGCGGAACTCCGTCGCCGTCTTCTCGGGTTTCTCCCGTTCGCGTTGGGCGACGACGCGAGCGCCCGGCGCGATGTTCTTCACCGCCTCGACCACCCCTCTGACGCTCGCGTCCATCGGGAGTTCGACCGTTCCACGGGTGCGGTTTTCGTCGGCTTCGACGTATCCGACCGCCGCCCCCCGGTCAACGAGCGCCTTGACGAACGACGGTCCCTCGTAGGTCACCTCGAAGACGCACTCGTCGTTGCGTTCGCGGATGAGTCGCGTGTTCGATATCCCTTCCGCTTGCGCGGTTCGTTCGAGGACGGCGCCCGACGACACGCCGGACGCGGTGATGAAACAGTGAATCTCTCCCGTCGGTGCCATCGTCGTCCCCAAGAGCGTGAACGTACAGTCGAGCTCCTGTGGAACGCGGATGAAGTAATGCTCGGCGCTCTCTATCTCCATCTCCACTTCGACCACGCAGTCGGACACCAGCGCCTTCCTGCTCTCTATGGCGGCAATCGCCATCCCCATCGTTTCCCCGAGTTCGACGAGCACTTCCCGCTCCCGGTCGTCGAACGCCCTACTCCTGTCCGCGTGAACCGTGAGAACTCCGTAACAGGTTTCGTCGTATCGAATCGGAATGGCGGCCATCGACTGTGTGTTCCCGACGGGCGATTCGTCCTGCCACGATTCGAACGCCGGGTCGGTCATCACGTCCTCGACAACCTCCGCTTGCCCCGATGTCTGCGCTTTTGCGACCGGACATTCTTGTCTGTCATCCGATGGTTCGAGCGATTCTAGATACGCGGCGTTGCCCGCGTTCGCTACCGCACGGATGGCTTCGACGCTCACCTCGCACTCGCCGACCCACGCGAATTCGTATAGCCCCGCCGACGCCAACCGATTTACGACCGTCTCCTCTATCTCCTCCCGGCTCGTCGCTTGCACCAACGCGCGGTCCACGTCACGGATGACCTCGTTGATTCGGTTCAGTTCCACCAGCTCGGCGCGTTGCGCCGAGAGCGTCTCCTCGCGCTCCGCCCGGTCGAGCGCCGACCGGACGTTCGTCGCCAATATCTCCGCGAAATCCCGGACGTACTCGTCCAACTTCGCCATCGAACGCGACCCCAGCAGGAAGACGCCGTGCTCGGCCAAGGGTATCACCATCTCCTGTTCGCCCGTCAACTCCCGGCCGTCCGCTCCGTACACCTCTGTTCTGTCCTCGAATACTGCAACTTCACCCGACTCGAACGCTCTCCACGCGGGTCCGTTCCCGTCCTCGGAGCGCGGAATCTCGTCCGGTATCTCCTCGGTCGCCTCCGTCACGGCGACCGGCCGGAGGACGTCCCGCTCGTCGTTCACGAGATAGATTCCCGACAGCGACAGTCCCAACTCTTCTCCCGCGGCTTCGACCGCTATTTCACAGATATCGGTCTTCGTCTCGGCCGTCATGAGTTCCCGCGTCGCCGACCGCAAGGATTCGAGCGTCCGCTCGCGCGCCTTCCGTTCCGAAACGTCCTTGAAGATGCCGTGGATGACTTCCCGGCCACCGAGTTGGGTGCGATTCGCGCTGATTTCGACGGGAATTTGCTCGCCGTCCGAACGAACGACCGAGAGGTGCTCCGAGCTTCTGGATATCCCTCCCCCGTTCGCGTGCTTGTCGAAGATTTTCCGATACCGTTCGTGGTGCTCCGTGGGGTGTACCTCCCACTGATACATCCCGCAAATCTCGTTTCGAGGTCGGTCGAGGAGCTCCTCCGCCGCCGCGTTCGCGTCCACGATTTCCCCCGTTTCGGTGTCGGCGACGAGGATGGCTTCCGGACTCGCGGCGACCAGCTTTCGATAGCGTTCGCGCGACGCTTCCAGTTCCGTCTCCACCGTCCGCCGCTCCGAAATGTCGCGGATGGTTCCGGTTATCAACTCGTCACCGTTGCAGGCTTCACTCCGAAACGACAGCGTTACCGGAATCTCGTGGCCGTCTCGGTGCCGCGCTATCGTCTCCACGGACTCCCAATCGAGTCGTCGTTCACCCGTTTCCACGTACCGCTGCAGCGATTCCTCGTGCACCGGCGCCAGTCGGTCCGGGATGACCCGCGTCAACGACGTTCCGATCATTTCGTCCGGGTCGTAGCCGAGCACCCGCTCGAATCCCTCGTTGACGTAGCGAATTTCGCCCGATTCGTCTATCGTCACGACGGCATCCGCGAGTCCTTCGAGAACCGCCTCCGCCCGTGATAGCATCCGTTCGTTCCGATAGCATGTGACGGCACGTTCTATCTTCTGTGAGAGGATGGTCCGACTGTCGGGACCAACACAGTCGGTCACATCCATCGAAAACGCTGCTTCGACCGTCCGTTCGTCGTCGGTCACGATGAAAAACGGAAGGCTCGCGTCGCGTTCGCGTACCGCCGCCAGCACGGCGAGCGCGTCGCATTCGGGTGGTCCGTGTTCACAGACGATGCAGTCCGCCGTTTCGAGCCGGGCGAGCGCATCTTCGGCACTCGTCCTCTCCTCTGCAATCCCCTGGCGCTCACCGTTGCCATCGACGCCAATGTGGAGGATCTGTGGCGTCTCCGGATATCCTTCATGGAGGGGCATGATAACATAAAGTCACCGCGGCCTTCTCTATGTTTCGGTGGAACGCGAACGATTAATAGCCGTCCGTGTCAGCCGACAGGTATGAGGCTGGAGGATTACTGGGGCGTCGGGCCGAAGACGAGCGAACTACTCGAAGCCGAACTGGGAGTCGAACGTGCGATTCGGGCCATCGAATCGAGCGACGTTCGCGCGCTGACGAACGCGGGGCTGTCCCGCGGCCGAGCGACGCGAATCCTTCGACAGGCCAACGGCGGCGACGGGATGGCCGTGCTCGCCACCCGCGACGCCCGCTCGGTGTACAAATCCCTGCTCGATATCGCGAGCGACTACGCCGTCACGCCCGACGCTGGCGACCGAATTCGAGTGCTGACTCCGGTTCGCTCCCGCGAGGAGGCGACCGACCGGCTCGACTCGGTCATGGCCGCCGTCGAATCGTGGGACGCACTGGATGAGGACACGCGCGAGACCGTTCTCGACGCCTTCGACGCGTACGACGGCAGCGAACGAACCGCGGTCGAGACCGCCATTTCCCTCCAACGAACCGGCGTGACCGACGGCGCGTTCGCCACAGTCGCCGACATCGACGCCGACGACCTCGCCGTCGCGGTCGGCGCGCTCGGGAAACTCGACGACGGCTCGGTTGCCGAGGGAGCGGACGAGGAACTCGACCGACTTCGGTCGGCGTTGCGCGCGGCCGAACGCCTCGAAAGCGGTGCGCTGGACGTGATCGAATCCGTCCAGTCCGGCGACGTACGGACGCCCGACGAGTTCCGCGAGAGCTACGTCGAGTACGTCGCCCGCGAAACGGACATCGAACCGCAGCGAATCCGCGACGCGACGGTCGGCGAGGCCACCGACGCGACGGATTTCGTCGGCGGGTCGCTCCGCGAACTCGTCGCGGAGACCGAGAGCGCTGCCGAGGAACGCGAAGCGAGAGTGGTCGAAGACCTCGAAACCGACATCGAAACCGCCCGCGACGCCATCGACGCCGCCGTCTCCGCCGTGAGCGACCTCGCGGTTTCGCTGTCGCTCGCCCGATTTGCCGACGCGTTCGACCTCACGCGTCCCGAGTTCGTCGATTCCGGCTTCGCGGTCGACGACGCGCGAAACCTCTTTCTCGCCACCGGGAACGGAGATGTCCAACCCATCACCTACGGCATCGGTGACCATCGAATCGCGGGACCGCCGAAAGGCGACCGGGTGACGGTGCTGACCGGCGCGAACAGCGGGGGGAAGACGACCCTGCTCGAAACCCTGTGTCAGGTCGGCCTGCTAGCACAGATGGGACTCCCCGTTCCCGCTTCGCGCGCGCAGGTGTCGATTTCGGACGCCATCGTCTTTCACCGCCGCCACGCGAGTTTCAACGCTGGCGTGCTCGAATCCACGCTCCGGAGCATCGTTCCGCCGCTCACGAACGACGGACGCACCCTCATGCTGGTGGACGAGTTCGAGGCCATCACGGAACCCGGAAGCGCGGCGAATCTCCTCCACGGGTTGGTGAGTCTGACCGTCGATAGGGGCGCGCTCGGCGTCTTCGTCACCCACCTCGCGGACGACCTGAACCCGCTCCCCGGACAGGCGCGCAAGGACGGTATCTTCGCCGAAGGGCTGAACGACGAGTTGGACCTGCTCGTCGATTATCAGCCGCGGTTCCAGACGGTCGGCAAGTCCACGCCGGAGTTCATCGTCTCGCGTCTCATCGCCTCCTCGGACGACCGGGCGGAACGCGCCGGGTACGACGTTCTGGGGCGCGCCGTCGGCGAGGCGCTGATTCAGGAGACGCTGGATTCGTGGGCGGACGCGGAGTAACTCACCCCTTCGGTCGTTCGATCGATACCTCCATGCGGACGTTTGGTCCCGGTTTCGCGTATAAACCTTCGCACGTCGAAAATCGTGAGCGTCCCGCTCGTTTCGCGTTCAGTTCCGCTCCAGGTTCCGTTCGCCCCGTCCGAGACGGTCCTCCACGTCCTCGACCGTCTCGTTTTCCACGAGTCGTTCCAGTTTTCGCTCGAACTGCTCGTCCGTGAGTTCGCCGCGCGCGTACCTGTCTTTCAGCGTTTCGAGAGCGTCGCGGTTGTTCTCTCCCGCGCCGTGGCGTTCCGTCGGTTCGGCCTTCGTCTCCCGACCGTCCTCCCACGATTCTTCTTCCTCTTCCTCCTCGTCGCCGAACAGCATCTCGACGATGGGAATGACGACGACGTAGCCGACCAACATCGCCGGAAGCCACCAACTCTGGTCGGTGAAGAGGGCGAGGAGCCAGAACCCCGTGACGAGAATCGACGTAATTTCCGTCGCGTTCTCGCGGAAACGCTCGCTCGGAGTGTCGCTCATATCGGTTCGTATCGTCGCCGGAACATAAAACGTCCTTTGTGTTCGTTCGAGTACCTTTTCGGCGAGACCACACGACCTTTGTTCCCGTTCTCACAACGATGGTGCATGGAACGTGACGACGACCCAACCGTTACGCGACTCACTCCCGACGAGGCATTTGGGCTGCTCGGCGACGAGACCCGGTTCGCAATCCTGCGGGCGTTGAACGGGGCCGACGAGTCGTTGTCCTTCTCCGAACTTCGAACCCGCGTCGGTGCGGACGACCCCGGCGGGTTCAACTACCACCTCGGGAAGCTCACGGGACAGTTCGTGCGGAAGACCGAGGCGGGCTACGACGTCTCACCGCCGGGGGAACGGGTCGTCGGGGCCATCCTCTCCGGCGGGTACACCGCGGAATTCAGCGCCGATTCCGTTCCGGTCGATGGGAACTGCCTCCACTGCGGGGGTCGATTGGAAGCGATCTTCCGGGACCACGGAATCACCATCGACTGCTCGGACTGTGAGTGGATGTTCACTAACCCCGAAATTCCCGCGGGACTCATGGACGGAATGGACGCGGCGGCGGCACCGAACGTCGTCGCTCGGTGGCTCCGAACCGTGGACGAGGCCGCCGAAGTCGGTATGTGTACGAACTGCCACGGGCGGCTGGATTCGACGCTGTATCTCTCCGACGACGATGACGCTCCCGATTGGCTCGAAGGCAGCGGATTGGTCGGAATGGAGTTCTGCGAATGCACTCGCTGCGGTCACGTGTACAACAGGTCGGTTCAGTTGGCCGTTCTCTCGCACCCGCTGGTCGCCGCGTTCCACTACGAACACGGCATCGACCTCCGCGAAACGCCGAGGTGGGAGCTTCCGTGGTTGGAGGCGGACAACGCGACCGTCGAGTCCACCGACCCGCTTCGTATCGCGGTTCCCATGACCCTCGACGGGGAAACGCGTACGTTCGTTTTCGACCGAGGGTTGGACGTCGTGGACCGATACGACGCGGAATAAACGACAACACAGGAAATGACAATCCGGGAGTAGAACCGCGCTTCTGTAATCTCGTGCACAGAAATCTCATTCTACGAACATTTATTCCCGGCGCATCGGTCGTTCCGTCCATGGCGAACACGAACGAGAAACGAATCCCGAAGGGATGGCCGGAACCGACGCCCGAACAAGTGCAGGTGATGGTGCTCGGCACCTATCACATGGATAACCCCGGACTGGACGAGGTGAACGTCGATGCCGACGACGTGCTTGCCGACCGCCGACAAGCCGAGTTGCGCGACTTGGTGACTCGAGTTTCGGAGTGGGAACCGGACGCGGTTGCCGTCGAGCGCCCCTACGACCGAAACGAGTCGATAAACGACCGCTATCGGGAGTATCGGTCGGGCGACCGCACCTACGACCGTGAAGAGACGTTTCCCGCGTCCCACTCGGAACGGAACGAACTGACGACCGAATGTCGGAGCGAAATCGTCCAGGTCGGCTTCCGACTCGCCGACCACCTCGACCACGACGGGGTCGCCGCGATAGACGAATATCCCGACGAACCCGATTCCGACCCGTTCGAAGACCGCGACATCGATTCGGGTCGGAAGACGGAAATAGAACTGCCCGAGCGCGACGCGGTACAGCGTGAGAGCGACGACCGACTTTCCTCCTCGACGATTCCCGAGTACCTCGACTGGATCAACCGGAAGGAGGAACGCCGGTTTAACCACGACTCCATGTTCGATGCGGGAATTCGTGCGGCGGACGGACCGTTCGGGAGTCCGGTCGCGCTCGCCTACTGGTACGAGCGGAACATTCGCATGGTTCACCACCTTTGGCGGGCGATGGATTCCGAAGACGACAGAATCCTGTTGCTCGTCGGGGCTGGCCACGTTCGCGTTCTCCGCCACCTCCTCACCGAAGCGCCGATGTTCTGCCCGGTCAGCCCGCTCCCGTATCTGCCCGCCAGCGGCTGACGTCGCGTCGAAGTCGCCTAGCTTTAACCCCTACAAACGTCTCGGTTGTGGCGTGTCTTTCAGGGTTCCCTCCCGGTCGGTTTCCGTCGCCATCCTCCTCGTCGTCGTGACGAGCGCGCTGGTCGCCGGGTGCACGTCGGTACAAGAGACTACGACGCCGCAGTCGGTCGAACCGACCTCGAATACGGGGTCCCGGAGCCAGACCAGCCAGTGGACGGTCACCATCACCCGCATCGTGGACGGCGACACCGTGGAGTTCCGCTACGCGAACGGAACGACGGATACGGGGCGACTCCTCGGCGTCGATACGCCCGAGGTGCACACCGAGAACGACCCGTCGGAGTTCGAAGGGGTACCGGACGACGCGAGCGGAGAGCGCTGTCTCCGCGACTGGGGGCACAAGGCGAGCGAGTTCGCCAGAGCGGAACTCGTGGACGAACGAGTGACCATCACGCTGGACGCGAACGAGGGACCGCGGGGGTACTACGGTCGATTGCTGATTTACATCCGCGAGTCGGACGGGACGCGGTTTAATTACCAACTGGTCAAACAGGGCTACGCGCGGGTGTACGACAGCGAGTTCACCAAGCGCGACCGGTTTTACGCCGCCGAGGCGAACGCACAGCAGCACGACGTCGGTCTCTGGGAGTGCACGAACGGAGGGAGGAGTGCGGACGGGAAAGGGAACACGGACGGAACGGTGACGACGGACGAATCGACGACCCGAGTGGCGACCGACGGCGGCACGAGCGGCCTTTCCGTCGCTCGAATCCACGCGGACGCGGACGGAAACGACCACGAGAACCTGAACGACGAGTACGTCGTCCTGAAGAACGCGGCCGACGAAACGCTCGACCTCTCCGGGTGGACGGTTTCGGACGACGGCGGGCACACGTACCGCGTGCCGTCGGGCGTGACGCTCGCAGGCGGGGAGACGCTCACGCTCTACACGGGGAGCGGGTCGGACTCGGCGTCGGAACTCCACTGGAACGCCGACGCCGCGGTCTGGAACAACGGCGGGGATACGGTCGTCGTGCGGGACGCGACCGGAACGGTCGTCCTCCGACGGAAGTACGAGGGCTGAATCGGGTCGTTGTTCCCCGACACGGGCGGAGTAACAACGATTATCGCCGTCCCGTTCCGCCCCGCGTTTCGATAATACGTCCTTGTGCGTCGTAGCGATACGACCTTGTGCGTCGTAGCGAGGAATTATCGGCGTGAAGGATGCTCCGGGCTTATTTCGTCTCCCGTGCTTCTCAATGGGGAGTCCATGACACGACCATTCGAACGCCACGGTTCACGGTCGGCGGGACGCGAACACCGCCGACGGTACACACGCCGCGACCTGCTCCGAACGACCGCGCTCGGCGGAACCGCCGCTCTCTCCGGGTTCGCGGGAATCGGCGTGGCGAGCGCGCAAGACGGTGGAAATGGGGAGACGGAGTTCACGGTGGAAATCCGCAACGTCTCCAGCAACGACACGCTCCAACCGCCCGACGGGGAACGTCAACCGGTCCCGCTCTCACCCGGCGTCTACGCCGTCTACCGCGGTGGCGACCCCATCTTCACCGCCGGGAAGCAGGGCGGCGCACGGGGACTCGAACAGCTCGCCGAGGACGGCGACCCGACCCGACTGGAGCGGTCCCTCGACGACCAACAGGGGGTCCAAAGCGACGTTTTCGACCGACCGGAGGGGAGTGACCAACCGGGGCCGCTCGAACCGGGGCAGACGTATCGGTTCGACTTCGACGCCCAACCGGGCGAGCGCCTGTCGTTCGCCACGATGTTCGTCCCGTCGAACGACCTCTTTTTCGCGCCGGGCGGCATCGGCATCCCGCTCTTCCGGAGCGGCAACCCCATCAGCGGCAACGTGACGTCGCAGGTGCTCCTCTGGGACGCGGGCACCGAACGGAACGAACAGCCCGGAACCGGGCCGAACCAAGCCCCGCGACAGTCCGCGCCGAACACGGGACCCGACGAGAACGCACCGGTACAGCCGATATCGAGGGTCGACGACGGATTTCGGTATCCGGCGGTCGCCGACGTGATTCGGGTCACGGTCGCATCGAGGAACGCGTGACGGCGTGGGGGCCGCGTGACGACACGCGTTCTTTGCGACGTCGTGCGGGTGACGTGAGCGGTCGGCCCGAAGGCCGACCGACGAACTTCCTCTTTCCGGAGCTTTACTTGTACGGGAACGGTGCGTTCGAACATGGAGTACAGAACTCTCGGCTCCACCGGCACGAAAGTTTCAGAACTGTGTTTCGGAACGTGGCGATTCGCCATGGAGTCGGACGGGACGGTCGAAACGGACCGCGAGACGGCCCACGACCTGCTCGATACGGCGTGGGAGAACGGCATCAACTTCATCGACACGGCGAACGTCTACGGAAGCCCGAACGGCACCAGCGAGGAGTGGATCGGCGACTGGCTCGCGGACCACGACCGCGAGGATTTCGTCATCGCCTCGAAGGTGTACTTCCCGTTCGACGGGTGGGGCGAACCCGGCCCGAACGACTCCGGTCTCTCGCGCAAGCACATCCGAGCGCAAATCGAGGGCACGCTCGACCGCCTCGGGACGGACTACCTCGACGTCTACTACATCCACCGCTGGGACGAGGAGACGCCCATCGAGGAGACGCTCTCCACGTTGACCGAACTCGTCGAGGAGGGGAAGGTGAACTACCTCGGCGCGAGTTCGATGGCCGCGTGGCAGTTGACCAAGGCGCTCTGGCAGAGCGACGTGAACGGCCTCGAACGCTTCGACGTGACACAGCCGATGTACCACGCGGCGGCGGGCGACGAAGTGCAGGACTACCTCGACGTCTGCGCGGACCAGGACCTCGCGGTCTGCCCGTACTCGCCGCTCGCTGGCGGGTTCCTGACCGGCAAGTACGAACGCGACGGCGACACGCCGGTCGGGTCGCGCGCGGACCTCGTGGACTACTTCGAGGACTACTACATGTCCGAGGAGGGCTGGGAGGTACTGGACGAGATTCGGGCCATCGCGGACGAACTCGACGCGACCCCGGCACAGGTCGCGCTCCGCTGGCTCATCCAACAGCGCGACTTCTCGTGTACGCCCATCGTCGGCGCGCGAACGGTCGAGCAACTGGAGGAGAACGTCGGCGCGGCCGACATCGAACTCTCGGCGGGACAGTACGACCGCATCGCCGACGCGAGCTAAGGGTATCTTCCCGGCCGGTCGTCAGTGACAGCGTGGGAAAACATCATTATTCTTCGTCCCGTCTCTTTCCCGAGGTGTGTCCGAGTGGGGGAACGGACCGGCACACCGAATGGGGGATCCAATGTCAGATACGTATGTCGGCGCTATCGACCAAGGGACGACCGGAACGCGGTTCATGCTGTTCGACCACGACGGTCGCGTCGTCGAAAGCGCCTACGAGAAGCACGAACAGAAATACCCGGAACCGGGATGGGTCGAACACGACCCGCTCGAAATCTGGGAGAACACGCAACACGTCGTCACGACCGCACTGGACGAGGCCGACGTCGCTGCCGACCAGTTGGAGGCCATCGGCATCACGAACCAGCGCGAGACGACCCTGCTGTGGGACGCCGATAGCGGCAGTCCGATACACGACGCCATCGTGTGGCAGGACCGCCGCACGACCGACCGGGTTGAGCAGTTGGAGTCGGAGGGCAAGGTCGAGGATATCCGGGCGAAGACGGGGTTGGAACCGGACGCGTACTTCTCGGCGACGAAAGCCGAATGGCTGCTCGACAACACCGACCCGATAAAACTCCAACGCGCCCGCCCGGCGGACATCCGGGAGCGCGCCGAGGAGGGCGAAATCCTGTTCGGAACCATCGACTCGTGGTTGATATACAACCTGACGGGCGAACACATCACGGACGTGACGAACGCGTCCCGAACGATGCTGTTCGACATCCACGAGATGGATTGGGACGACGAACTCTGTGAGGAGTTCGGCGTCCCGCGCGAGATGTTGCCCGAAGTCCGCCCGTCGAGCGACGACGAGACCTACGGCTCGACAGACCCCGACGGGTTCCTCGGCGCGGAAATCCCGGTCGCGGGCGCGTTCGGCGACCAGCAGGCGGCGCTGTTCGGCCAGACCTGTTTCGACGCCGGAGATGCGAAGAACACCTACGGAACGGGCAGTTTCTTCCTGCTCAACACCGGCGACGAGGCCGTCGAGAGCGAACACGGCCTCCTCACGACGGTCGGGTTCCAGCGCTCGGGCGAACCGGTGCAGTACGCGCTCGAAGGCTCCATCTTCGTCACCGGCGCGGCCATCGAGTGGCTCCCGGACGTCGGCTTCATCGACGACGCGGCGGCCACAGAGTCGATGGCTCGAAGCGTCGATTCGACGGACGGCGTGTACATGGTTCCGGCGTTCACGGGCCTCGGTGCGCCCCACTGGAACCAGCGCGCCCGCGGCACCCTCGTCGGGATGACCCGCGGAACGCGAAAGGAACACGTCGTTCGGGCGACGCTCGAAGCCATCGCCTACCAGACCCGCGACGTGGCCGAGGCGATGGAGGCCGACAGCGGCATCGACATCGAGTCGTTGAAAGTCGACGGCGGCGCGGTGAAGAACAACTTCCTCTGTCAGTTGCAGGCCGATATTCTAGGGGCGGACATCGTTCGCCCCGTGGTGGACGAGACGACGGCGCTCGGGTCTGCCTACGCCGCCGGACTCGCCGTCGGCTACTGGGACTCGACGGACGATCTCCGAACGAACTGGCAGGTGGACCGCGAGTTCGAGCCGAAGATGTCGGAAGCCGAGGCCGACGAGATGTACGACCGCTGGGAGGATGCCGTCGAGCGCTCCCTCGGTTGGGCGCGCGAGGGGGGTGCCTGAGATGACGAGCGACGCGGAAACCGAGGACGTCGAGGCCGTTTCCGGCGATAGTGAAATCCCCACCGACGGCGGAGAAGTCGCCACCGACGGCGGAGAGATGGAGGAATATTGGGGTGCGAAGTACGTCAACGAACTCGTCGGCACGTTCATCCTCATCCTCCTCGGCGACGGTGCGGTCGTCGTCTCGGTGTTGACGGGCGGATTCGACCTGTTCGGCGTGGCCGTCCTGTGGGGATTCGCCGTGATGTTCGCCGTCTACTGGGTCGGCGGCGTCTCGGAGGGTCACATCAACCCCGCGGTGACGATTGCGAACGCCGTTTGGCGCGACTTCCCGTGGAAGCACGTTCCGGGCTACATCGTCTCCCAAATCGTGGGGGCGTTTCTGGCGGCCGGAACCCTGCTCGTCACGTGGTCGGGCTACTACCAGCAGTTCAGTCAGGCGAACAACGTCGTCCGCGGCCAGCCCGGCAGTTCGATAACGGGGATGACCCTCTGGACGTTCTTCCCGAATCCGGCGTTCGCGGGCGTGAAGGTTGGCGACTTCAACACGCTGAAGGAAGCCGCCTTCCTCGTCTCGTTCCCGCAAGCGTTCTTCAGCGAGGTGGTCATCACGGCCATCCTCGTCGGCGTCATCTTCGCGCTGGTGGACGACGACAATCCGATGGGAACGCGGGCGTCGCCCGGCATCGCGGCGTTCCTCATCGGGCTGACCGTCGCAGCGCTCGTCCAGTACGAAGCGCCCATCAGCATGGCGGCGTTGAACCCCGCCCGCGACCTCGGTCCGCGGATTCTGGGCTATCTCGCCGGGTGGGGGAGCGTCGCCTTCCCCGGACCGCGCGGCGGCTGGTGGCTCCCGTCCGTCTCGACCATCGTCGGCGGCATCATCGGCGGCGGCCTCTACGACTTCCTGACGCGTCGGTACGTCATCAGGCTGGAAGCCGAGGATATAGAACCGGAGGAACCGGCGGTCCACGACGAGGAACAGGAACGCCCGGCGGGAGGGAGCTAGACGGCCGCCGTGACGACTTCGGACGACCCGGAGCGTTCGACGGGTGCCTACCTCAGACTGGTGTTCCTTGACCCGGTGAGTCTCGTGGGACTGGCGGTCCTCGCGTCCGGGCTGGCGCTCGTCGCCATCTCCGCGCCCGGAACGTCGGTTCACGAACCGCTGCTCGGCGGGTCGCTGATGCTGGTCGGCACCGTGTTGTTCGCGCTCGGCTACACCCGTGCACAGTGGGGGTTGCGGAAATGGCGTTGATGACAGAAATGACGGCGGCGATAGCATGAAGCGGGTTCCGCTCCAATTGTCGGCAATGAGCCGGATGGAACGTACCGTCACCATCGTCCCGGAGGCCGGACTGCACGCCCGACCAGCCGCGCGGTTCGTCACGACCGCGAACGAGTTCGACGCCGACTGTACCGTCTCTCTCGTGGACGGCGACCCGGTGGATGCCCGAAGCATGTTGTCGGTTACGACGCTCAACGCGCGGAAGGACGACGACGTTCACCTCGTCGCGGAGGGCGACGACGCCGAGGAGGCCCTCGACGCGCTGGCGGACGTTCTCACGACCCCGGAGGACGAAGAATCGTGACGACCGAACTTTCGGGAACAGGGGTGACGCCGCGCGCCGGCGTCGGCCGGGTCGTCTGGTATCGCGGGACGACCGACTTGGGCGACCCGCCCGACCCGACGACCGTCGACCCCGAGGAGGAACTCGCGGTGTTCGAATCGGCCCAGGAAGCCGCCCACGAGGAACTCGAACGGGAGCGGGAACGAACGCGCGACCGCCTCGGCGAGGACGAGGCCGAAATCTTCGACGCACACCGGGCGTTTCTGGACGACCCGGAGATAACCGGCGGCATCGAGGCCGCCATCGAGAACGGCCTCCCCGCGCCGCACGCGATTCGACGGGCGTTCGAGGACCCCATCGCCCGCTTCGAGAACTTGGAGGGGTCGATGGCGGAGCGGGCGGACGACCTCCGCGACGTGCGCGACCGACTGCTTCGACTCGTGACGGACGGCGACCGTACCGACCTCGGCGACCTTCCCAACGGCTCGATTCTCGTCGCCGAACGACTCACGCCGAGCGACACGGCACAGCTCGACCCCGACGTACTCGCCGGATTCGCAACCATCTTCGGCGGTCGAACGTCGCACGCCGCGATTTTCGCCCGGTCGCTCGGCATTCCCGCCGTGGTCGGCGTCGGCGATGAACTCGCCCAAGTCGGCGACGGGCGGGAACTGCTGGTTGACGGCGAGGACGGAACGGTCGTCATCGACCCCGACGACGACGCCCGGAGTCGGATTTCGGACGCGGAGGCGTCCGTCGTCGCAGAGCACGTCTCGACGGCGGACGGACGCGAAATCGAAGTCGCGGCGAACGTCGGGACGCTCGCGGAACTCGACGCGGCCGCGGAGCAGGGAGCCGACGGCATCGGTCTCTTTCGAACCGAGTTCCTGTTCCTCGACCGCGACGCTCCCCCGGACGAGCAAGAGCAGTACGAAGCCTACACCGCGGCGCTGACCGCGTTTCCCGGCGAGCGGGTCGTCGTCCGAACGCTCGACGTCGGCGGCGACAAACCCATCCCGTACCTCGACGCGCACGCCGAGGAGAACCCCTTCCTCGGCGTGCGCGGGATTCGACGCTCGCTCGCTTCCGATTCGAACCTGTTCGACACCCAGTTGCGCGCCCTGCTCCGGGCCGCCGGTGACGACGAGGACGCGGACGGCTCCCTCGCCGTGATGTTCCCCCTCGTCGCCACCGTCGAGGAACTGGACGCCGCGCTTTCCCGCGTCGAATCCGTCGCCGAGGAACTGGCCGCCGAGGGCATCGACTACGCGATTCCCGAACTCGGCGTGATGATAGAGACGCCGGGGTCCGTGTTCGCGGCCGAAGCCCTCGCAAAACGGGTGTCGTTCCTCAGCATCGGCACGAACGACCTCACGCAGTACGTGATGGCCGCATCGCGTGAGAACGACCGGACCGCGGATCTCCACGACCCGCTGTACCCCGCCGTCCTCCGCGCTATTCGCCGGACGGTGACGGCGGGCCACGACGGAGACGCGTGGGTCGGCATGTGCGGCGAGATGGCCGGCGACCCCGACCTGACGGAACTGCTCGTCGGCTTGGGACTGGACGAGTTGAGCATGAGCGCCATCACGGTTCCCGACGTGAAGGCGAACGTCCGCGAGGTCGATGCCGACGACGCGCGCGAGCACGCCGAACGAATCCTCGACGCCGAAACGCGGGCGGAAGTCCGTCGGCTGCTCTCGGCTGAGAGTTCGGCGTAAATAGATGCGTATCGCCTGACTGCGCCGCTCTCGAAACTGGTCGATTTCTCAACCTTTATTGTTCGTCCCGAATCACGAAGGCGTATGCAGCCCCGCAAACATCGACGGAGGGTTCGGCAGTTGCTCACCCTCATCGTCGTCCTCCTCGCGCTCTCCACGCTGACCGTTCGGACGTACGTCTCCCTCGAATACGGCTGGGACTCCGGACTCGCCTTCGACCTTATCGGCTACCTCGGCTGGGCGGCCGTCGGGGTCGGACTGCTCTCGGTCGTCACGAGTTTCGGCCGGGACGCCATCGAACGGGTGCAGGCCCGGTACGCCGCCGAGCCGTAATCGACCGAAACACGGTCGAGGGCGTCCCCGTCGGCGACTTACAGCTTCGAAATCTCCGCCGCTTCTTCCGCCGCTTCGAGTACGGATTCGACGGTCGCCTTCGGACTCGTGGCCGCGACCGCCGCGTTGACCGCGCCTTCGAGAATCGGTGCGTCGGCGATTTCGGCCTCCACGTCGGCCATCTCGATGGCGAGTTCCGTGTTCATCACCGCGCTTCCCAAATCGACGAGGACGACGACGCCCTTCTCGTCGGCGAGCGCGTCCAACGCCTCCTGAATCACCGGCGTGCTCGTTCCGAGGCCGCCGTCCGGGTCGCCCCCGACCGCCTCGATGGATACGTCGCCCGCCATCTCGGCCGCGACCTCTCGAATTCCTTCCGCGGCGCGTTCGCTGTGGGAGACGACGACGAGGCCGACCATTCAGACCCCCTCCGGTCCGCCGTCGCCGGGCGTCGGTTCCTCGTCCGGCACCGTCGGCGACGTCGCATCCGCTTCGAGACTCCCGTCGCCGAGGTACTCGACCGCCGTCTCCTGCAGTTCCTCGACGATGCACAGGGTGCTCGTCGCGCCGGGGTCCTGATGGCCGACCGACCGCCACCCCAAGTACGACGCTCGGCCCTTCTTCGCCCGGATGGGCGTCGTGAAGTTCACGCCGCGTTGGCACGCATCGACGGCCTTCGTCAGCGCCTCGACGGGTTCGAGGTCGTCTTCCTCGATGGACTTCTTGTAGGTGTGGACGGCGGGCGTCAGCGCGTCAACCATCGTCTTCGCGCCGACCGGCGCGTCGCCCCTGTCCTGCACTTTATCCAGGAACGCCTCGGCGAAGGCCACCGTCGATTCGGCCGTGATGCCGTCTCCTAACTCCGCGCTGGCGCTCATGAACGACCCGCCGTATAGCGGTCCGGCGGCCCCGCCGACCTCCGAGATGAGCGTCACGCCGACCGTTTTCACGAGTTCGGCGGCGTCGGCGTCGTCCATCCCGTCCGTCTTTTCGAGGACGGCCTGAAACCCGCGGTCCATGTTCGCGCCGTGGTCGGCGTCACCGATGGCCGAGTCGAGGTCGGTCAAGTACTCCTTTTCTTCTTCCATCCGCGCCGCGACGCGCTCGATTGCGGAACGCACCGCCTCCCGCTCCGTTGCTGTGTCAGCCATTGCTTGCTGGTAGCACGCGGCGAGATGGGGTAAAGCTTCGCTCGGGGACGGATGAGTGAGGGCGGTTTGCGACCCTCCCGACGAAAACGACCCGTTCTACGTCACCGTCAGCGCGGGCGTCTCCACCGGATGCGCCAGCAACTCCTTCAACTCGTCGTCCAGCACCAGCACCGTCACGGAACAGCCCTGCATGTCGAGCGAGGTCATGTAGTCGCCGACCCACGCGTCCCACGTCTCCAGTCCCCGGTCGTCCAACATCGACTGGAGCTTTCGGTTCACGATGTACAGTTCCGACAGCGGCGTCCCGCCCATCCCGTTGACGATGGTAGCGACTTCGGCACCCTCGTCGGGGTCGAGGTCGTCGAGGACGTTTTCGGTCAGTCGCTCCGTTATCTCGTCCGCGGACATCATCTCGACGCGTTCGACGCCCGGTTCGCCGTGAATCCCGATGCCGAGTTCGATTTCGTCCTCGCCGAGGTCGAACGTCGGTTCGCCCTTTTCCGGCGTGATACAGGAGGTCAGCGCGGTGCCCATCGTCGCCACGTTGTCGATGACCTTCTGGGCGACGCGTTGTACGTCGTCCAAATCGCCGCCCTCGTCGGCCATCGCGCCCGCGACCTTGTGGACGAAAATGGTACCACAGACGCCGCGCCGTCCGGAGGTGTACAGCGAATCCTCGACCGCCACGTCGTCGTTGACGACGACTTTGGCGACGTCAACGTCGGATTCCATCTCGGCTAGCTCCCCCGCCGTCTCGAAGTTCATCACGTCGCCCTCGTAGTTCTTGATGACCATGAGGACGCCCTCGCCGCCGTCACAGGCCTGTACCATCTCGCTCACCTCGTCGGCGGTCGGCGAGGTGAACACCTCGCCCGCCGCCGCGCCGTCCAACATCCCCGGCCCGAGATACCCCGCGTGCGTCGGTTCGTGGCCGCTCCCGCCGCCGCTCACGACCGCGACTTTCCCCTCGACCGGCGCGTCGCGTCGAACGAGCACGTTCGAGTCCTCGAGCCGCCGCACTTCGTCGGGATGTGCCGCGACCATCCCGTCCAGCATCTCGTCCACGACCGCCGACGGTTCGTTGATGAGTTTCTTCATGTGTCGTGTTACCATCTACTCCAGGGCGCATAAGGATTCCCTCGAATCGCGCGGCACGCGCGCCGGAACGGGTCTTGGTTCCAACTTCCGTCCCCACTACTCCTTCCGATAGAATCCGAGGCGCACCCAACGCTTATACTATGTTTGAACTTCGATAGGTAAACTAGAGGACACTCATGGCACGGTTCGACTCCGACGAGCGCGAAGTGCGGGTACGGCAGGAGCGTGAGCGTGCGCCCGTGCATTCGGCACGGGACGTTTCCGACCTCATCGTTTCGCTCGGTGCCGACGATGCGAAACGACGCGCGAGCGCCGCGTGGACCCTCGCGGAGGTCGCGGCCAACGACCCCGAACGCGTTCCCGTTCCCGACCTCACGCAGGCCATCACCGACGACGACCAGTGGGTACGACGCGGTGCGACGTGGGCGCTCGCGGAGGTCGCACAAGCGGACCCGAGAAGCGTCAAACCGACCATGGAGCACGTCTCCGATTTGGTCGAAGACGGTGACCCGCTGGTGCGCGAAAACGCCGTCGTCGCCGTTGCGGGCGTCGTCGAGGAGTATCCGCGGACCGCGGAACCGGTGTTCGATTCCCTGCTCGAACTCCGGGACGAGGGGAACGGGACTATCCGTCGGTACGCGACCGAGGCGCTACAGCACATCTCCAACGCGCTCTCGGGGGCGACGTTGGACGGCGACCCGGTCGTCATCAGCGTGGCCGACCCGGACGTGGCGGCGCTGTTCCCGCCCGGTGCCAACGTCGTCCAGTTCGGGACGGCCGACACGGAATCCGGGAAACTCCGCATCGACCCCGCCTCGGCGATCGACGAGGACCCGACGCCTCATCAGACGTCCCAGCGAACCGTCGGTTCCGGGTCCGGGCCGCCGTCCCCCGACGACATCGAATCGCCGCGTTCGCTCCCTGTCGAGTACGAGGACTTCGAGAAACTGCGGTCGGTCGGTCGCTCCCCGCTCGTCACCGCGCATCACGCGCGCGCCGCGACCCCCCGCGAGCAACACGCCATGACGACCCTGTTCACGCTGCGCTCGGACCGCAGGGAGGAACCGCTGGTCGAGTCGTTCTTCGACGCGATAGACCGCTGGGAGGCCATCGACGACCACGACCACGTGCTGACGGTCCGGGCACTCGGCGACGAACCGCCGTGGGTCGCGACGGAGTTCACGGGCGGCGGCACGCTCGCCGACCACTTCGACGCCGGACTGGACGCCTCGCTTTGGTTCGCTCACAGCATCGTCAGGACGGTTTCACACGCTCACGCGGTCGGCGTCGTTCACGGCGGCCTCTGTCCACCTTCGATTCGGTTCACGAGGACGTTCGGTTCGACGTGGCCCGTCCCGAAAGTCGGGGACTGGGGACTCGCCGACGTGATGACCGAGTTCGACCTGTCGCCCGTCCCGCCGACCTACGCGACACCGGAGCACCTCGACCCCGAGTCGTTCGGCGGTATCGACCACTCGACCGACGTGTACGGTCTCGGGGCGGTTTTGTACGCCCTTTTCACCGGCGATGCGCCCGTCGCGGGCGACCCCCATCTCGTCGTGAAACGGGTCACCGCGGACGACCCGCCGACGCCGACCGACGTGAATCCCGACCTTCCGACGGAACTGGACGGTCTCCTCGAACGCGCGCTGGCGAAACGGAAACCGAACCGCTACGAGACGGTCGACGACGTTCGAGTCGCGCTCGAACACGTCATCGACGCTACTTCTCCAGAACTGATGGGTCGAATATATTAAATAATCGCGCGCTCATATCGAGGCACGCAGATGGTCATCTCACTCGCCCAGGTCGGCGCTGACGCCAGCGGGAGCGTCGTGCGGTTCATCGGTTCGGGGCTTCTTTCCGTCTCGGCCGCTATCTTCGGTTTCTACGCGTTCCGAAATCTCCGGTTGAACCGCTTGGAATCTCAGCGACCGTTCTGGCGGTATCTGGTCTCCATCGGCGTCGCCGGGGTACTGTACGGCGCGCTCGGGATGGTCGGGGTGCTCTCTCCCGGTCGATGGCTCCTCGCGCTCGGTCACGCGGCGTTACTGTTCTGCACCGTCTTTCTCGCGTTTGCGATGCGCGAACTGTACTACAACAGCACGTTGGCCCCGCCGTCGGACGAACGACGGATTCCGCTCTCGCAACTGCGCCGAATCGAGGTCGGTTTCGTCGGTATCATCCTTCTCGAACTCGTCGTCGTCCTGCTCCTCGGTCACGGTTCGGTCGTCTCTCTCGTCAAAGGTCTCGGAAGCCTCTCGTTTGCGGTCTACGGCCTCGTCTTCGCCGAGCGGTTGGAGTCGCTCGCACGCGGAACGTCCATCGACACGCTCCGTCGTCACCTGCTTCCGGTTCTCGTCTGCTCCGGCCTGCTCGGACTCGCCGACCTCGGCGTCGTCGTGGGCGTCGAATCGCTGCTCGTCAGTAGCGTCGAGAGCGTCTTCGTCGTGATGATCGGCGCGTTCCTGCTCACCGCGACGATTCGGCTCCAACAAAACGTTCGGGGTCTTTCGACGCGGTAGTCCCCGTTTTCAATCGAGGTGCGCCATCTCGTCGTCCGTGAGGTCGATGTGCGACGCCGCGACGTTCTCGTGGAGGTGGTCCACGCTCGACGTGCCCGGAATCGGCAGCGTGACCGGCGAGTGATGGAGGAGCCACGCAAGCGCTATCTGTCGGTCCGAGGCGCCGTGGTCCGCCGCGATATCGTCGAGCACGTCGGCTTTGTCGCCGAGGTCGCCCGCCCCGAGCGGGAACCACGGGATGAAGCCGATGTCGTACTCCTCACAGGCTTCGAGCACGTCCTCGTGTTCGCGGTTGCCGACGTTGTACCGGTTCTGCACCGTGGCGATATCCACGATGTCGCGCGCTTCCTCCAACTGCTCGACGGAGACGTTGCTCAGGCCGACGTGTCGGACCTTCCCCTCGTCTTTCAGTTCCGCGAACGTGTTCACGGCGTCTTCGAAGGGGACGTCGGGGTCGGGTCGGTGGTACTGATAGAGGTCGATAGTGTCTACCTTGAGCCGGTCGAGGCTGCCGAGAATGGCGTTTCTGATGTATCCCGGTTCGCCGCACTTCGGCCACGAACCGTCGCGGTCGTCGCGCCAGAGGCCGCCCTTCGTTGCGACCACGAGGTCGGACGGGTAGGGGTGGAGCGCCTCTCCGATGAGCCGCTCGCTCACGGCCGGGCCGTAGGAGTCCGCGGTGTCGATGAAATTGGTCCCGGTCGAGACGACCTCGTGCAGGACGCGGCGCGCTTCCTCCTCGTCGTCGGGACGTCCGATGATGTCCTCGCCGGTGAGACGCATCGCGCCGTAGCCGAGTCGGTTGACCGTCAGTTCGCCGCCGATGTCGAACGTGTCGCTTTCGTTTTCGAGTGTCACGTCGCTAGCTGTGGATTCGAAGGAGGTAACGTCTTTTGGCGAACGATGCGGGGCCGTTGTTTCAGGGACGTGGCCCGTCCGCGAAAACGGTTCCATTCAGCGGCCGATGAGGGAATACCTATAAACCGCTTCCGCTCATGCCTGCTAGTATGTCACAGGAAGTCGCCGGATTCGACGACGATTCCGGTCTGCCGCCCGCCGTCGTAGAGGGGATTCAGACGTTCAAGGCGGGAGTCGTGAGTACCGCTGTCATGCTGTTCATCTTTCTCGTTTCGGAGGCGGAAACCGACTTCAATCTGGGCGTTCCGGCCGCGATAGCGAAGTTCGTCGGAATGGACGGCGAACCCTACCTCGGGTTCGCCGTCTTCGTCGTCGCCGGTGTCGTCGTTTGGCCCCTGCTGTTCGCGGCGATAGAGGACCGATTCAAAGCGATTCCGGGCGGCGACGACATCGGCGTTCGCGGCATCTTGTTCGCGCTCCTGCTGTGGGTGGCGTTCCTCGGCCTGGGGTCGGCGGGACTCCAACTGGAGGGCGCGTTTTTCTTCCTCTACATCGTCTTCAGCCTGCTCGCACACCTCGCCTACGGCTACTCGTTGGGGGTCTTCTACGGCAGATTCACGCGATAAGCAAAAGTCGTGATTTGACTACTCCAACCGTTCCTCGAACCACTGCCACTCGCGGGAGAAGAAGCCGTACTCCTTCAGGTTCCACACGTCCGCGTCGGTGACGATGGGTCCGTTCCGGTAGGACTGGAGCATGTTCCACACCCAGACCAGCGTGCCGAGCGCGATGATGAACGCGCCGACGGTGGCGACTTGCTGGAGGAACGCGAACTGCGGCGGGTAACTCGCGTAACGACGCGGTAGCCCCATCATGCCGAGGACGATGATGGTGTTGAACGTCAGCATGACGCCGACGAACGTGATCCAGAAATGGACCTTTGCGAGGAACTGATTGTACATTCGACCGGTGAAGATGGGGAACCAGTAGTAGACCGCCGCGAACATGGCGAACGGAATCAGCCCCATGATGATGAGATGGAAGTGGCCGACGACGTAGTAGGTGTCGTGGAGCATGAGGTCGATGGGAATCGAGGCGAGGAAGACGCCCGTCACGCCCCCGATGATGAACGTCGCTATTGACCCGATGCAGAACAGCATCGGTGCCGTCAGGCGGATGTTCCCATTCCACATCGTGGAAATCCAGTTGAAGACCTTGACGGCGCTGGGCACCGCGATGGCCAGCGACACCGCCATAAAGCTCGCCCTGAGGCGCGGGTCCATCCCGGTCGTGAACATGTGATGCGCCCAAACGCCGAACGAGAGAACGCCGATAGCGAGCGTCGAGTAGACGACGAACTTGAACCCGAACAGCTTCCGGCCCGCGAAGCGCGGCAGGATGAGGCTTATCAACCCCATCGGCGGGAGGACGAGGATGTACACCTCCGGGTGCCCGAAGAACCAGAAGAGGTTCTGCCAGAGGAGCGGCCCGCCACCGCTCAACGCGAAGAACGTCGTGCTGAACACGCGGTCGAACAGCAGCATGATGATGGCGCTGCCGAGCAGCGGGAACGCGAACAGGATGAGGCCGCTCATCGTGAGGAGCGTCCACGAGAAGATGTCGAGTTCGGCCCACTCCACCTCCTTCTGCGTGAACGTCGTCGCGATGATGTTGATGGCTCCCATCGTGGTGCTGAGGCCGGAGAGGTGGAGACCGAGGAGCATCACGTTGATCATCGGATTCGTCTGTTGGCTCGAAAGCGGCGTGTACATCGTCCACCCCGTCGTCGGCGGTTCGAGCCTGAAGAACGGCTCTGCGGCCGCGTTTCCGAGTACGGGTTGAATGACGTTCCCGAAGATGTCGGAGATGAGGCCGAATCGGACCAGCAGGAACGCCGCCGGGAGGAGCCAGAAGGCGATGGCGTTGATGCGCGGGAACGCCATGTCGTCCGCGCCGATGAGGAGGGGAAGGAAGTAGTTCGCAAATCCGAATAGGATGGGCGTGGCGAAGAAAAACAGCATCGTCAGGCCGTGCATGGTGAACAGGCCGTTGTAGGTCGTGGCGTTCCACACGTCCACTTCCGGCGTGAACAGCTCCGTCCGAATCATCATCGCGTCCATGCCACCCCAGAAGAACGCGACGCTTCCGAACAGCAGATAGAGCAGGCCGATATCCTTGTGGTCGACGGTCGTCAGCCACCGGACGAGACCGGTCGGTTTTCCGTACCCGGCCGGAAATCCGCTGACGTAGCCGCCGTCGGTCTTCGGCGTCTGCTTGGGTTTGATTGCTTCTTTGATGTTTATCGAACGAGCGAGCAAGAGCGCGGCGGCGACCAGTGTGAGTCCGAGTCCGACACCGGCCGCGGCTTCTCCGAGGAGATTCATTGTGGTCGTGTCTCTACCAAATATCGGTAACTGTCGGTCGTGATTTTACGGTGCAATGCGGCTCGTAATCCCACTTGGGACGGACGTGTCTTAACCGACTGGGCCGTTCCCAGTCGATGAAAACGGTCGTCGATATTTATCTGGACTTTCGAAGCGGGACGCCGACGACCGGATGCCGGGTCTGCATGAGAACGGATTGGGTGTTGCTACCGAACAACACCTTCTGAGCGGGGCTCCGTTTCTGGGTCAGGCCGAGCGCGATTTCGTCGGCGTCGGTCTCGTCTGCGGCGGTGAGCAGGTCGTGGGCGGGGTCGCTCGCGTTCGTGTTCTGCTCCGTCTCGACGTCGAACGTCTCGCCGAGGCGGTCCTCGAATACCGAGAGCGCCTCCCGTCCCTGTTCGACCATCTCCTCGTCGTTTCCGCCGTGGAGGGAGTTCAGGACGTGAACCTCGTCGGCTTCGGTAAGCCGGGATTCGAGGTAGTCACAGAGCTTCTCGCTCGTCTCGGCGCTGTCGGTTCCAGCGACGATTCGGGTCATACGTGCACAGATACGCGGGGGAACCATAAACCGGTTGGCAGGCGAAATGACGTGATTCGGTCGGTACACGATTCTTTCACCATCGTTTTGGAACTATCGCGGTTGGCTCACCCGCGGATTTCCACAACTATACAATCCCGCCGCCACTGACACAGTGACATGAACGACATCGCTCGGCTCGCGGACCGCATCCGCGACGCCGAAACCGTCGTCGCGTTCACGGGTGCGGGGATGAGTACCGCGTCGGGAATCCCCGACTTCCGAAGCGATTCGGGTCTTTGGAATCGGTTCGACCCGGAAGATTTCTACTACCAACGGTTTCGCGCCGACCCCGCTGCGTTCTGGTCCGACCGCCTCGCGCTCCACGAGACGATGTTCGGCGACGACATCGAACCCAACGAGGCCCACGACGCGCTCGCCGAACTCGCCGACGATGGGCAGCTAGATGCCATCATCACGCAAAACACGGACGGCCTCCACGCGTGCGGCGGCCGCGGCGATTCGATAGCCGCGGAACTGCTCGAACTACACGGCAACGCCCACCGCGTCGTCTGTGAAGAGTGCGGGCGGCGAACGGACGCCGCCCCGGTTCGTCGTCGCATCGAATCCGGCGAACTGCCACCTCGATGTGGCGACTGTGGCGGTCTCTTCAAACCGGACGTGGTGTTGTTCGGTGAGCGGTTGGACGAGGACACGCTCTATCGCGCTCGCCGCTACGCACAACGGGCGGACGTGTTCCTCGCCATCGGGTCGTCGCTCACGGTCGAACCGGCGGCGTCGCTCCCGCGAACCGCCGACCGCGGCGGAGCGACGACGGCCGTCATCAACTTCGACGAAACCCCGTTCAGTCCCACCGCCGCGTTCGACGTTCGCGGGGACGTGACCGACGTTCTCCCCGACCTCAGGGCGAGCGTCGTGGAGTGACGGATACGCCTCGCATCACCGGCATCGCTCCGTATCACCGGCATCGCTCCGCACCGTTCGAACGCGTCTCCCCGCCCCGACCTCTCGGATTCGTGACGGAAGAACGGTTTTTGATGGTGCGGGTCGTACGCCCTATCATGGTTGATAATGACACACAAGCAACCGTGGAGGTCGAGGTCGGCGAGGACGTCGCGGAACCCGATTTCGACAGTCTCTCCGGCATCGTCACGGACGGGTTCATCGGTGCCATCGGCGGCCTCGTCGGCACCGCCGTCATGACGGCCGTGTTGCTGGTCGGGACGACCCTCGGCGCGTTCGACCTCAACTCGTTTTCCGTGCTGGCGCGGCTCACGGGTGCCGACGTGATCCTTCCCTCGAATCCAGCGGCCGTCGGGTACGTCATCTTCCTCGGCGGCGGGATGATCACGTGGCCGCTCCTGTTCGTCTCCATCGGGTCCTACCTGCCGGGCGAGACGTACGCGGCGAGGGGGATTCCTTACGGGTTCGTCCTCTGGACGGGGTTCGTCCTCGCGTTCTACGACGGCTACACCGGGGTTCTGCTCGCGTTGTACCTGCTGTTGACCCTGCTCGCGCACTTCGCGTACGGCTTCGCCCTCGGCTCCGTGTTCGATTATCTCTCCAAGCGCCCGACGACGCTCGTCTGATTTTTGCGAACGACTCGTCGGGAGAACCCATCGACGTCGAGTACTCGTGTTCGGGTCGCCGTTCGTGTTTTTGAAAAAACGTCGTGGCGAACGGGACGAAATATCCACGACTGCGAACGGGTCGGGTCGGAGACGTGTCGCCGATAACTGAACTACTATTTCCCGTCGGCCCCTAGATGTCGTATGGACATCCCTGACGAGAGTCACACGGGGGCGAGTCAAGCGCTCTCTCGACTCTCCACCCCCCTGCTCGCCCTCGATTCCGACTGGCGGGTCACGTATCTCAACGACCCGGCGCGCGAACTGCTCGGCGTCGGAATCGACGAGCGCCTCCCGTCGGCGCTGCCGACCGCGGTCGGGGAGACGATTCTCGACCACGCCGAGACGGCGATTCGCAACGACCGAACCGAATCGTTTTCCGTCGCCACGGACCCCCGATACGAGGCGACCGCCCATCCCGACGCGGACGGCGTAACCGTACTGTTCCGTGAGCCGACCCCGGCCGCGACCGAGGACGTCATCGCGGAACTCGACCTGAAGGAGCGAGCCATCAACGAGGCACCGGTCGGCATCACCATCGCGGACGCGGAATCGGGAGACCAGCCGCTGTTGTACGTCAACGAAGCGTTCGAGGAACTGACCGGGTACGACTTCGACGAAGTGCAGGGACACAACTGCCGGTTCCTCCAAGGGGAACATTCGGATGCGGATGCCGTCGCCGCGATGCGCGACGCCATCGACGCCGAGGAACCCGTTTCGGTCGAACTGCTGAACTACCGCAAGGACGGCACCGAGTTCTGGAACCGGGTGGACATCGCGCCGATTCGTGACGAGACGGGGACCGTCACCCACTTCGTGGGCTTCCAGACGGACATCTCGGAGCGAAAGCGCGCCGAGGAGGCCGCCCACCACCGCGCCACCGAACTCGAACACCTGCTCGAACGAATCGAGGGACTGCTCGGGGACGTCACCAGCGAGGTCGTGGAAGCGCCGACCCGCGAAGCCATCGAGACGGCCGTCTGTACGCAAGTCACGCAGGTCGAACCATACAACTTCGCGTGGATCGGCGAGCGCGACGTTCGAACCGACGCCGTGGAGGTGCGGACCGTCGCCGGGGAGTGTGACCCCGACCCCGACCACCCCATCGTCACCGAGGCGCTGGAGACCGGCGAGCTACAGGTCGATACCCTCGGAATCGAGGGCTGTGCCGCTGTCGCCGCCCTTCCGATTTCCTATCACGACACCGAATACGGCGTTCTGGCAGTGTGTGCGACGAAAGCCGACGCGTTCGACGAACGCGAGCAGGTCGTGCTTCGCTCGCTCGCTCGCGCCATCGGCAGCGCCATTAACGCCCGCGAAACGCGCCGCATCCTCATCGCCGACAGCGTGGTCGAAGCCGAGTTCTCGTTCCGCGGTTCCGACCTCTTTTTCGTCGATATCGCGGACCGCGCCGAAGCCGACATCAGCTACCTCCAATCGACCAATCGGGAGGACGGGTCGGTCGTCTCGTTCTTCTCGGTCCGCGGGGCCGGCCCGGACGACGTGCTCGATATCGTGGACGACCGGGACGACGTGCTCGACGCGCGACCGGTCGCTGAACAGGACGACGAAACCGTGTTCGAGTTCGTCCTTCCTTCGGGGACGCTCGTCTCCACGATGTCGGATTACGGCGGTAAGACGCAGACCATCACGGCGACGCCAGACGAGTCCCGCGTCCTCGCGGAGTTTCCACAGGATGCCGACGTTCGCGGACTCATTGAGCGACTGAAGGAGTCGTATTCCGGCACGGAACTGCTCGCCTATCGACACCACGAACGCCCGGCGAAGACCAAACAGGACTTCATCGAGAGCCTGACCGACACCCTCACCGAGCGGCAGTTGACGTCGCTTCAGAAGGCCTACGTCAGCGGCTTTTTCGACTGGCCTCGACCGGTGACGGGCGAGGAACTCGCCGAGTCGATGAACATCTCCCGCTCGACGTTCCACGAGCATCTCCGGGCCGCCGAGCGGAAACTGTGCGCCGAGTTCTTCGGCGACGGCTCGCAGTAGGGGGTGGCCGATTCCATTTTTCTCACCCTACGAACTGGCGTATGCACCGCTTACTTCCGCGGCAGGCGTCTCATAACAATATAGGCTGTCGTGAACATCTCTGCTATGCCCGGCGTAATCGGTGGTACCGTCAGCAGTCGAGCACTCGGTGAGATGTTCGATGCAATGGACGACGAGGAGTGGTACGAGACCGCGGAACGCTCCGTCGGTGACTGTCGAATCGGACTCGTTCATCACGGCGACCGCGACCCGAACGGATGGACGACGTGGCAGGACGGCGCGCGCGTCGGCATGCTCCACGGTGTGGTATCGAACCGCGCCGAACTGGGCTGTTCGACCGCCGACATCTTCGAACGGGTGCTCGCGGACCCCGACCGAACGCTTCCGAAACTCAGCGGTCCGTTTCTGCTCGTCGCCGCCGACCGCACGACTACCATCGTCGCGAGCGATAAACTCGGGACGCGGCCGTGTTACTACTCGTCCGTCGATGGGTTCCTGTTCGGCAGTCAACTCTCCTCGCTCGTCACACGGCTCCACGACCCGCGGGTCGACGAGCGGGCGGTGAGCGACATGCTGTTCATGGGCTACGTATTCGGCCGCAAGACGCTCGTGAGCGACGTTCGGTCGCTCCGCCCCGCGTCGTACCTCCGGTACGAGGACGGTAACGTCGAATCGCATCGATACTGGGAACCGGACTTCGGCATCGCTCCACAGGAGGGGTACGTGGACGAGGCCGTCCGGCGCTACCGCCGAGTGGTCGGCAACGTCGCCGATACTATCGACGGGCGAACGGGGGTGTGGCTCTCCGGCGGACTCGACAGCAGGACGCTCGCCGCCGCCTTGAAACGAGAAATCGGTTCCGTCCGAACGTTCACCTACGACAACTCCGCGACGCAGGAGGACCGCACGGGTGCCGAGCGCGTCGCAGAGTCGCTTTCCCTTCCCAACAAGTTCTGTGAGTACTCCGCCGGGGAGTTCGTCGATACCATCGAACGCGGTGTCGACATCATGGACGGGATGTTGCAGTGGTCGTTCTTCGTCAACCTTCCGCCCGTCTTAAACGACGTGTCGGGACAGGTGGACGTGCTGTTCGAAGGAAGCAGCCAAGGCGAATTCTTCGGCGACGTGCTCTATCGGTCGTATCTGACCGGCAAGTCGTCGGTCGATGCGCTGGTCGCCCAGAAAGGACAACTCCCCCCCGCTGACGTTCGAACCCTCCTCTCGTCGGACATCTCCCCCACGCAATCGCTCGGTCGCGTGGTCGAGGAGAGCACACAACCTCGGCGAGAACATCGCACGCTCGACGCGCTCTGGGAACTGTTCGCCGATTCCCACTTCCGGTCGAATCGACTCTACCGCAGTCAGGCCGGAACCCGCGTCCCCTTCGCCGACGGCGAGTTCATGAATCACGTCGCCCGGATGCCCTATCAGCGATACCGAATCGGCTCGATTCCCGGCACGCGCGGCCGAATTCCGTCGGCCGTCGCGCCCCTCAAACTCGAAGTGGCGCGGCGAGTCGGTGGACCGTCCGCCACGGTTCCGTACAACCGGACGAACCGACCGCCGACGTCGCCGTTGGCGCTCCACGCCGCCTGTTTCGTCGCCGATAACGTCAAGAAACGGCTTACCGGGCCGGACACCTGTTTGATGGGTCGGTGGTACCGGACCAATGCGACGATGCGGTCGTTCGTCGATGGCCTGTTGGACGACGCCTGTAGCCGCGAGGTCTTCGATTCGAACGCGATTCGGAATCTCCAACACGAACACCTCGACGGGCACACGGACCATTTGAAGCCGATTTCGGCGATCACGACGCTCGAACTCTGGCTCCAAAAGCACCTCGACGCCGCCCGTCCCAGTGCGGGTCAGCGCGTTCAGGTGCGCGAAGCGAAATAGTATATAAACTATTTTGTATACATTGAATCTGAATAGCAACGTTCAATAGTCGCCGATTGAACGATTCGAACGCATGGTACGCGATGAGACGGTACGTGGCGTCCGGTCGCGGAACAGTCTTCGTGCACCCTTCGCCCCGTCTCTCGTCAGGTCGTCTCGATGCTGTCTCTCGTTTGGCTCGTCTCGCGGATTTCGATGGAGACGCGACGACCGCCGTTTTCTGAATATAATTATCGGAACCATTACACCACACTATTTTTGATAATTTTGAAAAAACGGGCTTATATTCGGGTAATCTAATAAATACTGGCCGTTCTAACAGTAACGTATAAGCATTCAGGCTGTGATGCCGACACAGGTTGGTCACGAGTGGCTCAACAAACGGACGACAAATCGACAACCGAAACTCCAAAATCCAAACTTGCAGCTCTGCTCCTCCCCGTTCTGGGTGTCTGCTGGGTGGTGTTTATGGCGTTCCCCGGATTTCTCGGTGAGGAGACGACCATCGATTACGCCGCGATGGCGCTCGGTGCCGGATTGATGGTCGCCGGTGTGTTCCGATTCCTCTACTCTCCCTCGGAGACGGACGAATAGCGCCGAAAGAGGGAGGACGCTGTGGCGCGTATTGGCGGCGATGACGCTCGGCGTATTCCTGCTCGTCGAACTGGGTATCGCCATCGTGTTCCTCTCGGTCGGCATCGCTCTCATCTCCCGCTGCCGGGCGGACGACGAGTGGCAACCCCGCGGCCTCGTGGACATGGAACGCGACGCCGGAATCGACGAAGAGTGGCGCTAATCTCGCCACTGCGAGTGAAGCTCGCTGTGATGTGCCCGCTCGTCGGGGTCGGTGATGATGGAAATCATCTCCCTCCTGTCGAGGCCGTACTGACGGTCGTCGTTGCGCGTGACGAGTGACCGATTTCGCAGCTCCGTCAGAAGGCTTTGAATCTGTTCGACGGACGCCGTTACCGCGGCCGCGATTTCGTGGACGGTCATCGGTCCGTCCGTTGCGAGCGTCTCGACGATATCCCACGTGTGGTCCTCGTTGCACAACGATTCACGTCGTGCAGCGTCGATTCGTACCGCAACGGGGTCCGCGTTCGCTAACTCCACGAGCGAGGCGGTTTCGGAAACCGAATCGTTCGAGACGGCGCCCCCGAGTCGCCGCCCGCGCTCCCGAAGCGCCCGTTGGTAGGCCTCTATCGAGCCTTTGTCGTCCGGGCTTTTCCGTCCCTCCGAATCGTTCGCTCCCCACGTCTTCCCCGCCGTCGCGGTTCCGTCGGTGGTTTCGAGACGTTCGTCGGTGGGTTCGGAGGATTCGGCGGATTCGACGGTAGACTCGTCGGATTCGGCGGTGTCCGTTCCGTCGGCGTCGGTCGGCGCATCCGATTCGACCGATTCGAAGTCATCGTAATCGTCGTGGTCGTCTCGGCTCTCCGGTTCCCCGATGTCCTCGATATCGCGGTTCCACTCGCCGAACGAGCGGAGTTCCGTCTGCTCGTTCTCCAGTTCCTCGACGCGCTCTCTGAGCTCCCGGATTCGCTCGTTTTTCTCCCGGAGTCGTTCCTCGAACTCCTCGGGGCCGCCGAGGTCGCCGTGGGCGAGAGCGTTCGCCATCTTTCGCGCCGCGTTTGACACGTCTCGCGCCGTCTGCAGCTCGTTTTCCAACTCGGCGATTCGTTCCTGCTTGCGCTCCAGTCGGCTTTCGAGTTCGGCAACGCGGTCGTGTTCTTGTTCCTGTAGTTCCGTGATTCCCTCCAAATCCTCCATCAGCGCGTCGCTGACGGATTTGAGCTCCGGTCGCTCGAAGTCGTCCAATCCCGGCGTCGCGCCCGCGTCGAACGTCCGTTTGCGGTTGAACTGCACGCGTCGAATTCCGCTGTCGGTCCAGTCCGTCTGCACGAAGGCCTCCCCGGCGTTCAGGTTTGGAACCTCCTCGCCGTACTCGCTGCCGACGATTCGGCTGACGACTTTCGTGTCGTTTTCCCACGTCAGGCGGTGCCAGACCAGCCAGTTCGCCTGCGTGATGAAGTCCTTTTTCACGTCGGCCGGGCGCTGGCTGATGCCCATGATTCCGAGTCCGTGTTTCCGCCCGCGCTTGCCGACCTTGATGAGCATCTTGCCCGTCTCGCCCATCCCGCCGCCCTCCGGGATGTACTCGTGGCACTCCTCGACCACCAGCAGGAACGGCTTTTTCAGCTTCTTCTCCTTGGCGAACAAGTGGCGCGCCGTCTCGCGGATGAGCGCGTCGGCCTCGTCCTCGTCCAGATATCCCGACACGTCGATGATGATGGGGACGTTCTGTTCGAGCGCCAGCGACGCGACCTTCTCGGCGTGTTCCGCGCCGACTTGGATGTCACACTCCTCGTCAGCGCCGACGTGGAGGAGTTCGTACTCCTCTTTCAGGCCGTAGTACTCGCCGTCCGCGTCGATGATGGCCACCGGATAGCCGGCGTCCAGCAGTTGCTCGACGACGACGGACGCCGTGTTCGACTTCCCGCTTCCCGACTTTCCGGTGACGAATCCCCGTCCTGTCAGGATTTCGACGACCGGAATCGCCACTTCGGTGTCGTCGGCGACGAGATGACCGACCGGCAGTTGTTGTTCGTTGTCCATTCTCTTACATCCCGATTCGACAGAGATTCCTTCAATTTTTGCATCAGGGGTATTTTGCGTCGATGCGGGTCGAAACACCGACGGATGGTCGTGTCTGGTCGCGGCTTCCGGTATAAACGTTCGGACGATTCGAGTTTCGAGTACCGACGGCTCGATTGTACCGTCTCTCACTCGTGTACTATCGTAAACTGTGAAATACTGAATCGTATCTGATTTTACTGAACGACTGTTCTCAATACTGAATTTTCTCGTATGACACTAAAATATACTAGAAAACACTGATTCTTACTGAAATATACTATCCGTCGAACTGGAAAGCGAATAGACGAGCGAGGCGGAGTAGCCTGCACGCCGCGCCGTAATCGCTTTCCCGCGTGCGGTCGAACGGTCGGCTAGCATGGCGATTCTGGGCAACGCGACGTTCATCGAGGGGTCCCTGACGTGAAACGCATCGCCGTCGTCGGCGGCGGTGTCGCCGGGTTCGGCGTCGCGCTCGTCGCCGGTGACGACGCGGACGTGACGGTTTTCGAGCGCAACGAGCGCGTCGGTGGCCGCGCCGCGACGCACGAGCGGGCGGGCTGCGTCTACGACGTCGGCGCGAACTACGTCAAAAGCGACGACGAGCGCGTCTCCCGGGTCGTTCGGGAACTCGGGGACGGCTTGGTCGAAACCGACGGTCCCGTCTGGACGTTCGACGCTGACGGCGAGATTTCCGAAGGGCGCGACGAGGAGACGCCGAAGTGGACGTATCGGAACGGCCTCGGGACGCTCGGGAAGCGGTTGTGCGAGGCCAGCGGCGCGACGGTCAGGACCGACACCCGTATCGCCGGTCTTCGCCGTGACGACGCGTGGTACGTCGAGGACGACGACGGCGACGAGTACGGGCCGTGGGACGCGCTCGTGCTCACCCCGCCAGCGCCGATAACGGCGTCCCTCCTCGACCTCGCGGCGTGGGACGACGAGGCGCGTCGGGAACTCCGCGAGCACGTGGGTCACGTGCCCTACCGTCCGATACTCTCCGTCGCGCTGCACTACTCGTTCGACATCGAGCGACCGTACTACGCGCTGGTGAACGCGGACAAAGAACACGAAGTCGGATGGGTGGCGCGCGAATCCTGCAAGCCGGGTCACGTCCCGGACGGCGAGAGTCTGCTCGTCGTGCAGATGGCCCCCGACTGGTCGGCGACCCACTACGATGACGACGATTTCGAGGTCGCCACCGCGGTCGCGGACCGGGCGGCCGACCTCCTCTCCGAACACTCGCTCGCGGCACCGGACTGGTACGACGTGATTCGCTGGCGGGATGCGCTCCCGGACGACGGGGCCGACAGGAACGTGCTTCGACAGGGAGCCGCGGCGGACCTCTTTTTCGCCGGCGATTGGGTGGCTGGAGAGGGTCGAGTCCACCGCGCGCTGGCGAGCGGACTCGAAACGGGCGACGAGATTTCGGACTGACGGCGTTACCCCGCCCAGTTGTCGTGCTCCCGAATCGACGTTGCTTTGTCGTGGTACTCCTCGTAGAGCGATTCCGCCCACGACCGGACTTGGGGGGAGTCGGTGTCGGCGAAGACCCGGAGGACGCCGGTTTCGTCGTAGCCACCGACGCCCACGCGGTCGTCGAAGATGGCCAGTCCGAATGGCAACTCGTCGTGGATGTACAGGTCGAGTTGTCCGCTCTCGATGGCCGCCTCGGTCGCATCGTGGTGGTCGTCGAGGATTTGGTCGATAACCGGGGGGAGATAGATGATCTCGGTTCGCATGCCGTCGAGGATGCTGTCGCGGATCTCGTCCACGTACATCGGCGCGATGGTGGTCGTATCGAACCCGCGGAGCGTCCCGGAGTCGCGTAACAGAGAGACGAAACGGCGGACCGGCCGGTACGGGTCGCCCGACTCCTGGACCGTGATGGTCGCGTCGGCGAGCAGTTCGACGTCGATGTCGGTTCGGTCGAGGGACGGCAACAGCGCCCCTAACTTCTCCGCGGCGGTAACTGTGTCCTGCAAGTGTTCGACTTCCCGAGCCACGATTCGACCCAAGGGGGTGAGTTCGTACGTGCCACCGACGCGACGGATGAGCGTTTTATCTGCCAGCTCCCGGACGATTCGATGTGTCGTAGTCCGTGACACGTCGATTTCGTCCTGTAGCTCCGCACGCGTCAGCGACCGCCCCGCCAACGCGTGCAACGTATCCGCCCGCTTGACAGCGGTGACGACGATTTCCGAGTTCCCACTGTCACTCATCGACTGTCACATGGTCCTTCTCCGGTATAGTGTTTCACTCTGCGAACCGCGTTTCGCGTTCCGGGACGGTTCCGTAATGCGGCAGTATTCCGCTCAGTAATTATATCATTCCTGGATTCCATTTTCGTTCATGGCTGTCGAACCAAAAACGACGACCGACGTTACCGAATCGGCCAGTTCGAGTTCCGGAACGGGACTCGACGAAAACATCGCCGGAGCGCTGGCGTATCTGTTTAGTCCCCTGACGGGTATCCTGTTTTTCCTCCTCGAAGGGGAAAACGAGTTCGTCAGGTTCCACGCGGCACAGAGCATCGTCTTCGGCGTCGGCCTGTTCGCGGTGTACGTCGGGATGACTGTCTTCCAGATGATGTTGCTCCTCGTTCCCCGTCTCGGCGGGTTGCTCTCCCTGTTGTTCTCGCTGGCGTATTTCGTCGTCGGCTTCGCCGCCTTCCTGACGTGGCTCTTCCTGCTGTACAAGGCGTACTCGAACGAGCGCTTTGCCCTCCCCGTGTTCGGCAAACTTGCGACCCGACTCGCGTAACATGCGACGGATAGCACTTCTCATCGTCGTCGCGGTCGTCGTCTCCGCCGGATGTTCCGGCGTTACGAACCAACTCGACGACTCCGCCCCGGACGGGTCGTCGGGTGGCGACGGCGCGGCGGGAACGACCGTGGACGACGCGTTCCTCCCGTTCGCGTTCGAGCGCCCCGGAACATACACCTACGAAACCTACGAGAAGGACGCCGGGACCGGGACGATAGTCTGGGACGTCCAGTCGGTCGATGGCGAAAACATCACCATGCGCGGTTCGTTCACGCACGACGGGAAGACCGAAGAGCGGACCGCCACGTTCACGCGGGAGGAGGCGCTGGTGCAGGTCGCGTTCCTGCCGGGCGGTGAATACGCCAGCATGACCATGTTCTCGCCGTCGATGAACGGCGTGTACGGCAACGACTTCCGCGTCGGCAACACGTGGACGGTCCCGTCCTCGAAAGGGACGATGACGTACGAGATAACGGGGACGAAGACGTTCGCCGGTATCGAGTGCTACAACTCGGAGATCAGGGTCAACGGCTCGGTTTTCACCGATGCCTGCTACTCGCCCGACCACGGCACCGCGATGTACGGCGTCATCTACGACGAGGACGGGACGAAAGTCCGAGAGATGAAACTGGTGGACTACGAGCGAAACTAACCCTTCTTCACGGCCTCTCCACCTTCGGTTCACGTTCGTATCGCTGAACGCCACCAGAAGAGCGATAATCCCCCGGTGCACACACCGCTTCTCGAAGAACTCGAAGAAGGTAAACCATGAATTCCTCCCGTCATCGAACAGTCGTGGTGTTGACTGCCTTGCTTCTCGTCGCGACCGTCCCCCTCGGGTTCGTCGTCTCAGCGAGTGCGGGCGAGCCGATGCACCACGCGACACCAGCACAGCCGGAGTCGAACGCGCCGACGCTCGATTCGCCGGTTCCCGTCGGTCCCTACGGCCGACCCACGTCGCAAAGCGTCTTCGCGGCGGCGGAGTACGCCGACATCGACGAGGCACCCGGTTCGACCACCGTTCGGAGCTACAGCCGATACGACGGGTCGAATCCCCTCGAAAACTCGACCCGGGCGAAGATATACGACGCTATCGCAGATGAACCCGGACTCTCCCTCTCGGCGTTGAGCGAGCGGACCGAAATCCCCCGCTCGACGGTTCGATACCACGTTCGAATCCTCCAAGAGGAGGGGTTGGTCGAGACGACCACGGTCCGCGGGAAACGTCGCGTGCATCCGGCCGGGGACGAGAACCCCGAGCTAGCCGCCTCGCTCTCGGATGATTCGACGGCGACCCTGCTCGAAACGGTGGCCCGCGACGGTCCCGCGAGCGTCTCCGACCTCGCGGACGCGCTCGACCGAACGCCGGGAACCGTCTCGTATCACTTGGAGCGCCTCGCCGACGACGGACTCGTCGAGCGGGAACGTGCTGGGAACGCGGTCGTCACGACGCTCGCCGACGACGTTGCGGCCGCCATGGATACCGGGAACGCCATCGACGCCGACTGAATCGGTTTTGAAGGACTGGTCAAAACCTCCTTTTAACTGCCGTGACTGGTCGTAGGTGCGGACGGATGCGGGGCACCCGAGAAACGAGACAACCTGACACGCGGACCGTGCCGTCTCCGAGTGACGTGCGTCACTCCCAACCCAGAGACGTTCCCTGCACCGCACCGCGACAGCAGTACCCTGACAACCGACTGTCATTCCCGTGGTAAACGACGGGTGTGCGGGCGACGCGCCCGACACTCGTCTTCGTGCTTCGGCCTTCCCAACCCCTACCCAGACTGCCGTCTCCGCTTTCACGCACCGAGCGCGGCGTTTCCCACGGTATTTCACTTTCACTCTACTCCGGTGAGCTTTTTGTCTCTCACGTTCGAAACGCGATGCATGAGGCTGATGCGACGGTTCGGCGTGGCCGAAAAGTCGGACCGTCCGTACGAGTGCAAGCGGTGTGAAACGGCGTTCTCGGTACAGTATCAAGTGTGTCCCGAGTGCGGCAGTTACTCCGTCGAGCGAGACGAGTGGGACTGACGAACGAACAGCTCGTCGCCCGCTTCCACGTCGTCGGCCACGCCCCTCGAAAACTCGAACACGGCATCCCCCGTTCCGCGGGCCGTCCCCGTCCATTTGGGCAGCCGGGCGACGCGCGTCACCCGTCCGCCCGTCGTCCAGACCACATCGAGCGCGAGCGGTGTCAGTACCGTCGACGCCCGATGGTCGCCGACCGAATCGAACTCGAACACCAGCGCGTGGTCGCCGGACGCGGCGAGTCGGACCAGTCCGCCGACCCGCGAACCGAGGTCGGTGACGTATTCGCCCCGTGAAACGAGTCGCCGCTCCGCCCCGTCCCGTCGATGAACGACGTGCACGGTCATCGTTCTCGCCGAGTCGTTGTCACGTTTTCTGTCCTCGATAGCCGTGACCGAGAAGCAGCGTACAGACGTGCAAGGCGAGCAACCCGACGAATATCGGGAGGATGTTTCCACGTACCCCGTTGAGAAGGAGGGGGAGGTAGACCAGCGGAAGCGATACCGATAACCAGAAGCTGACGAGTTGAACGGGTGGGGTGACGAACTGATGACTGACCGTGGAGAGTATTTCGACCAACGACATGATAGATTCCACACCCCTCAGTATGAATACTATTGGCCGGATAATCGCGTCTAACCGGTGGTTAAGTCGCTCGGTGGGTGCGGGCGCGAACCCATTTTTCCCGACGTAACCGAACCCCACGTGCCCCGTTTCGACTCGATTCCGTCTGACTCCGCCATCATTCGATTCGCTCCGAGAGCGGTGGCTGTGGACCGTAAGACAGCCGATTTCTGCGAACCGTGCTCACGTCTTGCCTTTCTTCCGCTGAGGCGTATGACTGATGTTCATGATTGTCTGACGATGATTTATGATTTCGCGGGGTGTATGTGAGACACAGAGTCCCGTGCCCCACGGGAGGATGTTCCAATGTCCAACTCAGGTAAGCACACGTACCCCGCGGAAACGGCCCCCGAAACGTATCACACGTGCCACGACTGGACCGACTCGAAACAGCTCAGTACGACCGTCATGACGGCCATCGCCGAGGCGATGGACGCCGACCCGACCGAAATCGGTCCGCTGTACGACCGATTCGACCCCGACGCGCTGGACGGGTTGTTCTCCCCGCGCAGCGACGGGGCTCCGCGAACCGGCGGTCGCGTCGGATTCACCTTCGAGGGGTATCACGTTTTCATCAGGAGCGACGGACACATCTCGGTCCGTCCGTTGCCCGACGTCGGCGACGTCATCGACGCCCCCGATGTCATCGACGCCTCCGACGCCCCTGACGCCAGCGAAGGGACGTAGATTTTTGTCGCTCCCGCTCCCACGGGACGGTAATGCGATGATTCAGCTACCGATACGGCGGTGTCCGTCCTGTGGATATCTCGGCCCGGTCGGACGCTTCGTCGACGACGAATCGAACGTGACGTGTCCCCGATGCGGCAACGAACTCGGGGGGATCTACGACCCTCGACTGGCATGAGCGACAAGAAACTCGGCGACGCGATAGCGGAATATCTCACCAGCATCGAGGCGGGCAACTACCGCGCCAACGCCGGGTCCGCACTGAAGGGATGGGAGCACTGGCTGGCCCGCGAGCGCGACGTCACCCACCTCGATTCCGTTGACGTCATCGACTGCCGCCGCTACGCGCGACATCTCAAGCGACAGGTGCGCGACGGCGAGGTAAAATCGTCCACGGCACACACCTACTACGCCTACGTCCGGGCGTTTCTCGGCTTCTGTGAGGCGGACGAACTCATCTCCCGAAACCCGGCCGCAGTCTCGCGGGCGACGGCCGAACTGCCGGAGGACACCGCCGACGCCGACCGCCAGTTCTGGTCGGCCCGCGACCGCAACGCGATACTCTCGTTCATGGACCGCCGCGTCGAGGAGGCGCTGGACGGCGAGGCCGACGTCTCGCGCGAACGCGCCTACCGCGACCGCGCGCTCGTCCGACTGCTCGCGCTGACCGGCGTCCGCGGCGCGGAGGTGTTCCGCGACCCGGCGGACGACAAGCGGAGCGGCATCGCGTGGGACGACGTGGACATCGAGGGCGGTTCGGTTCGCGTCTTCGGCAAATCGCGCGAGTACGAGTACGCCCAACTGCCGCGGAAGGCGGCGGACGCGCTGGAGCGCTATCATCGGGTGTACGACCCGCCGACACCACGGTTTCCGGTGTTTCCAACCGACCACGCACCCTCGAAGTACCGAGTCGCGCGGGAGGCGTTAGGCGAGGAGTTTTCGGAATCGCGCGTCGAGAAATTACTCGACGAAAACGACATCGACGACGTGATACGCGACCACGAAATCGTCCTCCCCGCGATATCCACCCGCGGCGCGCGCAACCTGATGAAACGCCTCTGCGAGTCGGCCGGACTCGACATCGACGGCGAGTACCTGAAACCGCACGGCGCGCGGCGCGGACTGGGCCACCAGTTGTACAGCGAAGGACACGCCGAACTGGCCCAGTCGGCGCTCCGTCACGCCTCTATCACGACGACCCACGAGAGTTACTCGAACATCCGCGCCAGCGAGACCGCGGAGCGCGTGGACGACGTACTGGACGAGGGCTGACTCGCGCCGACGTCTGCCCGGTATCGCGTTTTCTCGACCCTTTTCGACGGGTGTACCAGAACCCCTTTTCTCGCCGACTCGCTAGTGTCGAACGATGAGCGAATCGACGCGAGGAATCCCCCGGCGCGAGTTCATGAAAGCGGCCGTCGCCATCGGCGGGTCGGCGGCGCTGTCGGCCTGTCTCGACCGGGGCGGAATGCCGGACGTACCGAAGGGACCGTCCGACCTCTCGACGCTCCCGGAGCGACAGCACGCGTGGAATCGGTTTCTCGCCACGGACGACCACGGCAACAACGTGGCCGCCCGTCACAAAATCCTGCTCTTCCTGAACTACCGTGGCGACGGCACGCCGACCGACGCCGAGCGTGAGACGGTCGAACGGTCGCTTCGGAGCCTCGAACGCGCCTACAAGCGCGGCCACGACGGGTTGTTGTTCTCCATCGGCTACTCGCCGTCGTACTTCGAACGGTTCGGCGCGACGGACGTGCTCCCGAAACCCAAGGCGCTCGCGTCGTTCGAGGACCCGAAACTGGACGAACAGGACGCCGTGGTGCAACTCGAAAGCGACCATCCACAGCTCGTCCTCGCGGCCGAGGAGGCGCTCCTCGGAAACCGCGACGAACTGAACGGCGTGGACGTGAGCGGCGTCACGGACGTGTTCGAGAAGGCGGACCGACGGACGGGATTCGTCGGGGACGGCCTGCCCGCTGACCATCAGGACGTGAACGGGATTCCCGACTCGAACCCCGTCCCGGAAGACGCGCCGCTCTACATGGGGTTCAAGTCCGGCTTCAAGAAGAATCAGGCGAGCGAGGACCGAATCACGATTCAGGACGGACCGTTCGCGGGCGGGACCACCCAACACATCTCCAACATCGAACTGCACCTCGACCAGTGGTACGAACAGGACAGCCGCGACCAGCGCGTCGGCAAGATGTTCTGTCCGGTGCACGCCGAGGAGGGGAAAGTCGAAGGCGTCGGGAACAATCTCGGCGATTCGAGCGAGATGACGGACGAGTGTATCGACCACGTGGAGGACCACGCCCGAGAGCGCGGCATGGTCGGCCACTCCCAGAAGGCCGCCGGAGCTCGAAAGGACGACTCACCGGTCATCCTCCGACGGGACTTCGACTCGACGGACGGCGGCAAGGCGGGTCTCCACTTCGTCGCCTTCCAGCGCACCATCGAGGACTTCGAATCGACGCGCACCGCCATGAACGGCGACGACCTCGCCGGAAACTCCTCCGTGGGTCAACGGCTGAACAACGGCATCCTCCAGTACATGACCGTGACTCGACGCGGAAACTTCCTCGTCCCGCCGCGCTCGCTTCGCTCGCTTCCGACGCCGAACCCGACATAACCGCATCGGGCGACTCGGGTGGCGTTCTCCCCTTTTCGACGGGTGTACCAGAATCCCTTTTCGCGGGGAGTGGTAATTCCGAACCAATGAATCGCCGTAGCGTTTTGCGGACCGCCGGCGTCCTCGGCGTCTCCTCGCTGGCAGGCTGTTCTGGGCTGTTCGAGACACGGACGATGGCACGAGCGCCACCGCTCGTCAAAAATCGGCCGGACGCGGTGTACATCCCGACGCACAAGGAGGGCATGGAGATGGCGGGGATGGCGAAACAGGGTCGATACCGCCTCGCGCTGTTTTACTCCTACCCGCACCGCTTCTGGTTGATGGGCGGCGGGACGGCGAAACAGGAGAAGAAGGTTACCATCAAGGACGCAGACGACCTGCACCTGATGGCGTCCGTCTGGGATTCGAAGACGAAGACGGTGCTCCCAACCGGAAACGTCCAGGCCGAACTGTCGAACGGCGACTGGAGCGACAGGAGATCGCTATGGCCCATGCTCTCACAGAACATGGGTTTTCACTTCGGGGACAATATCGGGCTGAACGGAGAGGGGAAATACACCGCAAAGATACGCGTTTCCGGGTTGGACGTCCGCCGGACGGGTGCGCTCGCGGGTCAGTTCGGCGACGGCGCGACGCTCACCACGGAGTTCGAGTTCGATACGGACACGGTGGAGCAAATCTCGTACGAAAAGCTCGACGGCAGGAAGGGCCAGAAAGACGCGATTCAGCCGATGGAGATGAACATGCCGATGAGCCACGTTCCTCAAAAATCGGACCTTCCGGGCCGACTCGTCGGCGAAGAATCGAGCGGCGACGCGAAGTTCCCGGTTACGGCGGTCGAAAACTCCGACTTCGCCGAGGACACGTATCTGCTCGTCTCGCCGCGAACGCCGTATCGCCGCTATCCGATTCCGAACATGTCCCTGTCGGCGACGCTGAAGCGGGACGGAGAGGCGGTGTTCGACGACGCGCTGAACGCCACCCTCGACCCGGACGTCGGACTGCACTACGGGGCGAACGTCCCGAGCGTTCGGACGGGAGACGAACTCACGGTTCGGGTGGACTCGCCGCCCATCGTTTCACGTCACGAAGGGTACGAAACCGCGTTCCTGAAGATGCCGAAAATGCAGTTCTCGGTTTAGAAGGCGTCGAATAGCGGCCAGACGAGGACGGCGATCCACATGACGATACCGGCCTGTACCAACGTGTTCCAGCGTCCGTCCGTCTCCTGATACGAACCGCCGACCGCGAGCACGCCGACGACGCCCAGAACGGCGAGTCGGTGTAACACGACCGCGATGGGAAGCACGTTGACGCCGATGCTCCGATAGTCGAAGAGGAACCCGAGACCGAGGGCGAGGATGGCGACGGCGAACCAGTCCGTCGATTGTCGTCCGTTCGGAAGGGAAACCGCCGCCAGCGGAAGTCCGAGACCGAGAACGAGGTAGCCCACACCGGCGATTGCCTTTATCGGGACGGACGGGACGGTCGTCTCCACGGCGATGCTCGCGCTGCGCACGAACAGCGGCAGTCCGAAGAGAGAGACGCTGAAGGCGATGCCGCGTTGCACCGTCTCCCTCGTCAGCCGCGAAGCGAGGTCCCGAATCGTATCTTCCATGGAGTCCCTCAGGTTAATCGAGCCGAGGAGTAAGACCGCTATCAACGCCCCTGGAACCGGTCCCATCTCCGCCTTCGGTCGCAGGTCAACGACGGAGACCCACCCGTTGGAGTCGATGATGCCGCCGTTCGCGTACCGTTGGCGGGAGACGCCGTCGACGTACCACTTCCCGTAGTACTGTCCGTCGAGGTGGTACTGTGCTTTTTCGAGCGATCCGACCGTGTGCCGGAGTCGAAACCAGTCGAAGTATTCGTGGTGGGCCTGGATGGCGGTCCACGTTCCGTTCCCCTTCCCGCCTTCGTACAGTCGAAGGTGATAGCGCGAGCCGAAGTACGCGCCGTCGTGGAGTTGGGCCGTCTCCGTCATCCATCCGCCGCGCGGACCCGGCGCTTGGACGTACGTGTACCGAACCGCTCCCGTCGTGTTGTGCCACTCGACAGCGCCTTTGCCGACGCCAGCCGTCTCCTCGTCGCTGGCGACGCCCTGCCACTCGTTCGAGTCGTTGTTCCACTGTGCGCCCCGTCGATGTCTGAGTTCGCTCACCACACGCGACGCGGGTCCCTCGACGACGACGTTGATAGGAAGAGTCAACGAGTCGTATTGTTTGTGGCGGCTCGTGAACGGCCACAGTTTCGCCGAACTGTTCGGATTCGGCGAAACGAGTCGAACGTCCCTGGTACGCTTCGGGTGCGGTTCGTCTCTCGGATTCGGGCTGAGGAATCCGGGCTGAACGACGAGGAGACTGAACAGTATGAGAAATATAAGACTGGTAGCAACTCGCCTGTTCAACCCGATGCGAGAGCCGGGCATGGTTGCCCGGAAATTAAAAACCGTGTAAAATTAGTGTATCGGCCATTTCGTCACACAAAAACCCTGAATGGTTCAAAAATCGTTCATACTGCGAATGTGAGTCGAGTTCAGGACGGTCGCCGGAAACGAAAGGGAGTCCGGTTCGCTTAGGCGGTGACGCCGCCGTCTTGGCTCGCTTCGAGCAGTTCCTGATACCGGTTGCGGATGGTGACTTCGCTCACGTTGGCGACGTCGCTGACCTCGCTCTGTGTCACCTTCTCGTTGCTGAGCAGGGATCCGGCGTAAACGGCGGCGGCCGCGAGACCGACCGGCGATTTGCCGCTGTGGACGCCCTGTTCCTTCGCGGTCTTGAGCAGGTCCTTCGCCCGGCGCTCGGATTCGTCGCTGATGTCGAGGTCCGAGGCGAACCGCGAGACGTAGCTCAGGGGGTCGGCGGGTTGGATTTCGAGGCCGAGTTCGCGGACGATGTAGCGGTAGGTGCGCTTGAACTCCATCTCGTCGATTCGGCTGACGGCGGCCACTTCGTCCAGACTGCGCGGCACGCCGGTCTGACGCGCGGCGGCGTACACCGCCGAGGTTGCGACGCCCTCGATGGACCGTCCCGGAAGGAGGTCGTCGTCGAGCGCGCGGCGGTAGATGACGCTCGCGGTTTCCCGGACGTTCTTCGGGAGGCCGAGCGCGCTGGCCATGCGGTCGATTTCGCCGAGCGCCTGTTTGAGGTTGCGCTCCTTGCTGTCGCGGGTGCGGAAGCGCTCGTTCCACGTTCGGAGGCGCTGCATCTTCTCGCGCTGGCGGGAGCCGAGGGTGTTGCCGTAGGCGTCCTTGTCCTGCCAGCCGATGTTGGTCGACAGCCCCTTGTCGTGCATCATCTTCGTCGTCGGTGCCCCGACGCGGCTCTTCTGGTCTTTCTCCTTCGAGTCGAACGCGCGCCATTCGGGACCGCGGTCGACGGAATCTTCTTCGACGACGAGACCGCACTCGGCGCAGACGGTTTCGCCGCGACCTTCGTCGCTGATGACGTTGCCGCCACATTCGGGGCAGACGCCCTCTTCTCGCTCGTCCTCGCTCTCGTGTTCCCGTTCGTGGGCCGATACGCCGGACTCGCTATAGCGTTGTATCTTGGTTGTAGTCATGGGTATGCGTTGGCGGAGGCTCCCAGTAGGGAAAACCCGAAGAATCCCGGAAGCTTAGTTCCTAACTCCTGGTTAGGGCGAAAGTTACTTAAATGTTTCGCAATCTGGTGCGATTTTCACCGGACCATATTCGCCGTTAATGACGCCGCTACCGCGCGTTAATCGCTGTTTGAGATTCAGATAATCTCCGTGTTGTGAATCGAAACCAACAAAATACTGTCGGTTTATAATATGAGAAACACTTCCACAGCATTTCGGTCCCGTCGTCTGGCTCATTTCGTCTTCGAACGATGCTCCTGTTCCCTATCCTAGTCCTCTAGATACGTTCTCGCCACCTCGTCGGGTACCTGCTCGAACACTCGATAGAACTGCCCGACCGCTCCGAACTGGAACGGCGCTTCGATGCAGAGCACCTCGTCCGCCTCGCCGCGCAACTCCTCGATGGAACTCGGCGACCCGACCGGAACGGCCAGCGTAACGCGGTTCGCACCCTCGCTCTTCACCTGTCTCAAACAGGCGATGGTCGTCGCGCCGGTCGCCACGCCGTCGTCCACGATGAGCACCCGTTTCCCCTCGATATCGGGTACCCGGTCGCCGCCGCGGTACGTCTCCGCCTTCTCGCGGGCCGCTTCGGTCTTGCGCTCTTTCTCCCCTTGGAGGTACGCATCGCCGACGCCGAGTCGGTCGATGAGGTCGTCGTTCAGCCAGACGCTTCCGTCCGCGCCGACGGCCCCGATTGCGAGTTCCGGGTTCCCGGGTGCACCCAGTTTCTTTGCGACAATCACGTCGAGCGGGACGTCGAGTGCGTCCGCGACCGGTCGTCCAATCGGTAGCCCGCCGCGCGGAATCGCGAGTACGATGTCCGCGTCTATCCCCTCCCGTGTGACGAGCGACGCGAGTTGTTGCCCCGCGTCAGTTCTGTCGTCGAACATGACTGTCCCCGCTCGGACAGAGGCGACTCCCGCGGATAAAGGTGTGCGCCGCTGAAAAACGCCGAACAATTCGTTTTCCGGACATAACAATTATGACAGCATGCGCCAGTTATAGAACGAACTTGAGAGATGGGTGAGACGCCTCCTATCGTCGTTCTGTACGTGAACGACGACACAGAGATGCTCGACCGTGCGGCGACGTTCCTCGAACGGGAGTCGAAGCAGCTACGACTCCGAACCGCAACCTCCGGCGAGGAGGCGCTTTGCACCCTTCGTGCGGACGATATCCATTGTCTCGTTTCGGAGTACGTTTTGCCCGGAATGGACGGGGTGTCCCTCCTCGAATCGGTTCGGGAGGGGTTTCCGACCCTCCCGTTTATCCTTTTTACCGATGCGGGGAGCGAAACCGTCGCCGGTCGCGCCATTTCGGCTGGCGTCACCGACTACCTCCAAAAGGAAGCATCGACCGAACAGTACGCGGTGTTGGCGGAGCGAATCGAAACCGCCGTCGATTCGACCGATACCGAAGACGCGCTCCAAGAGAGCGAGGAGCGCTATCGAACGGTCGTCGAGGGAGGTCACGACGCGGTGTACATCTATCAGGACGACCACTTCACGTTCGTCAACGAGCGTGCCTGTGAGATGACCGGCTACGGCGCGGACGAACTACGGGGTCTCAACGTCTGGTCGCTCGTCCACTCGGACGACCACGAGCGCGTGCGGACCATCGCCGAAAATCGACTGCGCGGGACGCACGACGTTTCGACCTACGACGCCCGATTCACGACGAAAGACGGGGAGACGCGATACGGGAACTTCTCCGTCCGCGAAACCACCTACGAGGGGCGTACGGCGACCATCGGGTCTGTCCGTGACGTGACCGACCGCAAACGGACAGAGGCGCGACTGAAGGCGCTCATCGAGCACTCTCACGACCTCGTGACGCTCGTCGACGACCGGGGGATAATCCGGTACGAAAGTCCCTCCGTCGAGCGTCTCGGTTACGACCCCGACGAACTCGTCGGCGAACCGGCCCTCGAATACATTCATCCGGCCGACCGCTCGCACGTCGCCGATACGTTCTCCCGAACGCTCGAAAACCCGGAGGTTTCGCCGACCATCACCTATCGCTTTCGGCACGCGGACGGGTCGTGGCGCTATCTCGAAACGGCGGGGGAAAACCACATCGCGACCGTCGATGTGGAGGGAGTGGTGTTGAACTCGCGGGACGTGACCGAACACGTCCGCATGAAGGAAGCGCACGAGGACATCCTCGCGCGCATGACCGACGCGTTCCTCGCGCTCGACGACGACTGGCGGTTCACGTTCGTCAACGAGCGGGCGGAAGAGTTGCTCAACCGAACCGCGCCGGAGATCATCGGCGACGTCATCTGGGACGAGTTCCCCGAGGCGGTCGACTCCGCGTTTTACCACGGCTACCGCGATGCCATGCGAACGCAGGAACCGACGACGTTTGAAGCGTACTTCCCGCCGTACGACAGGTGGTACGAAGCGAACGCGTACCCGTCCGCCGACGGCCTGTCGGTGTATCTACGCGACGTAACCGAACGAAAGAACAGGGAGACGACGCTCGAAGAACTCCACAACGCAACCCGGACCCTCATGCAGGCGGAATCCATCGCCGCCGTGAGCGACATCGCGGTCCGCGTGGCCCGCGACGTACTCGGCCTCCCGGTAACCGCCATCTGGCAGTGCGAGGACGCCACGCCCCGACTCATCGCTCGGACGGCGGAACATCGGACGGCGTACGGCGAGTCGGTCTCGGCTTCCGACCGACGGGCGACGGTGGAAACCTACGAGACCGGTGAGACGGTCACCAGGGAGACTCGTATCGAGGGCGTCGAATCGGAAGCGTTCGTTCCGCTCGGCGCGCGCGGCGTCATCACCTTCGGCGCGGAACGACTGGACGAGTTCGACATCTACTACGCGCAGTTGCTCGCCGCGAACACCGCCGCCGCCCTCGACCGTGCGGAGCGCGAGGACGAGCGGCGGGCGCATCAATGGGAGTTGGAACGGCAGAACGAGCGGTTGGAGGAGTTCGCAAGCGTCGTCTCGCACGACCTTCGAAACCCGCTGAACGTCGCACAAGGCTATCTCGACATGTATCGTGCGACCGCGGACGAAGACCACCTCTCCCGAATTGAGCGCGCCCACGACCGGATGGTCAACATCGTCGACGACGTGTTGACCCTCGCACGGCAGGGGCGGACGGTGAGCGAGACGAGAGCGGTCTCGGGATTGGCCGTCACCACGAACGCTTGGGGGTCCGTTGAAACCGGCACCGCCACCCTGGACGCGTCGTGGACGGCGACCATCAGCGCCGACGGGAGTCGGCTCCAGCAGTTGCTCGAAAACCTGTTCCGAAACGCGGTCGAACACGGCCAATCTGACGTGACCGTTCGCGTCGGTACGCTCGACAGTATCGCCGGGGATGGAGGGATGCAACGCGACCGACCGACTAGTACCACGAACGAAGCGGCGACCGACCGCGGGTTTTTCGTCGAAGACGACGGGCCGGGAATTCCCGAATCGTCGCGTGAGGCTGTGTTCGAGTCTGGCTACTCCACCGGGGAGCAGGGCACCGGACTCGGTTTACCCATCGTTAGACAGATCGCCGAAGCCCACGGTTGGCGGGTTTCGCTCGGCGAGGCGGAAAGCGGCGGCGCACGATTCGAGTTCACGGGCATCGAACTGGCGGACGAATGATGCGCCGTCTGTCGGTTGAGTCGGACGCCCGCACCGACATTACTCACCAGTTCGACGTGTTGGGTCGTCGGGAATGACTACTTCATCGAACGGCAGACGGCCCGTATTCGGGTTTTATCCGACGAAAAATCAGGACCACGACAATGGTCGACGAAACACAAAATACTCAAACAGTTCGTGGACATGACTACGTTATGGACTGGACGGACCGACTCCCGCCACGGGATTGGCTCACGCGCGGGGTCGTCTTATTGCTGGTCGTCGCCCTGTTGACCCCCTCCGTGGTCTCCGCGATAACGTACGACCGAGAAGCATCGAATCTCAAACCCGGAACCATCGAACAGCCCGCCAACGGGACGACGATTATCAGCGTTCAAGGCTACCACTTCCAAGGGCAAGGAAACAAGAAAAAGCCCGCGCGCCTCGTCGCCGTCGGCCCGAAAGGCGGCGTGAAATGGGTGTACAACGGCTCGAAGGAGGGCGCGACGTGGTTCTACGACGTCGACCCGCTTCCGAACGGCAACCTGCTCGTCGTCTCGACGCAGCGCGGCGGCACCCTCGTCTACGAGATGAATCCGAAGACGAAGGAGAAGGTCTGGAAGAAGTTCCTCCCGATTCACGACACCCACGACATCGACCTCATCAACAACGGGACGCAGTTGCTCGTCGGCAACATGCGTAACTACAACGAGACGACCGGGAAGAACGACGACCGGGTGTACGTCTACGACCTCGAAACGGACGAAATCGTCTGGCAGTGGCACCTGCGTAACTACTACGACAAGGGTGCTGGCGGCGATTACACGAACGACTGGACGCACCTGAACAACGTCCAGAAAATCGCCGACGGGAAGTACGCGCTCGACCCGCGGAACATGGACGAGGTGATAATCGTCGACCGGAACACGGGCGAGGTCACGACGAAACTCGGCGAGGACGACAACCACGACATCCTCAACGAACAGCACAACCCCGACTACCTCGAAAGCGAATCGGGCAAGCCGACTTTCCTCGTCGCCGACTCCGAGAACAACCGTATCGTGGAGTACGAGAAGAACGGCAACGATTGGAACCGGACGTGGGAACTCGGGTCGTCGGGCACCCTGACGTGGCCCCGTGACGCGGACCGCCTGCCGAACGGCAACACGCTCGTCGTGGACTCCTCGGACCACCGCGTCATCGAAGTGACCCCCGAGGGAGAAATCGTCTGGGAGTTCTACTCGCCGTGGCTGCCGTACGACGCCGAACGCATCGGCACCGGCGACGAATCTAACGGTCCGACCATCGCCGACCAGAACGCCCAAGGGCAGTACGCCATCACCGGTAGCGCGAACCTCGACCCCGGAACGGGCAAGAGCCTCAGGATGTCCGTGTTCCTCTCGAACGCCTTCGCGGGCACGTCGATGCAGGACACCATGCGCCACTACGGCGCGCGCTGGGACCAAGTGACGCCGTTCATCCGCCCCGTCTGGATGAGCGAGTACGCCTTCATCGCCGCCATCTTCGCCATCCTCCTCCTCATCTTCTGGCTCATCGGCGAACTGGTGTACCAACGAAAGCGGATCTACGACGGCGTGAAATACCGGTTGGGCTAAACCTCGCCCATCGACTCCTCGTCCGATTTACTAGATTTATTCGTTTCCGACCCGTCGGTATTTACACAATGAGCGACCCCCAAGACGGGACCGAGCGGACTGCGAGGGAGTGGTGGAACAGTTGGGCGAACCATTTTCAATCGGAGTACGGCGACGGCGAGATACCCGTCGGAATCGCGTTCGGACCGGGTGCGGAACAGGGCGACGACCTCGGTCTCCTCGGCGAACTGGACGGAGTGAAAGCCATCGAACTCGGATGCGGCGGCGCGCAGTTCGGAATTGGGGTATCGAAACGCGGTGCGGATGTGACAGGTGTCGATATCTCGGAAGAGCAGTTGGCGTTCGCGCGAAGCCTCGCGGACGAACACGACCAAGACATCGAGTTCGTCGAAAGCAGCGTGACGGAGATGCCGACGGTCGCCTCCGAGACGTACGACATCGCCTTTTCGGCCTTCGCGTTCCAGTGGGTCCGCGACCTCGAAGCCTGCTTTGCCGAGGCGTATCGCGTCCTGAAAGAGGACGGGAAACTCGTCTTCAGCGTGGACCATCCGTACTACAAGACCCTCGACGCCGAAACCGGGGAGTTCGAGCGGAGCTACTTCTCCGACGAACCGAGGCGGGTCTACAGCGAGGAGTTCGACGCGGAGATGGTAATTTACAGCCGAGGGGTCGGGGAGACCGTTTCGCTCCTGACGGACGTCGGGTTCACAGTCGAAGCGATACGGGAACCCGGATACGAGGACCCCGATTGCTACGAGTCCGAGTACGGGAGTTTCGCCCCGGAGCTCATGGCGACGGTTCCGCCGACCATCGTCTACTCGGCGCGGAAGTGAGAAGTCCCGTTTCACTCCGTGGTTCGGTACATCGGCGCTCGCTCGGATGAACCGCGAACGTGAAATATGTTCTACAAAAATGCAGTGCAGATAGCACTTAAGCCGCCCCCAATAGATTTCGTTCACATGCTCATCGCTGGAAGCGACGACGGCGTGTATCGAATTTCGGGCCTCCGCGAATCAGGGGGAACGACGGCCGAAAAGCTACTCGACGCCGAGAAAGTGTTTCGAGTCGAGCAGTTCGATGGACCGGACGGGCTGTTCGTGGCCGCGAAGTCGGGGGTATACTATTCTCCCGACGGAGACGAGTGGACGACCCTCTCCGTCCCGGACGAGGAGGTGTACAGCGTCACCGTCGCCCCGTCGGGCGAGCGACTGTACGCCGGTACGCGGCCCGCCCGCCTGTTCGTCGCCGACTTCGGCTCGGGCGTTCCGTCCGACGGGGAGGCGTGGGCGGAAGTCGTCGGCTTTCGGGAGTTACGTGACCGAATCGACTGGGGGTTGGACCGCCACGACGGTCTCGCGCAGATTCGAAGCCTCCGTACGCACCCTGACGCGCCGGAACGACTCGTCGCGGGCGTCGAAGTCGGCGGCGTTCACGTGAGCGACGACGGCGGGGAGAACTGGCGGTCGCGGTGCATCGACTGCGACGCGCCGCACACGGACGACATCCACCACCTCGTCCTCGAAGACGAGGGAACCATCGTCGCCTCGACCGGAAGCGGCCTGTACCGTTCGACCGACGTCGGCAGGACGTGGACGCGATTGGACGGCGACCACGACCAGCGGTATTTCCGCGGCGCGTTCGTCCACGACGGCACGGTCTACGCCGGTGGCGCACCCGCGTCCTCCTCGTCGTGGGAAGAGGGGAACCACGCGCTGTTCGCGTCTCACGACGGGAAATCGCTCGAACGGATTTCCTTTCCGACGTCCGACGAGGTGGCAATCGGATGGTGTGCGGTCGATGGCGACGTTCTGACAGCGACCCACCGCGGGACGCTGTTCCGGCATCGCTCCGGAGACTGGGAGACGGTCGGGTCGGTTCCGACCCCCGGACGTGTGCGGGGACGGTACATGCCGCTGACGTGGTACGAGCCCTGACGATTGCGATAAAAGAGGCGGTTGTCCGTGGTTCGGTCTCCGAACGCGGTTATTCGGTGGCCGTTTCGAAGTCGAGTTCGGCCTCTTCCACGTCGTCGTCGAGCATCTGCGGTTTGCCGAGCGGGAGCGAACCGAAGAGGGCGTAGTGGACGGCGAAGGCGACGCCGACGAGCGCGACGAGCAGGGTCAGGGTACGTTTGACACTTGCCATATTCGAGACGATGGGCGCGAAAAGAAAGAGTGCTTCGGTGTGCCTTCGGGTGGCCTACCGGTCCACCTCTCCCAACACGATATCGAGACTCCCGAGTGACGCGATCAGGTCCGGCACCAACTCTCCTTCCGACATCTCCGGCAGGGCCGAGAGGTTGTGGAAACACGGGCTTCGGATCTTGAACCGCGCGGGGCTGTCGGTGTTGTCCGAGCGGATGTAGACGCCGAGTTCGCCCTTCGCGCCCTCCACCGCGCGGTACGTCTCCGCGTCCATCGGCGGTTTGAGCGTCCGGGGGACGTTCGACTGCAGGGTGCGCTCCTCCTCGGGCCAGTCCTCCAGCAGTTCGACGCACTGCTCGACGATTCTGGCCGACTGCTCGACCTCCCGGAGTCGGACGAGGACGCGGGCGTAGTTGTCACAGCCATCCTCGGTTACGACGTCCCAGTCGAGTTGGTCGTAGTAGCCGTAGGGGTCGTCGCGGCGCAGGTCGTAGTCGATGCCCGACCCGCGGGCGACCGGTCCGGTGACGCCGTACTGTTTCGCCACGTCGGGTTCGAGGATGCCGGTATCGACGCAGCGGAGTTGGAATATCTCGTTGCTCGTGAGGAGGTCGTGATACTCCTCCATCGTCGCCGGGAGACCGTCGATGAAGTCCAGCGTCTTGTCGAAGAACTCCCGACGCGGCTCCGGAACGTCCCAGATGACCCCGCCGAGGCGGAAGTAGTTGTACATCATGCGCTGGCCGGTCAGGTCCTCCAGGATGTTCTGGACGATTTCGCGATCCCGGAACGCGTACTGGAAGATGGCGGTGAAGTCGCCGTACACGTCGAGTGCGAAGGTCCCGAGCGCGAGGAAGTGGCCGGTCATGCGCGAGAGTTCGACGCCGAGCGTCCGGAGGATTTGGGCGTACTCCGGCACGTCGATGTCCGCGAGGTCCTCGGCCGCCCGCGCGTACGCCCACTCGTTGGTCATGTTCGCGGTGTAATCCCAGCGGTCGGGGTACGGCATGATTTCGTGCCGGTATTTTCCCGATTGCGCCATCTGCTCCTCGCAGCGGTGGAGGTAGCCGATGTCGGGGCGAACGTCCAGCACCTGCTCGCCGTCGAGGACGGTTTCGATGTGGAGGACGCCGTGGGTCGCCGGGTGGTGCGGCCCGATGTTGAGAAACATCGTGTCGGCGTTGTCCGCGTACTCGTCGTGTTTTATCGGGTTCCTGTGGGCCTCCAGCGTGACGATTTGCGGACGGTTCTGGTCGTAGTCGTTGGAAAGCGGGTGGCCCTTCCACGCCTGCGGAAGGAGAATCCGACGCAAGTCGGGGTGTCCTTCGTACTCGATACCCACGAGGTCGTAGGCCTCACGCTCGTGCCACTCCGCGGTTCTGTAGACGGGTTCCGCGGTCTGGCTCACGGGCGCGTCGGTCGGCGTGGGGACGACGATACTCACCTCTTGGGTGGGGTCGGCGTACTTTTTCAAGTGATAGATGCTCTCGTAGCGGTCCTCGTACTGCTGGGCCGACAGACACGAGAGGTGGTCGAATCCGGCCTCGTCCCGGAGCGTCGTCAAGGCGGTCTGCACTTCGTCGGGCCGAACGACGAATCCCGGCGCGTTCAAGTGGTCGTCGCGGCCGATGGCGAGGTCGCCGAGGAGTTCGGCCAGTTCGTCCGCCTCCAATTCCTGCACCGCCGGAAGGCGTTCTCCTCGTTGCGAACTCATGGCGAATCCACCCAGTTGTAGCGCATGACGAGCGTGTCCTCGTCGATTTCATCCGTGAGCGACTGCACCAACTCGTCGCGTTCCAAGTCGCCGAACCGCTCCAGTTCGTACGGTTTGACGACGACCGGACTCGCCTCGCCGTGGGCGATTCGCTCCTGCAGTTTGGCGATACCGTAGATGAGCGCTTCGGGTCGCGGCGGACACCCCGGAACGTGGATGTCTACCGGGATGACCTCCTCGGCACCTTTGATGACGTTATAGCCCTGCTGGAACGGCCCGCCGGAACAGGTACACGACCCCATGCTGACGACGAACTTGGGTTCGGGCATCTGGTCGTAGACGCGCTTCATCCGCGGCGCGAACTTCGAGACGATGGTCCCCGGCACGATGATGACGTCGGCCTGTCGCGGCGACGCGCGGGGCACCCCCGCCCCGAAGCGGTCCAAGTCGTGTTTCACCGCGTAGGTGTGCATCATCTCGATGCTACAGCAGGCGATGCCGAACTGCAACATAAACATTGACGACCCTCGCACCCAGTTCATGAACGCGTCGAACTTCGTGAGAATGAACGGCGAGGTGCCGAGCGCCTCTCGGAGTTTCGAATCGAACCGCCCCGGCAGTTCCTCCTTTCCCTGTTCACGACTGGTCGGTTCGACCATCTCCCGCTCCGTCGCCCCCTGTCTCCGTCGAGGTGGATGTGTATCACTACTCATTGTCCCCTCCCCATGTGCCCGCTGCGGGCGCTGACTAGCGTTCGGGAGCGAGGCGTATGAGTATTCGGTCGTTACCGAACCCGTGTTCTGAAAATCGGCGTGTCCGGGGGAAAATTACTGCCGCTCAGACCAACAGTTGCACGTCGGACTCGGCCATGTGTTCGAGGGCGGTTGCGGCCCCGACGCCGGTGACGACGCCGTCGTAGAAGTCGTTCTCGTCGTAGTCCATCAGGTCGATGGTCATCTGGCAGGCCTGCAGCTCGACGCCGGTATCTATCGAGACGTCGATGAGTTCCTCGATGGTGGCCGTCCCGTTCTCCTCGATTTTGCGCTCCATCATCTTCGTCGCCATGGAGTCCATGCCGGGGAGTGCGGCCATCGCGTTCGGCATCGGCATGCTCGGGTTGCCGACCGCGCTGAGTTTGAGGTTCTTCGACTTCTTCTCGTGCAGGATGTCGAGTCCCCAGAACGTGTGGAAGACCACGACGTCCCATCCGAAGGCGGCCGCGGTGCTGGCGAGGATGAGCGGCGGGTACGCCATGTCCAACGTGCCTTTCGTGGCGATGATGGTCATCTTCTTCTGTCCGTCGTCGTCGTCCGCTTTCAGGTCGGCCAACTCCGCCTCCAACTCCTCGATACGGGCGGCCAGGTCGGCGTCGGAGTTCGCCGCGTCCGCGGCGTCACCGGAGTTAGTCGTGTCTGTACTCATGATTATTCCGTCTTCCGAACGAAGTGCCGGTAGACCGCTTCGCCGCCCTCCTCGTCTTCCTCTTGGTCGAGCATTTCGACGCCGTCGGTCGTGTCGGCCCATCCCTTGAGGTCGCTCATGCTTCCCGGGTCGGTTGCGACGACTTCGAGCACCTCGCCCTCGGCGAGCGAGTCCGTGGCCTGTTTCGTCTTCACGACCGGCATCGGGCAGTTCAATCCTTGTACATCTAGGGTCTCAGTGATATCGAATTCCGTACTCATCGTGTGAATCTCCTATATTGGACGTATCGAACAATATCGGATACACCATTAAAAGTGTGTTGGTTATTGTGGATAGCATCCACGAGCGAATTAATTATAGTGTCTATCGTGCGCTCGTGTGGGGTTTTTCCGATTCGAATCCAACACTGTATTGTATGATTTGTGGAATACTATACGAACGCTTTTGTAGCTGTAGCCGATACCAGTTGATACAGCATGAGCGACGCAGCGTTTCCATCGCCGGACGCCGAAGTGGAATCGGTGACCCCCGACGAGCTATACGAGAAAATCGACGCGGGGGAGTCGGTTACCATTCTCGACGTCCGAGCGACGGGCGAGTACGAGAAGTGGCATATCGACGGGGAGAACGTCGAGACCATCAACGTTCCCTACTTCGAATACCTGGACGACCCGGACGACGAACTGTTCGAACCGGTCCCCGAGGACGAGGACGTGACCGTCCTCTGTGCGAAGGGCGGGTCGAGCGAGTACATCGCCGGAATGTTCGCCGAGCGGGACTACGAAGTGAACCACCTCGAAGACGGGATGAAGGGATGGGCACGCGTCCTCGAACGAAAAGAGATCGAAGGCGCTGATGAGGACACCGCGGTTATCCAGTATCAGCGGCCGTCGAGTGGTTGTCTCTCTTATCTCGTCGTTTCGGGCGACGAAGCGGCGGTCATCGACCCCCTCCGAGCGTTCGACGAGGAGTACGTCGCGGACGCGAACGAATACGGTGCCGACCTCCGCTACGCCATCGACACGCACGTCCACGCGGACCACGTGAGCGGCGTCCGAACCGTCGCGGACGACGACATCGAAGCCGTCGTCCCCGCATCCGCGGAGGCGCGCGGCATCGACTTCGACGAGTCCTATCGAGCGGTCGAGGACGGCGAAACCCTCCCGCTGGGCGAGACGGAAATCGAAGTCATCCACACGCCCGGTCACACGACGGGAATGACCTCGTACCGCGTGGGCGGCGTCCTGTTCACGGGAGACGGCCTGTTCACCGAGAGCGTGGCCCGCCCCGACCTCGAAGAAGGTGACGACGGCGCACCCGACGCCGCCGCGATGCTTTACGAGACGCTGCAGGAACGGGTGTTGTCGCTCCCGGACGACACAGTGGTCGCACCCGCACACTTCAGCGACGCGGCGACGACCGCCGATGACGGCACGTACACCGCAACCGTCGGCGACCTGCACGAGTCGATGGACGTGCTCTCGATGGAGAAAGACGAGTTCGTCGAGTTCATCCTCTCGGACATGCCGCCACGCCCGGCGAACTACGAGGACATCATCGCAACGAACTTGGGGCAACGACACGCAGACGACGAAGAAGCGTTCGAGCTCGAACTCGGGCCGAACAACTGTGCCGCGAGTCAGGATTCACTCACGAGCGACTGACGTGGCAGGAGGAAAACAATGGATTTAGTGCCAGCATTTGCATTTACGAACCTGTTCCCGAACGGAATCGGACGGTACGCCATCGGTGGAATGTTCATCGGGCTCGGCGTCGCCGTCATCTACCTCGGAACCGGAATCATCGCCGGGGCGAGCACGTTCTTGGAGTCTACACTGTCCTACGTCTCCGACGTGCCCCGGTTTCAGAAACCGAAATACGTCGCGTCCCGTGACTGGCGTGTGTTGTTCACGTTGGGTATCGTCGGCGGAGCGGCCATCTACCAACTCGCGTTCAACGGCCAGTTCTGGACGACGGACGTCCAGTGGTGGCGGCTCCTCGGCGGCGGTTTCCTCGTCGGCGTCGGCACCCGTATCGGAAAGGGATGTACGTCCGGCCACGGGGTCTGTGGCGTCGGCTCCGCGTCGTTCACGTCCATCAGCAACGTCGTGACGTTCATGGCGGTCGCCATCGGCGTCGCACAACTAGTGCAGGCCTTGGGGGTGTCGCCATGAGCGGAGAATCGAAGAGCCGAGGACCCCTCTTCAACGTCCTCATCGTCGTCGGCGGGTTGATATTCGGTTTCGGGCTGGGCTTCAGTCACATGGCCCGACCCGAGGTCGTGCTCAACTTCCTGCAGTTCGAGGATTTCGGCCTCCTGTTCGTCATGGGCGGCGCGGCGGTTGTCACCGGGGTGACCTTCGCGGTTGCAAGCCGCTCGTCCGGTCGCGCACCCTTGACCGGAAAGGCGTACACCCGAAGGCTGAAATCGTTCGACCGGAACGTCCTCATCGGCGGCGGTATCTTCGGCGTCGGTTGGGGCCTCTCCGGAATCTGTCCCGGTGCGGCATACGCGAGCCTCGGAATCGGTAACTACCCCATCCTGTTCGCTATCGGCGGCATGTTCGCCGGTGCGTACGCGCAGGGGCTCTGGCGGAAACACAGCGTGAGCGACCGACCCGTGTCGTCGGAAGCGGACTGATTTCACGTTCGGCTGCGGTACTCGTTTCGTGACGGAGCGCGGTCGTGTTTTTGATGTGAAAAACCATCGTCGAAGCTTTCCCGGCAGCGTCGGCAGCGTCGAGTAACGCGTTCGACAGCGAAGAGTCGCTGAATCAATTCTCCGAAGGTGTGATCCGAGTTCGAGGGCGAAATCTGCCGTAGGGGACGATGTGACGGATTAGCGCCGGATAACATATGGGAATAGTATTGCCCGCTAGACCCAAAACTATTAAAAGCAATTGTGGCTAATCCACGGCCAAGCGACATAGTATGAAACGTACACAACCACCCAGTCGATGCACGACAGATGGATATCCATGTTCGGAATAGAATCGCTCAGCGGGAACCTCCATGCGGCGGCTATCGTCGGACTCGTGTTCAGCGAGGCGTTGGTGCTGTACGCCGGGTACGGCGTCGCCACCGGTGCCCTCGCCTCGGTCGTCGTGAACGCCATCCGAGGTGAATGACGATGGAGGTTCTCGGTATGAGCCTCCTCCTCGTTCTCCTCTTCGTCGGCTTCGGTCTCATCATCGGAATTCTGTTCGGATTCTTCGGGATGGGCGGGTCATTCCTCGTCACGCCCGCGTTGCTGGTGTTGGGATATCCGGCAAAGGTCGCGGTCGGAAGCGGATTAGCGTTCGTCTTCGGCACCGCCGTCATCGGTGCGCTTCGGCACCGTGACCTCGGACAGGTCGATTACAAACTCGCGGCGCTGATAATCACCGGGATGACGGTCGGTATCGAGATCGGCAAACGGGCGGTTCTCCTGTTGGAACGAGCGGGCTTGTCCGATATCGTCATCAGCGTCGCGTACGTCGGCCTCCTCGTCGTCGTCGGCCTGCAGACGCTCCGTGACTCGATGCAGAGCGAGTCGGACGAGGGCGACACGTTGGACCTCTCGAACGCTCTCGAACGGGTCCGCATCCCGCCGATGCTGACGTTCACGGGCGGAACGACCGTCTCGCTCTGGGTGACGCTCGGCATCGGACTCGGCATCGGTATCCTCTCGGGCTTCCTCGGCGTCGGCGGCGGATTCCTCCTCATGCCGACGATGCTCTACGGCTTCGGCGTTCCGGCCGAGGTCGCCATCGGAACTAGCGTGCTCCAGATAACGATTCCCGGCAGTTTCGGCGCGTTCGTCTACGCGCAGGAAGGAGCGGTCAACGTCCCCGTCGTCGCGTCGTTGCTCCTCGGGAGCGCGCTCGGGGCGCGCATCGGCGCGGCCGCGACCGAACTGATAGACGGGGACGACATCAAGGGCTATTTCGCCGCGATGCTCCTCGCGGGCAGCGTCGCCGTCGCGAGCAAGAAACTGAGCGCCATGACCGGCATCGCCGCGCTCAAAACGGTGAGCATGGTCCTCATTTTCGGAGCGGCGATCCTCGTCAGCGGGGCCATCATCTACAGCTCCGTGCGGGTACTCAGGGGACAGTCGGTTTCCGGTCGCCCGTCGACGAACTGACCCGACCTCGGCACACCGTGGAATTTTTGGCCGGGTAACGAACCGATGTCGGCGACTGCACCGCAGTCGTCGGTTCGACTACGCCGCCGTGGAACCGCGGACACGGTACTGAGCCATCCAACAATATTGTATTTCTATTGCAAATCAATAGGGATGGTTACGTCGATATTTTCGATCCGGGGATATGCTTTCTGGGAAAGTGGGGTGGAAAAAATACCGGTCAAAAACGACCCGTTACCGCAATAGAGGCCGACTCCCCACCGATATCCGGTTTCGACCGTAGCAGATTGTATTGCACAATATTCACAAAACTATTAAGACCTGTGAGCGGATAGGCTGTAGTGAGTAGAAAAGTATGATTCGCACAAAACCGCGGTCAGTACGAAAGCGAGGTCGATGAGCATGTTCGGAATCGAATTGAGTGGACTCGGAGCAGCCACGACGGTCGGTGCCGTTCTCGGGGAGGCAGTCGTCCTCTATGCCGGATACGGTGTCGTCGTACAGATGGTGAGTTCGAACGTTATCGACGCGCTTACGGGTGAGTAATCGTGGAGCCACTCCTCATTGCCCTGTTCATCGGGTTCGGACTGGTCATCGGAATCCTGTTCGGATTCTTCGGGATGGGCGGGTCGTTCCTCGTCACGCCAGCGTTGCTGGTGTTCGGATACCCGGCGAAGGTCGCGGTCGGAAGCGGACTGGCGTTCGTGTTCGGCACATCGGTCATCGCCGCGCTCCGACACCGTAACCTCGGACAGGTCGATTACAAGCTCGCGCTGATGTTCATCGTCGGCATGACGAGCGGTATCAAGGTCGGGGAATACGTCGTGTTGTGGCTCGAAGCGACCGGCATGGCCGACATCGTGGTGGGGACCGCCTACGTCCTCCTGTTGGCCACGGTCGGCCTCTTCACGTTCCGCGACTCGCGTGGCAGTGACGACGACGGCGCGTCGTCGCTCCCGGAGCGCTTCGAGGTGCTCCAGATTCCTCCGATGGTTTCCATCAGCGGTGGCGTGGAGATTTCGGTCTGGCTCACGCTGGGCATCGCGCTGTTCGTCGGCATCCTATCCGGCTTCCTCGGCGTCGGTGGCGGCTTCCTCCTGATGCCCGCGATGGTGTACGTCCTCGGCGTCCCCACCGTTGTGGCGGTCGGAACTGACGTGCTCCAGATCACCGTCTCCGGTGGTTTCGGCGCGTTCTCCTACGCCCAGAACGGGGCCGTCGAACTCGCCGTCGTCGCTCCGCTCTTGGCGGGAAGCGCGCTCGGAGCACGCATCGGTGCAGCGGCGACGAACCTGACCGACGAGGACGACATCAAGGGCTACTTCGCCGCGATGCTCCTCGCGGGCAGCGTCGCCGTCGCAAGCAACCGAGTCGGAGACGCGCTGGGCATCCACATCCTCGACCAGATCAGTCTGGTGCTCATCTTCGGCTCCGCGGTGGTCGTCGCCGCGGCGGTCGTCTACAGCGCACTCGTCAACCTTCGGGAGCGCGAGTCGCCGAGCGTGTCGACCTCCGACTGACCTTCGGGGCGAACAAGTAGTTTTGTACAAACCATGCAAAATCCTTATACGTGCCAAATTCTTACTCACGACTTGAAAATGGCGAACTCGATGGCCGAGTACCTTCAGCAAGACATGGAGTGTGAAGGATTGCTGGAGTGTCTTCACGGACTGAAAGAGCTCGATAAGCAGTGTTATCGAGTCGTGATCGAGAGCGAGAACCCACTAACCATCGACGACATCGCGGAGCGGATCGACCGCGAACGGTCGACGGCGTACCGCTCTATCCAGCGACTGCTCCAATCTGGGTTCATCCAGAAAGAACAGGTCAACTACGACCAAGGTGGCTACTACCACGTCTACAAGCCGACCGACCCCGGCGAAGTGTCCCACGACATGCAGCGCATGTTGAACGAGTGGTACGCCAAGATGGGCCAGTTGATTCAGGAGTTCGAGGACAAGTACGACCCGATGGAACAGCCCGAACAACCGGTCTAACCGACCGGCTTACGGGAACCCATCGCCGCTCTCGACATCACGAAGACGGTTACGTCTCGACGAGAACTTTTACTCGGTTGTACGGAAGCCAGCGTAGCTCGGCGTCCAGATAGTCGGCGACGTGCGCGACGAACTCGTCTTCCTTCAGGAGGCCGTCCTCGTCTGCCTCGTCGCTCAACTGGAGCGTTACCTCGTCGACGTCCTCCAAGACGTCGCTGCCGACCATGACGGAGAACAACTCGGCGGGCGTCACGGGTTTTCCGGCGTCGATGGCGACCGCAACGTCGTCCACGGCGGTCTCGACCTCCGTTTCGACGTCGAACTGCACGTCCACCGACACCGCTTGGCCGAGCATGTCGGCCGCGTGAACCTCTTCCGCCTTCCGAACCGCGGGTTCGAGGGCGTGTCCGAACTCGCCTCCGCTCTCGCGCATGCCAATGTAAGCGAACGAGAGCATGGCGGTCAGTCCGTCCATGAACCGCTCGTCGTCGGTGTCGAACACCTGCCGTCGGTCTTTCTTTTTCAGGTGGTGGACGAGAATCCCGAAATCCAGTATCGCGTCCGTGATTCGACCGCGGATTCGCGCCTCCGCGTTGCGCTTCGACTGTTCGTGTTCCATGTCGGCCTCGCCGAGGAGGTAGGCTCGGTCGGCGGGCGAGAGGATGCCGCGTCCCCTGTCGGTATCTGGGGTCATAATCGGAATAGGATTATACAGCATCCGATTCTATCCGAAGCTATTTGAAGGGTGTGAAACAACCACCGACAAATGACGCTTATCGACGTGACGATGCGAATCGTACACACGCTTTTCGCGGGCGTGTGGGCAGGGTGGACGGTGTTCATGGCGGCGCTCGTGGTCCCGGCGGCACGGGACGGGAAACTCGGCGCGGACGGAATCCGGTGGATGACCCAGCAGTTCACGCGCTTTTCGTCGCTCTCGTCCGTCGTGTTGTTGCTCACGGGGGGATTCATGGCCGGAGACCTCTACAGCACGGAAACCCTCACAGGTAGCTCGAGCGGCCATCTGGTCCTCACAATGGTCGTCCTTTGGCTCGCGCTCTCCGGGCTGAGCCACATGGCGGGTAGTCGGTTGAAGAAGAACCTCGACGCCGGTGCGAAGCAAGCCGCGGCGGGAGCCACGACGCTGTTTTACGTCGCCGGCGTCGTGGCGCTCGGCCTGCTCGTCGTCGCCGGGTGGCTCTGATGGCCAAGGACGGGTCCAAGCGGGCGCTGGCGACGGTGTTCGCCATCGTCTTCGTCGACCTCCTCGGCTTCGGGATTCTGATTCCCATCATCCCGCTGTACGCCGAGCACTTCGGCGCGAACGAGTTCGTCGTCGGACTCCTGCTCGCCTCCTACTCGGTCATGCAGTTCCTCTTCGCACCCGTCCTCGGCCGCCTCTCGGACGAGCGCGGCCGCCGACCCATCCTCCTCCTCTCGCTGTTCGGGAGCGTCGTCGCGTGGACGCTGTTCGGCCTCGCGGAAAGCCTCCTCGTGCTCTTCGTCGCTCGCATCCTCGCGGGCGCGATGGGCGGCAACATCGCCACCGCACAGGCGTACATCGCCGACATCACGCCGCCGGAGGACCGTGCGAAGGGGTTGGGCCTCATCGGCGCGGCGTTCGGACTCGGCTTCGTGTTCGGTCCGGCGCTCGGCGGCATCTTCTCCAGCGACGCCGCGCTCTCGCTCGCGCGGAACGTCCTCCCCGCGGTGGTACCCGTGAACCAGTTCTCCCTGCCGAGTTTCGCCGCCGCGGCCATCTGCGGCCTCAATCTCGTCGTCGCCGCGCTCGTCCTCCCGGAGACGCGCACCAAGCGGGACAGCGACGAGGAGACGACGGACGAGCGTCAGTCGCGTCTCGCCCGCCTCGCGGACGCGTTCGCCGACCCGGCGCTCGCCGGACTCGTCGCCTCCTTCTTCCTCCTTTCGCTCGCGTTCTCCTCGATGGAGAGCATGTTCGTGCTGTTCACCGAACAGCAGTACGGCTTCGGGCCGGAGATGAACGGCTACGTCCTCGCCTACGTCGGCGTCGTCATCGCCGTCGTTCAGGGCGGCCTCGTGGGAAAACTCACGGACCGCTACGGCGAGCGGACGCTCGCGCTCGTCGGCGTCGTGCTCGAACTCGTGACGCTCGCCGCCCTCCCGTTCTCGCCGATGCTCGGCGACCACCTCCCCGCCATCGGACCGCTTTCCGGTGGCCTGTTCGTCCTGCTGGTCATCCTCACGCCCCTCGCGGCGGGTAACGGGTTTGCGAACGTCTCGCTCACGACGCTCGTCTCGAAGAGCGCGACGGAGGACACCCAAGGCGGCGCGTTCGGTCTGACCCAAAGCGCCGGAAGCATCGCCAGAGCGGTCGGTCCCATCGCGGCGGGAGCGCTGTACGCGGCGGTCGCCTACTGGCTCCCGTTCGTCCTCGGCGGCCTGCTCATGCTCCCCATCGGCTACGTCCTGCTGACGACGTTCCAAGGAAACGGCACCCCGACGCCGGTCAACTGAGCGAGTAGGACCCGCCGTCACGATTGCGCAATCGACCCGGGAGATTATATACGAGAACGGGACCACTCGGCCCCGATGAACCGAATCTTCGCGTGGCTTTCCGTCGTTCTGTTGCAGGCGATTCGCCCGCTCACCCCGCCCGAACCGTCCAGCGACTCAGAAGGCGTGTCTGTGCCACCCGCCGTCGACCGGGAGGGACGCCCCGGTGATGTACGCCGCGGCGGGCGAGGAGATGTAGGCGACGGCGCGGGCGAACGACTCCGGAGTGCCGAGGTCGGAAAGCGGCAGTTCGTCCGTCCGCCGCTCTTTCGCCGCCGTTTCGCTGGTTCCCTCGCGCTCGGCGAGCTCCGAGAGTTTGTACCGGATGCGGTCGGACATGACGCCGCGCGGGGAGACGCAATTGACGCGCACGTCGTCGGCACCGAACTCCTCGGCGAGCACCTTCGAGAGGCCGTAGATTCCGGGTCGGAAGACGTTCCCGAGCGCGCCGCTCGCGGACGGTTCGAGCGCGGACGCCGCGACGAGGTTGGTAATCGCGCCGCCGCCATCCCTGAGCGCGGGAAGTGCGATTTCGCAAGTCAGAATGGTGCTCCGGAGGATTCCGCGGTACGCTTCGTCGAAGGCTGACAGCGACGTCTCCGAGAACGGGTCTGTGGAAGGACCGCCGTGATTCGTCACCAAAACGTCCAGACCGCCGAGGCGGTCGATGGCGGTTTCGGTCGCGGTTCGAACGGACTCCTCGTCGGTCAAGTCGCAAACGACCCATTCGATGGCATCGTCGCACTCCACCTCCTCTCGAATCGACTCGGCCGCCGTCCGGAGTCGCGTTTCGTCCCGCGAGGAGATGACGACGGTCGCGCCCTCTCGGACGAGTTCCGTCGCTACCGCTCGGCCCAATCCGCTGCTCGCCGCCATCACGTACGCCCGCTTTCCGTCGAGTCCGAGGTCCATACTCCTACGGCCCGCCTCGGTCGGAAATACGTTCCCCTGAATGACTCTCCATCCATACCTGTTTTTCGTGTGTGATTATAGCGCACAGAACGGGAATGGGGCGTCGTCCGCGACGTGCCCATCGACGCGCGCCTCAGTAGGTTTCCGAGGGGTCGGCGGGACCGCTGAAGACGGAGTACACTACGCCGAAGTACACCACGACTATCGGCAGGATGAACGCCGCGGCGACGGTCAGCATGGTGAGCGGCAGATCCGAGACGACCCCCTCCTGCACCGTCAGTCCGACCGCGGGGTCGATGGCGGGGTACAGGAGGTTTCCGACAAACGCGACCAGCGCGTACGGGAGGAACGCGGCCGCCGCGAACGCCGCGCGGTGGCGGTCCGCCCTGCTGGCGAGGACGACGCCCGCGACCAGCGCGACGGAGACGACGACGGCCGCCAGCGAGAGCGGCGACAGCAGCGCCCCGTGAAGGTCCGAGCGGGTCGCCGCGAGGTAGCCGATGACGACGACGACCAGCACGAGGTACGCGAGCGCGGCGCGAGCGCTGTAGTCCGACATCTCGTCGCGGAGCGTTCCGCGCGTCTTCAGGCCGAGGAACGCCGCTCCTTCAACGAGCGTGAGCGCGACGACCGTCAACCCGAACGCGAGGGAGGGAACCGACACGATGGTCGATGCGCCGAGCACCCAGTTGGCGGCGAACATGCCGAGCAGGAACGGTGACAACGCGCTGCCGACGATGAACGACCGACCCCACCAACGCTTCCAGCGGTCGTCCGACCGCTGTTCGTACAGTTCGGGCGCGATACCGCGGAGGATGAGCGCCCCGAGGATGGCGAACATCAGGAGGTAGTGGCGGCTGAACAGTCCGGCGTACGCCGCCGGGAAGACGGCGAACAGCGCCCCGCCGAACACGACGAGCCACACTTCGTTACCGTCCCATATCGGCCCGATAGCGGCCAGCAGCGTCTCGCGCTCCTCCTCGTCGTCGCGGGTGGCGAACAACAACCCGACGCCGAAGTCGAACCCGTCCAGGAAGAGGAACGTCCCGAGCAGGACGAACACGAGCGCGAACCAGAGCACCGCGAGATCAATCATCCGCGGCCACCTCGCTTCCGGGAGCCTCCCGCTGCGCGCGTTCGATTTTGGGCGCGCCGCCGCGGATTATCCGACGGATGACGTACACGTACACGACCAGCAGAGCGGTGTACACCGCGACGAATCCGAGCAGCGTCAGGGTCGCTTCGGTGCTCGAAAGCCCCGGTGAAACGCCCGCGCTCGTCTTCATCACGCCCTGTACGACCCACGGTTGGCGACCGACCTCGGTGACGACCCAGCCGGTTTCGACGGCGAAGAACCCGAGCAGCGACGTCCAGACGAACGCCCTGTGGAGGAGTCCGTCCTCGAACAGTTCGCCCGTCCGCCAGCGGTAGCCGCCCCAGAACGCGAGGAGCATGAACCAGAAGCCCATGGCGACCATCAACCGGAACGACCAGAAGACGATTGCCACCGGGGGCGACCCTTCGAACTCGTTCAGGCCGACGATTTCGGCCTGCGCGTCGCCGCCGCTGGCGAGCCACGACGCTCCGCCCGGAATCCCGATGCCGAAGATGTCCTTCGCGCGGGGATTGAGGATGTCGTTCAACGACGTCGGGAAGGCGACGATGTACTCGGGGACGTAGGTTGCGGTGTCCCAAACCGCCTCCATCGCGGCGAACTTCTGGGGTTGCGTCACCGAGATGTGGCGGGCGTACGCGTCGCCGTGAAGCACCTGCAGCGGGGCGGTGATGATGAGCGCGACGAGCGCGATTTTGAGCGTCGCGCGCCAAAAGCGGTCGTCGTCGGTTCGCGCGCTTCGAATGTGATAGGCCGCGATTCCCGCCATGAGCAGCGCGACGGAGAGCACGGCCGCGTTTTGCATGTGCACGAACATCCACGGGAACCGCGGGTTGGCGTAGGCGGCGATGGGGTCCACGAGGGTGACGATGGGATTGCCGTTCCTCATGACGACCTCGAACCCGCGCGGCGTCTGCATCCACGAGTTCGCCACCAGAATCCATACCGCGGAAAGCCACGTTCCCAATCCGACCAAAATAGACGAGAGGAGATACAACCTGTCAGAAACCCGCTCGCGGCCGAAGACGAAGATTCCGAGGAACGTCGCTTCGAGGAAGAACGCCATCATCCCCTCGACGGCCAGCGGTCCCCCGAACAGTTCCCCCGTCGTCGCCGCGAACGCCGCGAAGTTCGTCCCGAACTCGAACTCCAACACCAGTCCGGTGACGGTGCCGACGACGAAGCTGACCGCGAATATCCGAACCCAGAACCGCCGTAGCTGCTCGTAAATGGCCTCACCCGTCCGTACCTCCTTCCACGTGAAATAGACGAGGAACGGCGCGAGACCCATACTCACCACTGGAAACACGATATGTACGATAGTCGTCAGTGCGAACTGGAGACGGCTTGCGGTTGTTGGGTCGAGCATACTCACTCCTAATCCGAGCTAAGTGTGACATCCGCATTAGAACGCGGATGATTCCCACCCCACGATAATCAGATGCCGAGAATTAGAACTGTTACGGCCGACGAACTGTTCGGACCAGTATGATTTTGAGCGTCGATAGCGTCCATTCTAGGGTAAATGTACGAGCGAATCCTGCTCCCAACGGACGGGAGCGTGTCCACGGACAAGGCGGTCGAACAGGCGCTCAACCTCGCGGACGCCTACGGCGCGAGCCTACACGTCCTATCGGTCGTCGACCGAACCATCGTCCCGCCGGACGTTCGGTCCGACATCCTCTACGACGAACTCGAAGACGAGTGCGCCGACGCGGTTTCGGACGTCGAAGCCGCGGCGAACGAGGCGGGTGTGGACGTGGAAACGACGGTACTCCGCGGGACGCCACACCGCGTGATTCTGGACTACGCCGACAAGAACGACATCGACTGCATCGTGATGGGAACGCACGGCCGCCGCGGTCTCGACCGGTACCTCCTCGGCAGCGTCACCGAAAAGGTCGTCCGCCTGTCGGAGGTCCCCGTCCTGACGGTTCGGATGAACGAGGAGGAGTGAAACGAGGGGTCGAAGCCGAACGGTGAAAATCCCCGGATACGGTATAATTTGGCGTTTCAGGCAGTTAAGACCGGATTTCCCGTCATAGACTTTTGTCGGATGACGCCGTAGACGTGTGCGGGTAGATGAGAAAATGATTGACACGCTAACAGACACGGGCGGATGAACGTTCTCGAAAGCGTTCGAATCAGTTGGCGAAACATCCGCGAACACAAACTGCGCTCGACGCTGACGACGCTCGGCGTCATCATCGGCGTGGCGGCGGTCATCACCTTCGTCACGCTCGGCGCGAGTTTGCAGGCGGATATCGTCAACACGGTCGCCGGCGGCAACGCGGCGACCATGTACGTCTCGGCGGAGTCGCCGAGTCAGAGCGGGATTCCGAACTTCGGGAGTAGCGGCGGACAAACGATTTTCACCGAGCACGACCTCGGCGGGATTCGGTCGCTCGAAGGCGTCGAAGCGGCCGTTCCGGAGAGCGGTATCGCCGCCTCCACGGTGGCGTTCAACAACTCGACGGTCGGTCGGCAGTGGGTCGTCGTCACGTCTCCGCCCTACTTCGACGTGAAAAACCAGCAATTCGTCTCGGGCGGGTCGTTCCGGAGCGGGAAACGCGAAGTGGTCCTGAACCGCCCCGCCGCGCGGATGTTCAGCGGCGGAAACGTCTCCGTCGGGGACAACATCACCGTCACGCGCGCCGTCAACGGGGAAGAGATCAACGCGACGGTGACGGGCATCGTCGAACCGTCCGACGAGACCACGCTTGGCATCAGCAGCGGCCCGACCCCGCGAATCTTCGCACCGACGGACCCCTTCTACCAGCGGACGGTGTACAGTCCGTCGGCGGACCGCAACCAGCGCGTGTACGGGCGGATACTCGTCCTCGCGGGCAATCCCGGCCAAGTGGACGCGGTGCAGGGGCGCGTCTACACGTACCTGGGCGAGGGCTCTGACGCGAGCGAACTGAAATCGGAGAACTACAAGTTCAAGGTGACGACGCAGGAGGAACTGGTCAGCCAGGTCAAACGGGTCAGCGACACGTTCACGGCGTACATCTCCGGCATCGCCCTCATCTCGCTCATCGTCGGAGCAATCGGCATCGCCAACATCATGCTGGTGAGCGTGACCGAACGGACCCGCGAAATCGGCATCATGAAAGCCGTCGGCGCGCAGAACACCGATGTCCTCCAGTTGTTCCTGTTCGAGGCGGTGTTGCTCGGCCTGTTCGGGTCGGCGCTGGGCGCGCTCGTCGGCTTCGGCGGCGGCTACGTCGCGGCCCAGCTCATCGGACTCCCCCTCGCGTTCAGGGCGGAGTGGTTCGGTATCGCCGTCGTGGTCGGCGTCATCGTCGGGGTGCTCGCGGGACTCTATCCGGCGTGGGACGCGTCCCACACGAACCCCATCGACGCGCTCCGCTACGAGTGACGGTCGCGGAACCTCTCGGACGAGAGAACGGTTCCGTGAACTGTTTCGACCGTTTCAAATCGGGGACGACGGAGCGAACTCGTTTGGACCGTCCGTCCCGAAATCGACGCACTCACAACCTCGTGTTACTGTCGGTGGAATTCGCACCTACCCTCACTCCGCGGTCAGTATTCGTTGCTATCCCGCCGATAGCCACTGGATAACAAAGAGTGAATCCTGCGATAGTTCCGTCCGAACGAGACCAGTGCCGCTGCCAGCCTCGGAGCGGCCGCTTCCCCCAACACAACCATGGCTAGTCATCAGACGGATTCGAAAACGGCGCAGGAATCGAGAGGACTGAGTTACGAACTGCCATGGCTCGTCCCCGCGCTCATCGCCGGAGTGTGCGTCCTCTATCTCTACGTCGGAAGTCATCCCTATCCGTCCTTCGGCGCGGGGCTGTACCTCCACATCGCCGAGGAGATACAGAAAAACGGCTACGTCCTTCCGAAGACGATTCCGGGCTACACGCCCGACGGCGTGCCTTTCGCGTATCCGCCGTTCATGTTCTACATCCTGGCCGTCATCCTCGACGTGACGCGAGTCGGCGCGTTCACCATCGCCAGATACCTTCCCGGCCTCGTCTCGGTCGCATACCTCGTCCCGCTGTACTTCCTCGCGCGGGACCTGTTCGGGTCGCGGCCACAAGCCTCGCTCGCCACGCTCATCGTCGCCGTCAGCCCGCCGGTGCTCCAGTGGCACATCTCGGCCGGGGGCATCGTCCGCGCTCCCGCGATGTTGTTCTCGCTGACCGGAATCTACGCCGGGTTGCACCTCTTTCGGAACCACGACCGCCGGTGGCTCGTCCCCGCGCTCGTCACCTTCGCGCTGACGGTGCTGACGCATCCGATGTACACCATCTTCTTCGTCATCAGCTTTCTCGTGCTCTACGTCCGGTTCGACCGGTCCGTACGCGGGCTCGCCTACGGGTTGGTCGTCGGTCTCGGCGGGATAGTGCTCACAGCCCCGTGGTGGCTGTCGATCGTCTCAATGCACGGAACCGCCGTGTTCAGCGGGGCCGCGGGTACCCACGGCGGGCTCGGCGGTGCCATTCCGGCGCTACGGGGATTACTACGCCAGCAGCTCAACGAACCGCCGTTCCTGTCGGCGTGGCACCTGCTTCCGGCAATCGGATGTCTCTGGCTCGTTCGACGACGCGAGTACTTCCTCCCCGCGTGGTTAGTCGTCATCACGGCGGCGATGGACGAGGCGCGTTTCGTGTTCCTCATCGGCGCGCTCATCACCGCGCGATTCGTCTTCGACGGCATCTTCCGGTGGGTCAAGGAAACCTCTTCGTCCGCCGAACGGAACGAAATCGTCACGTTTTCCGTGGTGTTGCTGGCGACCATCGGCCTCAGCGGCGGGATGTTGTACGCGATGGGCGGGATGAACGCCCACGCCGGGAGTCCGTCCCTCCCGCAGTTCGTCAACGACAACGACGTCGAGGCGATGACGTGGGCGGGCGAGCACACCGACCCGTCCGCACAGTTTCTGGTGCTCGGCGACGCCGCGGAGTGGTTCCCACAGCAGACGGACAGGACCATCGCCATCGGGCCGTGGGGCGTCGAGTGGAAGGGTCACGAGCAGTACCAGTATCAACTCCATCAGTTCCGCGAGCTATCTCGGTGTCACAGTGCCAACTGTCTGACGACGGAACTGATGCGGATGCAGGTACACCCGCAGTACATCTACGTCCCGAAGGAAACCTACACGATTCGCGGGATGCGCCACTACCAACCGCCGGAGATGATGTCGACGATGCTCTCGTCGCCGCAGTATCACCTCGCGTTCGAGAACGACGAGGTGGCGATATTCGCGATGTCCGAGGGGTGGTATCCGTCGGGACCGGAGACGAGCGGACCGATGCCCGTCTGAGGGTGAGTGAGTCCGAACGCGACCCCCGAATTCGGCCCGAAAACAGCCGTGAGAGATAAGTCACGGCCGCGTGTATCGTCCATTCGGACGAATTTATTCACGAGAGAGTTACTTATGTCAGGACAATCACCACCGGAAAAACTTCGCGTCGGCGTCATCGGCGGCGGATTCATCGGAACGACCGTCGGACGCGCCTTCGAGGAGGACCCCCGCTCGACGGTCGTCGCCCTCGCCGACGTGAGCGAGGTGGCACGAGCGGAGGCCGGAAACGCGCTCTACGTCGGACAGGGGTCCCAGTACGAGCGGTACGAGGCGATGCTGGACGCCGAGGAGTTGGACGCGGTGCTCATCGGGACGCCGCACGCCTTCCACTACGAGCAGGTAACGGCCGCGCTCGACCGCGGGTTGCACGTGCTCTGTGACAAGCCGCTCACGACCGACCGCGAGAAAGCGCGCGAACTCGCGGAGCGAGCGGAGACGAGCGACCAGGTGCTGATGGTCGGCTATCAACGCCACTTGAACGAGGCGTTCGTCGAGGCGCGCGAGCGGTGGGCCGACTCGGAACTGACGCCGCGGTTTATCAGCGCCGAAATCACGCAGGACTGGATTTCCCGGTTCGAGGACACGTGGCGGACCGACCCCGACCTCTCGGGCGGCGGCAACCTCTACGACACCGGAAGCCACCTCGTGGACGCCGTTCTCTGGACGACGGGGCTGACGCCGACGTCGGTGCAGGCGGAGATGAAGTTCGCCGACGAGGACGACCGCGTGGACGAGCGCGCACAGCTCACGGTCGCGTTCGAGAACGGTGCCTCGGCCAGCATCTCGGTGTTCAGCGACGCGCCGTGCGTCCGCGAACACATCCACGTCTGGGACGACGAAGGGGCCGTGTACCTCGAAGGACGACAGTGGGAACCGCGGCAGCTGACCGAGATTCGGGAGGACAGCACGACGGTCTCGCCCTACATCGACCAGCAACGGGGCGAGGACAAGGCGGCCGTGTTCATCGACTGCATCGAGAGCGGGAAGACGCCGCCCGCGACGGCCCGCGACGCGTTCGCCGTGACCGCGCTCACCGAAGCGGCCTACGAGTCCGCGCGAAACGGCGAGCGCGTGACGGTTTCGCTCGACTGATCGTCGAAGCGGTTACCGGAAGAAGCGTTCGTAGCCACTCTCGGTGGTCCCGTCCGGGTCAGGTCCACCCGAGGCCGTCCACGACGTGCTTGCCGCCGATGAGGATGAGCGCGCCGCCGGCGAGGAGCACGAATTTCAGCGGTTCGTTCGTCGTTTCGGCTTCGAGAAATCCATCGCTCGGGGACCCCGGGGATACGTATGCCGTCACCGAGTCGCCCGTCTCGTACCCATCGATGATAGACCGAGCCTTCGATTTCGTATCGTAGCTCGGCGTGATAGTGGCGGGGTAGATGTTGTGTGCCGTGTAGGACTCGCCGCGGTAGCGATAGTCGAACGCGACCGTCGGCTTGTAGTCCGGGGAACTACGACGCCTGGAGATGCGTTCGACGCCCGTATCGGTGATGGTGGCGTTCACCGTCACTGCATCGGCCACGGCGTCGGATTGTTGCGTGTAGTCGTAGACGCCGTAGCCCGCGACGGCGATGCCGACGACCAGCAGTAACGCCCCGAGATGGGTACGGTCGAACGTGTTCAACGCGTTGGAGAGTTTCGAATCTGGGGACACGACGGGACGTGACAACCAAAAGATGATAGTTTTTACGCACGAGCCGTTGGCGCACATCGCCGCTTCCGTCCGCTTTTTGACGGTTCGCTACCGACCAACGAGCGAATGGGAACCCGAGTGTTCGGTCGGTTTTCGCGCGTCGCCGACTACGACACGCTCCTGTTGACGGCCGGACTCTGGTTTCTCGCCAAGTTCCTGCGGTACGCACTTCCGGCGCTGTTTCCCACCTTTCGAACCCAGTTCGGCGTCTCGAACGCGTTTCTCGGAACGGTGTTCACGGCCACGATGCTCGGCTACTCGCTCATGCAGTTTCCCAGCGGCGTCCTCGCCGACCGGTTCGGCGCGGTGCGGGTCATCGCGGCGGGTGCCGCGGTCGCCGCCGGAGGGGCGCTGGTGCTCGGGGTCGCCGCGCCGCTCGCGGTGCTCGTCGGCGGTATGCTCCTCGTCGGGGTGGGGACGGGCATCCACAAGACGGTCTCGATTCGGTTGCTCTCGCGGGAGTACCCGACGAGAACCGGCCGGGCGCTCGGCCTGTTCGACACGCTCGGAGCGTTCGGCGGCGTGGCCGCACCCGCGGCCGTCGTCCTCGTGACCGACGCCGGAAACTGGCACGCGCTCTTTCTCGCGGGTGCCGTGGAGGGGTTCGCGCTCGGCGGCGGCGTCCTCGCGTACGTCCCACGGCGGTCATCGGACGCCGAGGACGATGGTGAGAATGGTGACTCCGCCGGTGGAGACGATTCCGCGAACCCGCTCGCGTTCCGGCGGTATCTCGACCTCTTTCGAAGCCGTCGGTTCACGGTATTCGTCGGCGTGACCGTCTGTTTCAGCTTCGCGTACAACGGCGTCGTCGCGTTCCTCCCGCTCTATCTCACCGACCACGGGTTGTCCGAGTCGGCGGCGTCGCTCGTCTACAGCGCCCTGTTCGCCGTGAGTCTGGTGCAGGTCGTCACCGGCGACCTCTCGGACAGAATCGGGCGGCTTCCGCTCGCCGTCGCCGTCCTCGCCGTCGCGGCGGGCGCGCTCGGGGCGCTTTCCCTCGCGGGGACGGCGAGCGCCGTCGTCTTCGGCGGTATCGTCGTCGCGCTCGGCATCGGCAGTCACGGATTCCGTCCGATTCGCGGCGCGTACCTCGCGGCGACGATTCCCGACGACGTTGCCGGAGGTGGCCTCGGGTTGGTCCGTACCCTGCTGATGGGCGTCGGCGCGCTCGCGCCCGCCGTCGTCGGCGTCGTCTCCGACACGACCGGGTTCGCGGCCGCGTTCGGCCTGCTCGCGGTCGTGATGTCGTGTGCGGCGCTCTTGGCAGTTCTCACCGCACTTATCGGGACGTGAAACCCTTATCGGGAAGTGAAACCGACGAGCGGGGCGGGCGGTCGCGGTCATCCGCGGACCGCTCGACCGATCAGCCGACGTAGTGGGCGGCGACCCACGTCAGCAGCCCGAGCAGGACGAACGGAACGACGAGCAACAGCAGACCGAGGACGCGGTAGAGTTCGTTCGGCGGATACGGCGACGTTACGAAGAAGAGGACGAAGAAGAACCCGAGGATGATGAGGGGAACGATGTTCACCACGATGTCGAGCAGCGTCTCGCGGTCGAAGACGGAGTAGGTGGCCATCAGTCGTCACCTCCCGTGGCCTCGTCCGAACCGCCGTCCGTCAGTCCGTCGCCATCGCCGTCGCCACCGTCGGCGAGCGCGGTTTCGCGTCGGTTCTCGAACCACACCCACTCGGGCGAAAGCATGCCTTCCTCCTCCAGCGCCCACGGGTCGCCGCTTTCGACCGCCGGGCCTTCGAGCCACGACTGGACGATGTTCCAGACGAAGATGAACTGGCCGATACCGAGGATGAACGCACCGAGCGTGGCGACCTGGTGCCACGTCGTGAACTGCGGGAGATAGGTCGCGTACCGGCGGGGCATGCCGCCGTAGCCGAGGAACAGCATGGCGAAGAACGTCACGTTCGTTCCGATCATCGTCAGCCAGAAGTGCCAGTGGGCGAGCGACTTCTGGTACATCTTGCCGCTGTAAATCGGGAACCAGTAGTAGAACGCCGCGAACAGGGCGACCCCGATGGCACCCATCACGATGAAGTGGAAGTGGCCGACGACGTAGTAGGTGTCGTGGAGCACGAGGTCGACCGGAATCGCCGCGAGGAAGATGCCCGTCACGCCCCCGATGATGAAGTTCTGGATGAACCCGATGGAGAACAGCATCGGTGCCGTCAGGCGGATGTTCCCGTTCCACATCGTCGTAATCCAGTTGAAGACCTTGACGGCGCTGGGCACCGCGATGGCCAGCGACACCGCCATGAAACTGAGACGGATACGTGGGTCGATACCCGTTGCGAACATGTGGTGGGCCCAAACGCCGAACGAGAGGACGCCGATGGCCAACGTCGAGTAGACGACGAACTTGAATCCGAACAGCTTCCGGCCCGCGAAGCGCGGTAGAATGAGACTGACCAACCCCATCGGCGGGAGGACGAGGATGTACACCTCCGGGTGCCCGAAGAACCAGAAGAGGTGTTGCCACAGAATCGGACCGCCGCCGCCTTGTGGGGAGAAGAACGTGGTCCCGAAGTTGCGGTCGAGCAGGAGCATGATGATGGCGCTGCCGAGCAGCGGGAACGCGAACAGGATGAGCCCCGACTGCGTGACCATCGTCCACGAGAACAAATCGAGGTTCTCCCACCCGATGTTCGAACCGCGTTCGGTGAAGATGGTGGCGATGAAATTTATCGCCCCCATCGTGGTGCTGATGCCCGAGAGGTGCAGACCGAGAAGCATCAGATCCGTCGCCGGACTCGGTTGCTGAACGGAAAGCGGCGTGTACATCGTCCAACTCGTCTGTGCCGGTTGGATGCCCGACCCGATTGCCCCGAGTGGGAAGCCGATCCAGATGAGTATCGCCGCGGGCGGTAGCAACCAGAAGGCGATGGCGTTGATGCGCGGGAACGCCATGTCGTCCGCCCCGATGAGGAGCGGGATGAAGTAGTTCGCAAACGCCGCAATCATCGGCGTCCCGAACAGGAGCAACATCGTGAGGCCATGGGTCGTCATCAGCGCGTTGTACGACTGCGCCTGGAGGAACATCGTGTCAGGCGAGAGTAGTTCGGTTCGCATCAGCAGGGCGCCGATTCCGCCCCAAGCGAACGTTATCAACCCGTAGACGCCGTACAGGATGCCGATATCCTTGTGGTCGACAGTCGTCAGCCAACGGAGTATCCCCGAGGGCTTTTGCGCGTAGCCGACCCCCTGCTCTTCGCCGCGACCGAACCCCCCACCGGTGGGTGTGTACGACCGCCAGTCCTCGACTTGGAGGATGAAGTAGAGGACGACGAGAAGGAACCCACCCATCAGGATGGAGAGCGCCAATGATGTGGTAAGCGCTGCCATCACACAATGGTCGGGAGGCAAGGAGTAATTCGTTTCGGTCGTTTGTCATTTATTGCGTGGACACACGGGTCCCATCTATGACCTGAATTGTATTCGATGTGAAGCGTTCCGCGAGAAGGGACGTAGCACGACAACTCAAGTGGCGGACGGCAACGCGGAACGCACGGACGACGCGCCGAACCGGGCGTTACCAGAACGTGAGGTTTTTCTTCACCGCTTCCCGCTTCAGTTCCTGAATGTGCTGTGTCAGCGGGATGTCCTTCGGGCAGACGTTGGTACAGGAGAACTGCGTCTGACAGCGCCAGACGCCGTGTTCTTGGTCCATCAGGTTCAGTCGATGTTCCGTCACGGACTCGCCCTCGCGTTCGTCCATGGCGAACCGGTACGCCGCGTTGATGGCCGCCGGGCCGAGGTACCGGTTGTCGCCCGCCGCGATGTTACACGAGGACATGCACGCACCGCACCAGATACACCGGGTTGCCGTCTTTATCTCCTCGCGGTTCTCGCGGGACTGGCGCTGTTCTTCGAGGTCGTCGTCCGGCTTCTCGTCCGTCTGGAAGTAGGGTTCGACCGCGTGCATCTGGTCGTAGAAGTGCTCCATCTCCACCACGAGGTCTTTGATGACCTCCTGATGCGGCAACGGTTCGACCTGCACCGGGCTGTCGAGGTCGGACACCTGCGTCTGGCAGGCCAGCCGTTGTGACCCGTTGATGAACACGGCGTCGCTCCCGCAGATGGCTTGCCGACACGAGTGGCGCACCGTCAGCGTGGAATCGAAGTGGTCGCGGGCGTAGATGAGCGCGTCGAGGACCGTCAGCCCCCGTTTGTCCGGGACGTAGAAGTGGTCGAACCGCGGCTTTTGCTTCTCGGGCACGTCGGGGTCGTACCGGAACACCTTGAGGTGAACCGACTCGTCCCGCGATTCGGCGGCCCGTTCCGCCTCGGCTTCGCGCTCCCGTCGCCGCCGCGCCTTGCGCTCCAGTCGGCGCTGTTGTGGCGACGATTCGGTCGCTCTTCCAGCCTGTTCCACTTCCTCTTCGGACTCCTGTCGCTCCATTTCCCCTTCCTGTTGGCTCATCGAAACCCCCTCGCACGGGTATCACGGGCCGAACGAGGATAAACCCCGTCGTCGATATGCCATTTCGGTCGGATGGCGAGCGACGGAACGACGGTTCGACGAACACCTCTCTGAAACGGACAAAAACGGTAACATGTTGGGCGACCATGCAGGAACGATTCGCATGGAATCCAAACGACACGCACAGAGCAGACGACGCGTCCTCAAACGGGGTGCCCTCGCCACCGCCGGGGTGGCTTTCGGCGTCCCCTCGCTCGTCGGGCAGGCGAGTGCGCAAGACGAGACGGAGGACTGCTGTAAGACCTGTTGGATGGACGTGAAACCCGGCTGTTGTCCGAACACGGTGAACGCGCGGGCGGACGAACCCGTCACGGTCTACATCGGCTGGCCGAACGTGAAACCCGAGAGCGTTCGTCTGGTTCCGTCGTCGGACCGGGCACCGTTCGAATCGCGGCGCTGTCAGAAGTACCGAAATCCGAAGTGGCGAGACATCTCCTGTGCGGACATCGACGGTCTGCTCTCGGAGACCGACGGGCGGTCCGCACCGGCGTGTCGCGTGAAAAACGAGAACGTGGACGGCGACGCCGACGGCGACACAGTACTGACCTTCTGTAGCTGTGACCTCGAACTGTGTTCGAGCGACCGGAGCCTGCTCCTCGAAGCCGAGACGGGAAGCGGCTGTCGCCTGCTCGCCGTCGATAGCGTGAAGCCGGTCAACTGCTGACCCGCCACCAAGCACTAATCCTTCTTCCTCGTATTTCGGGCGATGAAAGCATCCGACTTGCTGGTGGACTGTCTGGAGCAGGAGGGCGTCGAGTACGTGTTCGGGTTGCCGGGCGAGGAACTCGGCGACGTCCTCTTCTCGCTCCGCGACTCCGACATCGAGTTCATCCCCGTTCGACACGAACAGGGTGCGGCGTTCATGGCCGACGTGCACGGGCGGGTGACCGGACGTGCTGGCGTCTGCCTCTCGACGCTCGGGCCGGGCGCGACGAACCTCCTGACGGGGGTCGCGGACGCACATCTGGACAAGAGTCCCGTCGTCGCCATCACCGGACAGGCCGGACTCGAGCGCCAGCACAAGGAGAGCCATCAACTGCTCGACGTGCTCCACACCTACCGGTCGGTGACGAAGTGGAACACGCAGATGACCGACCCGGAAACCATCAACGAGTCGGTTCGCAAGGCGTTCAAACTCGCCGAATACGAGAAACCCGGCGCGACGCACCTCGAATTCCCGGAGGACGTCGCGGCCGAGGAAACGAGCGCGGAACCGCTCGAATTCACCCGTCGGGTGCGGCGACCCGACCCGGACGAGCGGTCCGTCGAGCACGCCGCCGAACTGCTCCAACGGGCCGATAGACCGCTCGTCATCGCCGGCAACGGTGCGGTGCGGGAGCGGGCGGCAGAGAGCCTCCGCGAGTTCGTCTCCGAAACCGACGTTCCCGTCGTCGGAACCTACATGGGTAAGGGGGCGCTCTCGGACGCCGACGAGCACTCCCTGTTCACGCTCGACTCGGGCGAAAACGGCGAGGCCGCGGACGCCATCGCGCGGGCCGACTGCGTGCTCACGCTCGGCTACGACATCGCCGAACACGACCCCGAAAGTTGGAATCCCGACCGCGACAAGGACATCGTTCACCTCGACTCCGAACCCGCCGAGGTGTACGAACACTACAACCCGAACGTTGAACTCGTCTGTGACATCTCCGCCGGACTCGACGCGCTCCGGGAGCGACTCGACGTGGCCTGCCCCGCCGAATGGTACCGCGACAAGCGCGAGGCCATCGCCGAGCAGACGACCCGGCACCCCGAGTCCGACGACCCGGTGACGGTGAAGAACGTCCTCCCATTCCTCCGGGAGGCGATGGCCGACGAGGACGTGCTCGTCTCCGACGTGGGCAGCCACAAGATGGCCATCGCGCAGAACTTCCCGACCTACGAACCGAACACGGTCATCGTCTCGAACGGGCTCGCCAGCATGGGAATCGGCGTTCCGGGCGGTCTGGCGGCCGACCTCGCGTCCGATTCGAACGTCGTCGTCGCCACGGGGGACGGCGGGTTCATGATGAACGCGGCGGAGATAGAGACGGCGACCAGACTCGGCTGTGCGTACACCATCATCGTCTTCAACGACTCCGAGTACGGACTCATCACCGAGGAACAGGAGGAGGAGTTCGGCGAACACTTCGGGACCGGCCTGACGAATCCCGACTTCGTGAAATTCGCCGAAAGCTTCGGCATCGACGCCACGCGGGCCGAGACGTGGGACGAAATCGACGCGGCGCTGACCGAAGCGGTCGAGAGCGAGGACATGACGTTGGTCGAGATACCGGTGCGGTAAGCACGAACCCGCGCCGGAATCGAGTCGGCGGGTACCCCGACCGAAATCACCTATACGAACGCCGACGAACGAGTTCTCGAATGACTGGTACGACGGAACCGATCGCCCTCGACGTGCTCCTGCTTCCAGCCTTCGCGGCGGACGACTTCGACGTGGAGAAAGACCTCCCCGACGAGTTCGAACGCTGGCGCGAGAGCTACGAGTTCGAGAATTCGGTGTCGGTATCGGGCGCGAACATGCCCGTCTACTACACGGACGACGGCATCGGAATCACCTCGACGGGGATGGGAAAAGCGGATGCGGCGGCGACCGTGACCGCCATCCTCGCCGGAGAGCGGTTCGACTGCTCGGAGACGTACTTTCTAACGGTCGGCATCGCCGGAGCGCCGCCGACGGTCGGAACGCTCGGGTCCGTGTTCGTCGCGGACAGCATCGTCGATTGGGACCGGAAACATCGCTGGGCGGCGCGCGACGGCGAGACAACGGACGAGCGGGAGCGGCCGCTCGAACTCCTCTCCTATCGGCCGCACGATTACGTCTACCACCTGAACGACGACCTCGTGACCGAAGCCGTCCGGGTCGCAAAGTCGGTCGAACTCCTCGATTCGTCGGGTACGGAAGCGTACCGAAACCGCTACGAACAGCAAGCTGCGCGGTCGAAGCCCGGCGTCGATGTCGGAACGACGCTCTGTGGCGACGAGTTCTGGCACGGAGCGACGATTTCCGAGCACGCCCAGTGGCTCACGGAGCAGTACGGTGCCGGAACCTACGCGACGACCGAGATGGAAGAGATGGGAACGGCGACCGCCCTCGACCGGTTCGGACTGCTGGACCGGTATCTGAGCGTGCGCGGGGTCGCCAACTTCGACAGACCCCACGACGGACAGTCGATTCGGGAGAGCCTGCACGACGGCGTGCAGGCGGAAACCTTCGACGTCACGCTTGAGAACGTTCGCCGCGTCGGGTCGGCCATCGTGGAGGAACTCCGCGACGGTGGAGATGTGAACGGGGAAACAGGCTGAGTTACCGTCCCAACCGGCCGCGAAGCATCGACATTCCCGTGCGAAGGCGCGAGGGGCGCGCTACGAGCGCCATCTCCGTCTCGGTCAGTTCGAAGTCGAAGATTTCGAGGTTCTGTTTCAGGTGCGCCTCGCTCGTCGATTTCGGAATCGTCACCACGCCGTCCTGCTGTGTCACCCACCGGAGTGCGACCTGTGCCGGGGACTTGTCGTACTTCGTCCCGAGTTCCGTGAGAACGTGGTCGTGCATGGCGCCGCCGTGGGCCAGCGGACTGTAGGCCGTCAGCAGCACGTCGTTTCGCTGGCAGTAGTCGAGCAACTCCGCCTGCGGGTTGAACGGGTGAAACTGCACCTGGTCGGTGAACACGTCCACCGTCGCCTCCTCCCGCGCCGTCTCCAACTGCCCCGTGTCGAAGTTGCTCACGCCGATGTGGCGGGCCACCCCGTCGCTCTGTAGGTCCGAGAGCGTCCGCATCACCTCGCCCGTCGAGGCGAGCGGGTTCGGCCAGTGGATGAGGAGCAAGTCCACGTACTCGGTCCCCAACTGCGCCAAACTCTCGTGGACGGAGTTGACGATGTCGGGACGTTTGCGGTGCATCGGCCACACCTTCGTCGTCAGAAAGATGTCGTCGCGGTCGACGTCGGAGTGCTCGATGGCTTGCCCGACCTGCCGCTCGTTGCCGTAGGCTTGCGCGGTGTCGATGTGTCGATAGCCGAGGTCGAGCGCGGTTCCGACCGCATCGCGGCACGTCGCGCCCTCCATCCGCCACGTTCCGAGGCCGACCTTCGGAATCTCCTCCCCGTGAATCGTCTCGTACTCCATATCGTTCGTATGCGTGCGGGACGGTAAATATCGACTGGCGGACTGGTGAGGGTCGAGCGGCGTTCCCGATACGCCGCCGCTATTCCTCGTCGTACGACACCACGCGTCCCCACGAACTCTTCTTCCCCCACAGTCCCGAACGCATACACTCCAACTCGACGATTTGGGAGTTGTCCACGAACAGGTTCACCTCCGGCCCGAAGTTCTTGATGTACCACTCGAAGACTTGCGGGTCGGCGGCCTCGAACACGCAGTTCTCGATGCCGACCTCGTTCGCTATCTCGAAGGCCACGTCGGTCCGCCAGTCGCGGACGCGCTCGGTGATTCCTTCGGATTCGACCATGATTTTGTACGCGCCTGCTTCGAGATGGCGGTGAGCCTCCTCGATGGCGCTCGCGGGGTCGATGGCCGCCTCGCTCTCCAGTTCCTCGACCGAAGAGGCCCCGCCAGCGCCGAATTGGACGTTGATTTCGGGCTTGGCCTTCAGGCCGTGGTCCTGAACGAGTCGGGTCAGTTCCACGAGGTCGTCGGTGTCGATGGCGATGAATCCCGAGGAGATTTCCACGATGTCGAAACCGAGGTTTCCGGCCTCCTCGATGTACCGTTCTACCTTGTCGTTGTCGCGGACGAGGACGTTCTCGATGAATCCCCCGGTCGAAACCTGAACGTCGTACTCGTGGCAGACGGTGATGAGTTCCTCCACCACGTCCTCGGGCATCAGTGCGAACGACCCGCCCGAGAACTTGTAGATGTCCACGTACTCGCCCATCGTGTCGAGGATGTCCTGCAGTTCGCGCGGCCCCATCGGGTCGTAGTACGGCCCGCGCATCTCGGTGATTCCCTTCTCCCGCGGTTTCGATTCGCGCTCGTTGACGTGCAGAAAGTCGAATGCTCTGTCGGTCATGAAACCCCCGGACGGGGTACGACGAACAGATACTAAAGGCGTTGGGCGTCGCAGTAAATGACAATAACTCAATAGAATATTCGTTCGCCAAACGCTGAAGGAACGCGGTTCGAAATTTTACAGGTATGGGCTCTCCACCATCACTCGCGTCGGAGATTCGGTCGATGAGCTTCGACGATATTTTTTTGCTCACCACGATGGCGGTGTTCGCCGTCTCGTTCATCGGCCCGGACTCGTACTTCGGAATCGACGACGGGACGCTCGCGTGGGGATTGACCCTGTTGGGGATGACGTGGGCGTTCTCCCGAGGACGTGTGGCATACTCGCCGACGAGCTTCGGGGTGAAACACCGCACCGACATCCGACCCATCGAAACCGACGGACGGGTCCGCTGTGACTGCTGTGGAGGTCGAACCGAGGACGGCGAGCGGCGGCGGTACGCCAAACAGCAGGTCGCCTTCGGCATCCCGCTCAGAACGCTCGACTGGGGCGAAAACGTCTACTGTCGGGACTGTCCGTCGCCTGAATCCGACGCCGAACCCGGAACGGAACCGATAGCGGACAAAAAGCGTTCACTGAGACTCGAACACGGATATCGATAGGCGGGTCGTTCGACGCCGAGACGTGCGGAAACCCGGCATTTCTCGCCGGTAGCGAGCGTTTGAAGCGCGACAGAGACGGCCTGTTTCGACTGAAGGGAAGCGAACGACGAACGACGAGGTATCAGGTCGGCTTCCGCGCGTCGGTGGCCGAGGACGGAACGATCACGGGGTCTCCGGGAATCGACGTCGAACGGGACGACGCCGACGGCGAGGACAGACTGGACGACATTCGACTGCTCTTTGGCTAGCTGGGAGTGCAGTCTCGGAATCGCGCTCGGTAGTCGGCGCGACGACCCGCTACAGCGGCACCCACGGCGGTTCGCCGATGCGGTCTATCTGCTCACCCGCCGGAAAGCGAACGAAGTCGTTCCGCTCACAGCCAGCGCCGTAGCGCTGGAGGTGCCACAGGACGCCGTTGTCGGACGGTGCCGAACAGGAGTCCGCCACCGTCTCGGTCGGGGGTGACGGCGACGACGGTGCTCCCGAGAGGACGCCGGGTACGATTCCGAACGACAGGACGACGAGCAGGACGATGCCGCGCGTCGTCGCGTCGGTCGGTCGTAAACGCTGGTCGTCGGTGTCAGAACCGGAATCGACCGGAGTTCTGGACGGACGGTCTGCGTCGGTCATATCGAAACGGAGAACGGCGCTCTCGTGCTTTGTTATTGGGAACCCATCCGTCGCGCAATCTCGATTACCGGTCGTCGTCGCGCCGACGGGCCGAAAAATAGTCGTGCTGTAAAGCGTTTGGAACTCGATTCGCCGAGTTCAGTAATCCGCTGGTTTAGTCGTCCTGGTTCTGCCAGTTGTAGTTTTCTGCGCTGGACCAGGCACCCTGCGCGTTCTCGTTCTCCTGCTCGCTGTACTGGACCGCGTACGCGTTGCCGGAATCACTGTCCCAGCCGACCGCAGCCGAGACCGCGTAGTTGTCCTCTTGGTGGTTGGCGTTGCCCTGTGCGACGTACTGGTCCTGGCTCACACCGGACCACGCGTGCTGTTCACTGTACTGTGCCTGATTGTCGTCCGCGAATGCGGCCGCGTTTCCGACGAAGCCAACCGCGAAGAGGCTGGCAACGACGGTCATAGCGAGGAGCATTCTAGTTCCTTTTTTCATTGTATTCACCTTGGACGACACCGACACGTCGTCGTGTGTTCATCGTCCACTTTCTCGTGTCGTCGCAACTGTATTTCAATGGAGAGGACCGTTTTTTCGACGCGGCGGGTCGGTACCTGATGGCTACCTTCATCGAGGTGAGGTAAGCAGGATAAGCCGGACGATACAGCCGAATTCAGGTCTTTCGGTCCAACACAGTTCGGCTAACTTATCCGATAAAGCGCAGCCGACCGGACGATAAATATCATAAAACATATAATATGTTCGAGCTTCCAGTCAAGTTATATGCTATCCATTGTCAGCATATCCGGGAGTTAACCGAGGGCTGACGCGCCGCCGTTAGTCGAGTAACCGCACGATGTCGTCGGCATCCCGGTCTTCGAGTCCGCGTACCGTCTCGATGATGTCCCCCCGGTGCGCTTCGTCGTATCGGGATTCGGTCATCCGCTCGAACTTCGATTCAACCTGTTCCCACGACATCGAGTTGTTCGGATGGCCCGCGAAGTCGTCCTTCTCGACGTGGTACGTCGTGCCGTCGTCCATCACCACGTCGATGTTCGCGGGCATCTCGCCCGCCTCGAAGCGGTCCGTGAGGTCCCCGTCCTCCTCCACTTCGACGGTTCGAAGGAGTTCCTGTACGTCGTCCCGTCGGATTCGGTCCGGGTCGTACTGCGCGTTCGTCATCTCGCGGTCGATGAGCGACACGGCGAGCATGTATGGCAGGGAGTGGTCGGCTTGCGCCTTCGTCTCCACCTCGTAGCGCGACCCCTCGCCGCCGCCGATGATGAGTTTCGCACCCGCGAACGTATCGAGGTGAATCGATTCCACGTCGTCGGGGTCGATGTCCTCGCGCTTCGCCAACTCGATGATTCCCTCGACGGCCGACTGGGCGTACGTCTCGGCGACGTACCGCTTCGTCATCACGTCGTGGACGCGCTCGCCCGGCGACAGGTCGACGTCGAACTCGCCGGAGACGATATGCTTCCATCCCTTTTGCCCCTCGAAGAGGTTCGTCGGCCCCTCGACGCCGTTTTTCGCCAGCATCGCCGAGTAGACGGCGTTTCGCGCGGCGTTCGCTGAGGCGAGACCCTTCCACTCCGAAATGCCCTCGGTCCGCGTCACCCGGAGGGCGTTGTGCGCGGTTCCGGCGATGCCGATGGCGGACCGGGTTTCCTCGCGGTCCAACCCGAGCAGTTTCGACGCGCCCGCCGTCGCCGAGATGACGGTGTGGGTAACGTGGTCCCATCCTCTGTCCCGAACTGGCGCGTTCCACGCCAGTTCGGCCTGCACCTCGTACGCGACGGCGATGGCGGTGATGAGGTCTTCCCCCGTACACCCCTCGTACTCCCCGCACACGATTGCGGCGGCGATGTTGTCGCTCGGATGCGGCGTCTCGCCGGGTGCGAGAAACGAGTCCATGTAGTCGAGATACCGGACGTACGCCGTGTTCAGCATGGTCGCGTCCGGCGGGGACGCGCTTCCGCCACCCCAGAGCGTACAGTCCCCGCCGTCACCCATCTCCTCGACGGTCGCGCGAACCGCCTCGACGGGTTTTTCGCCCATCGCTCCCACGGCGATTCCCACCGAGTCGAGCACCCGCTTTTTGAGTTCGTCCACCGTGTCCTCCGAAAGATCATCGTAGGTCGTTTCCGCGACGAAATCCGCGAGTTCTGCTGTCGTCGTCATGGCTCATGTGAGCAACGGGCACAGGTAAAAGTACAGCGGGCGATACGAGTCGGTAGTTCGGCGGCACTTTCGGGGTGTGGAAAACCATTATCGACATCCACGTGAATCCACACGAGATGAAGAAAGTCGCAATAGAGGATACGAACGGCCACGCGTCCCGCGCATTCCAACCGCTCACCGAAGCGCTCGGGGCTACCGGCCTCGCACTCAACTACTACGAACGCGCTTCCGGCGAACACATCGGCGATTGCTATCACCGCCATCACAAGCAGGAGGAAGTGTTCTACGTCCTCTCGGGCACGGCGACGTTCGAAACCGAGGACGGAGATGTCGAAGTAGACGCCGGGGAACTGATACGGTTCGCACCGGGCGAGTGGCAACAGGGGAGGAACGACGGGGGCGACCGACTCGTCGTCCTCGCACTCGGTGCGCCGCGTAGCGACGAACCGATGGACCTCCGCCGAACGTGCCCGTCGTGTGAGGAGCGAACGCCAGCAGTCCCCGAAGAGTCGGACGGCGAAGTCGTGTTCTACTGCGAAGTTTGTGGCGCAGAAACAGGGCGATACGGTTGGTGACCCTATTCGTGCGGAAGCGACATGACTGTCGCCTCGCCGGAGAGGACTTCCCGGTCGGTTTCCGCGCTGATTTCCACCGCGAGGCGGTCCGTGCCCAAATCCTCGGTCACGGTCGCCGTCGCGCTGACGGTTTCCCCCGGCCGGACGGGATTCTCGAAGTCGATGTTCTGGGAGAGATACACGATGTCGCCGGGGAGCGCCGCGAGCGCGGCGCTGACGACGCTGGCCGTGAGCGCACCGTGGGCGACGCGACCCCCGAACAGTCCGTCCTCGGCGTAGTCGGCGTCCACGTGGAGCGGGTTCTCGTCGCCGGTGAGCGCCGCGAACCGGTCGATTCGTTCCTGCGTCAGTTCCAACGTTGCCGTTTCGGAGTCCCCGACGGATGCGACTGGCATACCCGAACTCGGTCCCCGGCCGGAATGAATCTCCGGGTTAACATGTAAAACAGGGGGTTGATTACACGCTCATACGTCGCAATACGCATGCCATTTACCGACAACGACGGCGTTTCGCTCTACTACGAGGAGCACGGACCGACGGACGCCGACCCCATCGTTTTCGTGGAAGGACTCGGCTACGGGCGGTGGATGTGGCGCTGGCAACGCGAGGCGTTCGCGGACGACTATCGCGTCATCGTGTGGGACAACCGCGGGACGGGGGATTCCGACGCGCCGGACGGTCCCTACAGCATCGAGGAGATGGCGGGCGACCTCGAAGCGGTACTCGCGGCCGTCGGCGTCGAATCGGTACACGTCGTCGGTGCGAGCATGGGCGGGATGATAGCCCAGCAGTACGCGCTCGACTACAACCGGGCGCAGACGCTTTCTCTCCTCTGCACCACGCCGGGCGGCGACGAGGGGGTGCCGACGCCGCCGGAGACGCAGGAACGGATGTTCGACGTGCCCGAGGGGTGCGACGAACGCGAGGCGATTCGCTACAAGATGGCCCCCGCGATGACCGAGGAGTTCGCCGCGGAGCACGACGACCTCCTCTCGGACATCGTGGACTGGCGACTGGCGGGTGACGCGTCCGACGAAGCGAGGGGAGCACAGGCGATGGGCGTCACGAACTTCGACGCCAGCGACCGTCTCGGTGAACTCTCGCTCCCGACCCTCATCGCGCACGGAACCGCGGACAGCGTACTACCTTTCGAGAACGCCGAACTGCTCGCCGACCGCATCCCGCACGCGGAACTCGAACCCTTCGAGGGCGGACCACATCTCTTCTTCATCGAGCAGTCCGGGGCGGTAAACGAACGACTCCGAACCTTCCTCGACGATGCCTGAGCACTCGACGCGGCCGTACGAATGGGTCGGCGCGTGGAGCGAAAAGCGGGCGCAACTCTCTCCCGACGCGGTGGGGCTGGTAGACGCCACCACGGGCGAGCGCTACACCTACCGCGAACTCGACCGACGGGCGAACCGCACCGCCCGACTGCTCCGCGAACACGGGGTTGCCGACGGCGAGCGCGTCGCCGTCCTCTCGCGCAACCGTCCGGAACTCATCGACTGCTTTTTCGCCACCGGGAAGACCGGCGGCGTGCTCGCACCGCTCTCACACCGCCTCGCACCGCGCGAACTGGTGCAGATGCTGAACGACGTCGAACCGGAACTGCTCGTCGTGGAAGCGCCCTTCGCCGAGCTCGCCGCCGACGTGCTGTCCCACGACGCCCGCGAGTTCGAAACGACGGTCGTCACGCTCCCGGCGGACGAGGATTCGTCGGAAAGCGATTCGGACCCGTCGGACGGGTCCGCATCGCACGCGGCCGAATCACGAGAGGGCGAATGGCGGGGGGACGAATGGAGAGAGGACGAATGGCGGTCGTGGAATTCGGTCCGTCCGGTGGACGGTTCGCCGGTCGAAACCGCCGACGTGTCGATGGACGACCCGCACCTCTTCCTGCACACGGGCGGTTCCACGGGCGTCCCGAAGGAGACGGTCATCACCCACGGCTCCGTCCTCTGGAACTCCTTCAACACCATCACTGCGTGGGGGTTGCGCCCGGAGGACGTGACGCCGATGGTGTTCCCGCTGTTCCACACCGGCGGGTGGAACGTCCTCACGGTCCCCCTCTTCCACCTCGGCGCGCGGGTGGTCATCGCCCGCGAGTTCGACCCCGAGTCCGTGCTCCGACTGGTGGAGTCGGAAGGGGCGACCGTCCTCGTCGCGGTCCCCGCCGTCCTGCGGATGATGTGTCACCACGACGAGTGGGACGACACCGACCTCTCGACGCTCCGCTTCGCCAAGAGCGGCGGCGGCCCGTGCCGCAACTCGGTGATGGAGGCGTGGTGGGACCGCGGCATCGAACTCTCGCAGGGCTACGGGCTCACCGAGTGCGGACCGAACAACTTCACCCTGCCGGACGGCTGGTCCCACGAGAAATCCGACAGCGTGGGCGTTCCCGCAATGCACGTCGATGCCCGCGTCGTGGACGACGACGGCGAACCGCTCCCGTCAGGGACCATCGGCGAACTCGAACTCGCCTCGCCCCACGCCGCCGACCGCTACTGGAAGAATCCGGAGGAGAGCGCGGAGACGTTCGGGATACCCGTGAGCGAGGCGAATGGAAGCCCGGAAGACGAGGGGCGCGAATCTACCGGCGAGTGGGTGTCCACGGGCGACCTCGCGCGCGTGGACGAGGACGGCTACGTCTACATCGAGGGCCGAAAGAAGAACATGTACGTCAGCGGCGGCGAGAACGTCTACCCCGCCGAAGTCGAGGACGTCATCGCCGACCACCCGAAGGTCGAGGAAGTCGTCGTAGTCGGCGTCCCCCACGAGAAGTGGGGACAGGTCGGAAAAGCGGTCGTCGAGGGTGACGAGTCGCTCACGCTATCCGATTTGGAGGCGTTTCTCGACGGCAAACTCGCGCGGTTCAAGCGCCCGCGCCACCTCGCGTTCGTGGACGGGATGCCGATGTCCGGGCCGTCGAAGATAGATAGGGAAGCGGTGAAGTCGGAGTTCGGGGAGGCGAAATAGCCGTCGAATCCGATTCGTCGGGCTAGAAAAGGAGTTTGGATTTAGGGAGCTAATTCTGATCTGATGTCCGGAACAATGGTGTCGTAATGAAGAAAATGCGCCCGGAAAAACCGTCGGTCTTCGTACCCGGAATGATCATCCTCAGTGCAGTGGCGTGGGTGACTATAGGAGTTCTCTTCTTCGGTGAACGTCCGGTTAACCAAGCGGTGTCCGGTGCGAGGTGCGGATTCTTTCTGTCCCTCATCTACGTCTTCGACCGATGGCGGAAACGGCGGGGGGGGGGCGACGCGTGATTCGAGTCAGTTTCCGTCGAGCGTCGTCGTACCCTTTCGAACGGACGGTTCGATAGCTACGAGAGAGATACTGAACGGCATATATTTCCAACACAGATATGGTAGTGTAAAACCAATTTCAGCTATGGATGTCTTCAGCCTCGAAAATCCATGGGTCTACTCGACCATCATAGTCGTGCTGTGGGCGGGGATATGGGGTGTGCTCAGTGTGTTCGTCTTCGACGGGGCACTGGTTGCCCCCGTGATTACGGGTGCCGCCGGTGGGCTGGCGTTCGCACTCGTCTTTCAGTATCTGCGACGCAACGAGGAGAATGCAACCGGTCCGTGAATATCGACGTCACCGCCTTTTTTCACTATCGACAGGAGAAATCAGCCAGCAACGAGCGATAAGGAAACTATTTTAACTCGTCTTACGTATGTTCCGCGGTAACAGAGCGAACGATAATGATAGACCTCACGATGGACATGGAGCAGTACGACTGCCCGTTCATCGACTCCTCCGACGATTACGGCGTGGCGTACTCGGCCGTTCACTGGGATTTCGATCGAGCGCGGGAGGAGTTGGAGACGCGGTTGGTGGTCGAGGGTGACGACCGAACCGAACTCGAACACGGTCTACGGGCGCTCCGCGAACACGACAACATGCACGACTGTTCCCTGCTGTCGAAGCGGGAGAACGTCGCGCACATCCGAACCACCATCGGGCAGACGGAGGCGATGGAGTCCATCCGCAACCACGACGGCTACATCACCGGCCCGTTCTACATCGAGGACGGCCACGAACTGTGGCACGTCGGCTTCGATCACGAGGACGTCGCGGAGGGCGCGCTCTCGGAACTCGAATGGAACAACGAGTTCGAGGTCGTATCGCGCGAAACGCCCGACCTGCCGGACCTACAGAACCTCGTGCAGAACGCGGGGGCCGCGATGACGCTCATCGACGGCTGTCGGGACCTCTCGGACGTGGAGCGCGAGACGCTCGAACACGCCGTCAGGGACGGCTACTTCCAGAGTCCGCGGTCGGCCACCCTCGGCACGCTGGCCGACGAGTTCGGCGTCTCGAAACCCGCCGTCTCGAAGAACCTCCGCCGCGGACAGCGAAAGATGATACAGCGCGTCGTGGACGCGCTAGAACTGCTCGACTGAACGTTATTCTCCCTCGAACGTACTCCGTAGTCGCTCGCCAGCGTAGGCGAAAAACTCGTCCGTCGTGTCCACGACGCCGAGCATGTTGGCAAAGCCGTGTACCATCGCCTCGTAGTCCCGGTGTTCGACGGACACGCCGTCCTCCGCGAGTCGGTCGGACGTCACGACGGTTCTCACTCGTAGGTCAACGTCATGCCACCGTCGAACAGCAGGTCGCCGCCGTTCAGGTGGTCCGCGTGTTTGGAGAAGCCGAAGACGAACAGGTTCGCCACGTCCTGCGGCGTCATCATGTCCTTCGTCCGCGCTTGGCCCAGCATCACGTCCTCGACCACCTCGTCCACGCTGATACCGCGCTGTTCGGCGGTGTCCGGTATCTGGTCCGTCACGAGCGGCGTCTTCACGTAGCCCGTGCTGACCGAGAAGGCGCGAACGTCGCCGTCGCCCTCGGCGGCGAGGGACTGCGTGAGGCCGCGGAGGCCGAACTTCGAGACGTTGTAGGCCACCTTATCGGAGGTGGTGTAGTGGCCGTGAACCGACGCCATGTTGCCGATACAGCCCGTTCCATCGCCGCTCTCGCGCATGTGGGGCAGGCAGGCCTTCGCCAGCAGGAACGGCGCGCGGACCATCACGTCGTGGAGCAGGTCGAACCGCTCGGCCGGGAACTCGTCGATGGGGTCGATGTGCTGGAGTCCGGCGACGTTGACCAGATATTTCACCGCGCCCGCGTCCGCCGCGTGGGAGACGATGCGGTCTATCTCGTCCTCGTCGGTGAGGTCGGCAACTACCGTTTCGACGTTTCGTCCGAGTTCCAACTCCTCGGCGCGGTCGGTCGTCTCGGCCAGGCCGTCCTCGTCCACGTCCGTCCCGACCACCGTGAGGTCGTTCGCGGCGAGCGCGAGCGTCGTCGCACGACCGATTCCGGAGGCCGCGCCCGTCACGATAGCCACGTTCTCGGGCGTGAAGTGGTCGTCTTCGACGTGCAGTACCTCGTCGGGGTCGAACGTCGGCGGCGTTACCGCGTCGTCTGCCATATTTCAAACTCCGAGCGATAGCGAGGAAAAATCCACGGTTGATATGTGAACCGGCCCGATTCCGTTCTGTTCACATGTTAACCCTGCAGTATTTGCCGCTCGTAACTCCCGGTATAGGTGGTATGACAAGGCGGAGACTGACACGGCGCAACGTCCTCACGTCGGCGGGTGCGGTCGGGATTGCCGGATTGGCAGGGTGCACTGGAAACGATGACACAAACGATACGACGAACGACGACAAATCGGGGAACGACAATGGAACGGGTGGCATGACGACGACCAAGAACGTATCGGGGACGGTGAAAATCGGCGTTCTCCAACCGATTTCGGGGAGCCTCAAATACTACGGACAACAGAGCCTGTGGGGCTTCCTTTCGGGACTGGCCTACAAAGCCGACGCCGACCCGAAGACGGGCGTCAAGAGCGGGAAAACGGTCGTGTCGGTCGGCGACACCGATTTCGAACTGTACGTCCGCGACACCGGGTTCTCCCAGAGCAAGGCCAAGAAACTGGCGACGAACCTCGTGACGGACCAGAAGGTCGATATGCTCTTCGGCTGTGCGTCGTCGTCCTCGGCGACGACGGTCATCAAGACGGTGGCCAAGGCGAGCGGCGTGCCGTACGTCGCCGGACCGGCCGCGTCTGCATCCATCACCTCGGACGGCGAGACGTGCAACAACCTCGTCTTCCGCGCGAGCGAGAACACCGCGATGGACGCCCGAAGCGGCGGGAAGTACGTCGCCAAGGAAACCGACGTGAAGAAGGTGTACCTGTTCGGGGCCGACTACAGTTTCGGCAAGGCCGTCGTGAACAACTACGAGCAGGTACTCGAGGACGAAGGCGTCGAAATCGTCGGCAAGAAGTTCGTCCCGCAGGAGCACTCGGAGTGGAAGGGCCTGCTCGACAAGGCACAGGATGCGGGCGCACAGGGAATCGTCGGCGGATTCACCGTCGCCACGCTCCCGAACCTGTTCACCGAATACCTCTCCGGAAGCTACGACTACCGCGTCTTCGGCGGCTTTGCGACCCAAATCACGAACAAGGTGGTCGGCCAGACGATGCAGAAAGTCATCGGCAAACCGCTGACGAAAGAGAAGATAGAGAAGACGAAACTCGGCCCGTTCACGACCCGCTATCACTGGAACCAGTACGACAACGATATCAACACCTCGTTCGTCGATTCGTACACCAAGGCCTACGGCGTCGTTCCGGACCTGTTCACTTCGGGCACCTTCACCGCCGCATCGGCCATCGTGCAGGGCGTCCACCAGAGCGGTTCCACCAAAGGGACCGACATCGCGGAGGCCATGCGCGGTATGACCGTGAAAGACACGCCGAAGGGAGAGGGCGGCTACGTCTTCCAGAAGTACAACAATCAGGCCCGCTCTTCGATGACCGTCGCCAACCCAGTCCCGACCACGGACGAGTGGGCAGACAACTGGGACGCCGCCGTCATGCCCGGCGAGCCGCTCGCCACCATCGAGGGAGAGGAGGCGACCATCCCGAAGGACGCGGCCGGAATGTCCTGCTCGCTCTAACATGCTCCGAACTACGGGGCTGACGAGACGGTTCGGCGGCTTGGTCGCCGTCGATGACGTGGATTTTACGCTCGAAGCGGACGAACTGTGTTCGCTCATCGGGCCGAACGGGGCGGGCAAGACGACGTTTTTCAACCTGTTGACCGGCGTGCTCGCGCCGAGCGAGGGCAGCATCGAATTCCGAACGAACGGGTCGTGGCGGGACATCACGGGGACGGAGCCCCACGAGACGGCGCGGTTAGGACTCCACCGGTCCTACCAGATAACGAACGTTTTCCCGACGAGTACCGTCCTCGAAAACGTCCGCGTCGCGGTGCAGGCACACGGGGACGGGTCGGCCAATCCGATTCGAAACGCGAGGGCGTTCCCGGAGCACACCGAAGAGGCCCACGCGATTCTGGAGCGCGTGGAACTCGACGACTTCGCCGAGACGACGGCGGGGAACCTGAGCCACGGCCAGACGCGCCAGTTGGAGGTCGCCATCGCGCTCGCGGGCGACCCGGACGTACTCCTGCTCGACGAACCGAACGCGGGCGTCTCTTCCGAGAGCGTGGGGACGATAATCGACCTCATCGAGGACGTGGCCGAGGACCACGCGGTGCTGCTGGTCGAACACAACATGGACATCGTGATGCGCGTCAGCGACCGCATCGTCGTGTTGAATCAGGGGTCTGTCATCGCCGACGACACGCCGGAGTCGGTGCGGGACGACCCGAACGTGCAAAAGGCGTACCTTGGCGGCTACGAGGTCGAGGAGGGTATCGCGTGAGCCTGCTGACCGTCGAGGACGCCCACACGTACTACGGCGAGAGTCACGTCTTGGAGGGCGTCTCGATGGAAGTCGAAGCGGGCGAAGTCGTCGCCCTCGTCGGCAGAAACGGCGTCGGGAAAACGACGACGCTCCGCACCATCCTCCAACTGACCCCGCCGCGGCGGGGGAGCGTCCGGTTCCGCGGCACGGAACTGATCGGCAAGAGCACCCACGAAGTCGCGGAGATGGGAATCGGATGGATTCCCGAGGAGCGGCGGGTGTTCACGCAACTTTCCGTCGAGGAGAACATCCGGGTGGCGGTGCCGAGCGGGGAGGACGTGCACGAGGCCCTCTCGCTCGCCTACGAGACGTTCCCCGACCTCGAAGAGCACCGCGACCGCGAGGCCGGAAATCTCAGCGGCGGTCAACAGCAGATGTTGGCCCTCGTCCGCGGTCTCGTCGGGGAGAACGAACTCCTGCTGGTGGACGAACCGAGCGAGGGACTGGCCCCGCTCATCGTCGAGGCCGTCGCCGAGGCGCTCGCAGAGGCGGCGACGGATACCACGCTGTTGCTGGTCGAGCAGAACCTCCCGCTGGCGCTCGACCTCGCTGATCGGTTCTACGTGCTCGACAACGGACGCGTCGTCGAACAGGGCGACGCGAACGAGGTGTCGATGGACGACGAGCGACTCCGGAGGTATCTCTCGGCATGATGGAACTCGTTCCGCTCGCGGGGGTCGGAAGCGCGCTGGGGGATTTCCTCCGGCCATCGACGCTCGCGTCGGTGTTCATTCAGGGGTTGGCGAAGGCCGCGCTGTACGTGATGATTGCGAGCGGCTTGACGCTCATCTTCGGCCTGATGGGTGTGTTGAATTTCGCCCACGGGTCGCTGACCATGTTGGGCGCGTACCTCGGCGGGTTGGTGATGGTCGCGTTCGTCGCCGCCGGAGGCAGTTCTATCACGCGGTTGGCCCTGTTTTTCGTGGCCGTCGTGGTCGTCTTCGCCCTGCTCGCCGGACTCGGAACCGCGGTCGAAGTCGGCCTCATCCGCAAACTGTACGACCGCCCGCCGGTGTACCAGATTCTGCTCACCTTCGGGCTGACGCTCGTGCTGAACGAACTGGTCCGAATCGCAGTGCTGTTCTACGGCATGCAACCCCAGACCGACTGGCAGGACGCCTTCGGGACGAAACCCGGCTTCCTGACGAACCAGATCGGACTCGGCTCCGTCTCGGTGAACGGCCTCGCGCTCTTCGAAATCGCGTTCGGCGTGCTCACCGTCGCGGGAATCTGGGCCTTCCTGACCCGGACCCGCTACGGACTCGTCATCCGCGCGGGAAGCGAGGACGCGGAGATGACCGAAGCGCTCGGCATCGACGTTCGCCGCGTGTTCACCGTCGTCTTTGCGCTCGGCACCGGATTGGCCGGAATCGCCGGGGTGTTGCTCATGTGGGACCCGAAGTGGGGTGCCAGCGTCCCGGTCGCCTCGGAAGCGCTCCTCCCGGCGTTCGTCGTCGTCATCGTCGGCGGCCTCGGGACGTTCCGAGGGACCGTCGTCGCGGCGCTCCTCGTCGGCATGGTGGACGCGGCGATGTCGTGGTGGTTCGTCAACGCCATCGACTTCGCGGGACTGCCCGAGATGACCATCTTCCTCATCCTCGTGGTCGTCCTCATCCTCCGGCCGCAGGGCCTGTTCGGCGTCGAGGAGGTGGGGGGCCATTAGCACCGAAACCGGAACGGACGCGGAGCGGTCGATTTCGGAGACGGACGCCTCGTGGGTCGAAGAGTACACCCGCGACCACATCGTCCACCTCGCGGTTATCACCTTCCTCGCGGCCTATCCCGGCCTGTATCACCTGCTGGTGAACTCGCCGTTCGGGACGGAGGCGGCGACGCTCCTCCCGCGCGTGGAGACGATGATACCCGTCCTCTACTTCGGCCTGTTCGCCATGTCGTTCGACTTCATCAGCGGCTACACGGGGTACCTCTCGTTCGGCCACGCCGCGTTCTACGGGACCGGCGCGTACTTCGTCATCCTCACGGCGAACGACAAGATTCCGCTCCTCCCGCCGGGAACGCCGTTCATGGTGTCGCTCGTCGTCGCGGGACTGGTCGCCGTCGCGCTCGCGCTGGCGATTGGAGCCGTATCGTTCCGCCTGACGGGGGTCTACTTCGCCATGATAACCCTCGGCTTCGCGCAGGTGTTGTACGTCTTCGTCCGCGGCTGGGATTACGTCGGGTCGAACCCGCGCGACGGCATCTTCCTGAACGGGGCCAACGGCCTCAATATCGGCGTCCCCGGCGTCGATGCGCTGAACCTCTCCATCGGGGCGCTGACCGGTGACGAGGTATCGCTCGGATTCGTCCACCTCGGTCAGACGGAGGTGTCCTACTACATGATCGGTCTCGTGGTGCTCGTCTGCTACTTCGCCATGCAGCGAATCATCCACTCGCCGTTCGGCAAAGTGATGGTCGCCATCCGCGAAAACGAGGAACGCGCCATCGCGGTGGGGTACGACACCTTCCGCTACAAACTCGGCGCGTTCGCCATCAGCGCCTTCTTCGCCGCCGTGGCGGGGGGCCTGCTGGCGGGCTACGAACGAACCGTCTCCCCGGACGAGTCGTTCAACTTCCTCGTCGCGGGTGACGCACTGTTGGCCTCCATCATCGGCGGGTTCGGCACCCTCGCCGGACCGCTGTACGGCCAACTGTTCAACGAGACGTTCCGCGAGTTCCTGTCGAAGGCGGGCGAGGGCGGCGGACTCCTGCCGTACCTCAGAACACACCTCGGGTCGGGCGTCATGGGAACGACGATTTACAACGGCCTGACGGTACAGGGAGCCATCGAGACGTTCCTGAACGGCCACGCGAGCCTCTACGTCGGCACGCTGTTCGTGCTGTTCGTGTTGTTCGTCCCGAACGGGTTGCTCGGCACGCTCCGCGACCGCCTCGGCGGTCCCGTCTCAAAAGAGATTCCCGCACGGCTCCGGAGGTTCAGATAATGGTCGGACTCACGGGCTACGGACTGTACGTTCCCGAAGCGACGGTAACGGGCGAAGAAATCGCTCGCCGGAGCGCGATTCCCGAGGAAGTCGTCGTCGAGAAGATGGGCATCCGCGAAAAGCACGTTTGCCCGCCGGACGGCGACCACGCGGCGGACATGTGCGTGAAAGCCGCAGAGCGGGCGCTTTCCCACGCCGGAATCGAAGCCACTGACCTCGACGCGGTGCTGTATCACGGCAGCGAGTTCAAGGATTTCGTCGTCTGGAGCGCCGCGGCGAACGTCGCCGAGCGCATCGGCGCGGAAAACGCGTTCGCCAGCGAGAGTTACGCGCTCTGTGCCGGTGCGCCCATCGCGCTCCGGCAAGCGAAAGCCACCCTCGTCGCGGACGCCCCGGAGCGAATCCTGCTCGTCTCGGCGAGTCGGGAGGAGGACCTCGTGAACTACGAGAACGAGGACTCTTCGTTCATGTTCAACTTCGGCAGCGGGGCGTGCGCGATGGTGCTCGAAGAAGCGCCGGACGACCCCGTCGCCACGGTCCGGGAGAGCGCCGCGATAACGGACGGCCGCTTCTCGGAGGACGTGGTGATGCCCGCTGGCGGGTCGCGCAACCCGCCCAGCGAGGCGACCGTGGCGGCGGACCTCCACACCTTGGACGTGCCCGACCCGGACGGCATGAAGGAACGATTGGGCGAGGTCAGCCTCGATAACTTCCTCGACGTGGCCGACACCGCGCTCTCGCGGTCGGACTACGACCGGGACGACCTCGGATTCGTCGCGCTGACGCACATGAAACGGTCGTTCCACGACTACCTCTGTTCGACGCTCGACACGGCGAACTACTATCTGGACGAGTTCGGGCACGTCCAGAGCGTGGACCAGATACTCGCGCTGGACGCGGGACTCGAGAACGGACTGGTCGAATCGGGCGACGTCGTTTGCTTCCTCGCCGCCGGGACGGGCTACACGTGGGCGGCGACCGTGTTAGACTGGCACGGCGAGTAGCGGGACCGACTCGTCACTCCTTTGGGTAGCGAACGTACGGTCCGGGAAGGAGGGCGCGAATCGAGTACGACCGACGAGCCGCGTTCTCGTCGTCCGACTGTCCGGTCTCCGCGTCCGGTCGGTCCGTTTCACGGTCGGACGTTTTCCGCCAGTTGATTCCGAAGGTGCTCACACCACCGAGAAAACACTTCACGCGTCTTTATTATACGCCCGATAACCGCGTGACAGGGCGGGAATGAATTGAAATACGGAGATGACTAATCGTATAGCATGACCGTGTGGCCCGCCCATCCGCGCCGACGCGCCGTCGGATTCTTTCTCGCACTTCTCGTCTCCGTCGTCGCGGTCGGTCGCCGCGCTCGTTCGGCATTCCGCCAAACACGGGACGTTCCGTTGAGTCCGCTCGTCGCCAGCACCCGGGTAGGTTCGGACTATCTTCAACGGAACGACGTTACGACCAGCGTGCAACTGTCGGGCGAGATGGACGACATGGCGGCGTTCGCCCGTCCCGACTTCGACCCCGACGAGGTGCACCCGGAGGTCAGACGGTTCTACGAGCGCACCGCGGACTACGACATGGCGTATCGGGTGCACTGGCACCGCGGCTTCCGGGTCGGCGCGGCGCTCGCCGCCCGACTCACGAGCCGCATCGAACAGCTCAACCTCCCCGGCCCGTGGCAGTCGTCCGGCGGCCCCCTCACCAGCGAACTCGTCGCCATCGACCCGGACGAGGACCACCGAGACGGGGCGCGAGCGTGGATTCGAACGGACGGGACGGGAACCGCCGTCTTCGTCGCCATCTACGCCAGCCACGTTCGGGACGGAATCCGCTACGTCAACATCGCCGTCCCGCTCCCGTGGTCGAACCTGAGCACCGTCCTGCACGTGCGAACGCTCGACGGGTCGGTCGGTGACGAAGACGGCGAGGGGACCGGCATCGAACTGACGACCCGAAGCGAGACGGGCGACGAGGGGTTGTATCTCCGCACGCCGCTCGGTCCGGTCGCGCTCCCGATGGAACAGCGGTTCCGCGTGGCTCCGAAGGGTGACGGCATCCACGCCGAACACGCGATGTGGGTGTTCGGTCGACGGTTCCTCACCATCGAATACGACGCGGACCGGTAACCGACGTACACTCAGTTACTATTCGTACTATCGCTACCATCGAAACCATCACGGTAGTCAGCACTCACGGTACGATTCGTTCCAACGGTACGTTCGGTACCCTCGAAAGAATCCCGACGCTCGCAACCATCGCGATACTTCCCACCCTCAGGACTACCGCGACGGTGCCACTGTTACTACCGTTCTCACTCTCACGACTACCGCGACAATACCACCATCTCTACAATCTCAACCATCACAACTGCCGCGACAGCATCACTATTACTACCAACATCACCATCACTACAAGCCCCACTATCAGAACTACCACGACGGAATCACCATTTCCACCGTCCCCACCGTCACCACTACCGCAACAAAACCACTATCACCACCATCCCAACCATCACAACTACCAACCAGACATCACCGCACAACCTTCTTCACCATCACACATATCTAATTCGAGTGAGAGGTTTCCCGTATGAAGTTCAGCGACGCGAGCGCGTCGGTTCGAACGGTCCTCCTTAGCCGCCCGGCCTCGGTCCTCCCGCTGTTCCTCGCGGGGGCGAGCATCAACCTCATGGCACAGACGTTCCCGATAGTGGGACTCGTGCTGGCCTTTTTGCTCCTCGCGGGAACCGGGCGACTCGACGCCGTATTCGCCGCGTTTCGACGGAGCGATTTGAACGGAATCGAAACGAATCCCGCCGCCGTGGAGCGACTGCGGGACGCGATTATGGGCGCGTTTACGCCCGAGGTCATCGTCATCCTCGTCGCGTCCGTTCTGTGCAGTCTCGTCGTCGTGTTCGTCGCCCGCGCGCTCGTCGGGGCGGGACAAGTACACGCCGTGATGAGGACCCTGCGGAACGAGCGCGCGAGTGCGACCGACGGCGACGTGGCCACCGTTCCCCTCCCGACGCCGCTTCGAACCGAACGAGCGATTGGGGCCGGCGTCGCCGGTGCGAGCAGGGACGGAACGAGGTTCATCCTGCTGTCGCTCGCCCGTCTGTTCACGTACTTCCTCGTCTTCGTCGCGTTCGGCGTCGCGGAGGTCGCGGTGACGAGTGGGGGTACCGTCACGGCGGTCCTCGGGTCGCTCGTGCTGGCTCTCGTGCTCTTCGTCGTCCTCCTCGCGGTTTACCTGCTCTTCCTGTTCGTCCCGCAGGCCATCGTCATCGACGACGTTGGCGTTCGCGGTGGACTGCGACGGAGCGGGAGTTTCGTCCGTCACCACAAGGCCCGCGTCGCGGGCTACATCGTCGTCGTTGTCGCGTCGTTCGGCGTGTTCGGCGTCGTGACGGCCGGATTGAGTTTCCTCGGCGTCAGTCGAGTCGCCGCACTCCTCCTCTTCTTCGGGGTGCTTCCGGCGCTCGGCGTGCTGAAGACGGCGCTGTATATCGATTCTGAATCCGCGGTGTCCAACGGTCGGGGGTCGGTCCGCGGCGCATTCGGTCGTGGGATTCACGAACTGCGGACGTTCCTCGTCCGGAGACCGCTTCTCGTTCTCGGCGCGCTCTCGCTCTTCGCGGTCGGCGGCGTCGGCGGCTGGCTCGCGGTCCAACCGTTCACGCTCGAAAGCGTTCGCCCGGACGTGACGAGCAACGTCTTCGGGTCGTTCCCGATAGACGTGTTCGTCAAGCTGGCCGCGAACAACTGGTTCGTCTCCATCGCGGCGGCGTTCGCAGGGCTCGGGTTCGGCGTCCCGACGCTCGTCGCGCTGCTGTTCAACGGTGCGGTGGTCGGTGCCGTCATCGGCCTCCTTCCCGACCCCACGTTCGCCCTCGCGCTCATCCTCCCGCACGGAATCATCGAAATCCCCGGCCTGTCCGTCGCGGGTGCGCTCGGCTTACATCTCGGCGGGGTCGCGTGGTCCTACGTTCGCGGTCGGTCGTCGGCCGACGCCGTTGCGAGCGAACTCGTCCGCGCCTACTACGTCCTGCTCGGCTTGCTCCCGGTCTTCGTCGTCGCGGCGTTCATCGAGGCGTTCGTGACGTGGTGGGTCGCCTCGGCGGTCGTGTGAGCGGAAGACTCACTGCGCGATTTCGGCGAACTCGTTCGTGTCCTCGTCCGTTCCGGCGATGATGAGTTGGTCGCCGCCGCGAACCACGAAATCCGGCCCGAGGTCGGTGATGACCTCGCCGTTTCGCTCGACGGCGATGACGGTACAGCCCGTCCGGGTTCTGACCGCCGCATCCCGCAACGTCTGGCCGGTGAGTCGCGGCGCGGTCGTCCTGAGGATTTCTATCTGCTTGTCGGGCGAGATTATCTCCTCACCTTCGAGGATGGTCGAGGCGAGCATCCGACCGCTCACGGTTTCGAGGGCGAGGACGTAATCCGCGCCCGCGCTGTACAGCTTTCCGATGTTGTCCGTCTCGTTCGCCCGGGCGACGATTTCGACGCCCGGCGCGAGTTCGCGCGCGATGAGCGTGGCGAAAATCGTCGTCGTGTCGTCCGCGAGCGCGAGGATGAGCGCGTTGGCGTACTCGATGCCCGCCTCCCGCAACACGTCCTCGTCGGTCACGTCGCCGAGCACGTCCACGCCGGGTTTCTCCTCCCTGTCCACGACCGTGGTTCGCACCGATTTCGACTGCATCGTCTCTTCCACCGTCGAACCGACTTCCCCGTATCCGGCGACGAGTATCGAACTCCGAACGGGTCCGCGACCGTCCGAGATGGTCATCTCCTTCAGCCGTTCGAGCTGCGTCTCCCGTCCGGCCGCGAGCAAAATCGTGTCGCCGTCCAACTCGGTCGTCGGGGAGGGCGAACTCTGGAACTCCCCGCGCCGCCACAGGCCGATGATGTTCGCGCCGGTGCGCTCCCGAACGCCGCTCTCGTCGAGCCTCGTCCCGTCGATATCCGACCCGGCTTGAATCGACAGTTCCAGGATTTCGAAATCTTCGCCGATGGTGACGGTCTCGCCGAGGTCGGTCGTCACGGACGCCGTGACCTTCTCCGCCAGACTGTGACCGAGCAGGTGGCGCGGCGAGAACACTTGGTCCGCACCGGCGTACTGGAGGTAGTTCGTCAGGTCGGGATTCTCCACGAGACTGATGACGCGAACCGTCTCGGACACCTCGCGGACGGCAAGCGCGATGCTCGCGTTCTGCTCGTCGGTCGCGTCGGCGATGACGGCGTCCGCGTCCTCGACGTGGACGTTTCGGAGCGCGTCGGCCGACTCGGGGTCGCCGTGGACGACGGTGATGTCCTGTTCGTACAAATCGAGCGCGGCGTCCCGGTCCCTGACGACGACGACGTACTCGTGGTCCCACGAGTGAAACTCGTCGATGAGCGTCTCGGCGCGCGGCGAGTAGCCACAGATGACGACGTGGTTTTCCACGTCGTCGTCGATGGTCGTCGGGGGACTCACGCGAAGTGCCTCCTGTACCCACGGCGCGACGAACACCGGGAGGGCCATGAAGATGAGTATCACCCCGGACATCTGCATCAACACCATCAGCAGGCGCATCTGCGGCGTCGTCCACTGGCCCGCATCCACCCCGTATCCGGTCGTCGTGAACGTCTCGACGACGATGGAAAACGCCTGCAGGACGGTCCGGGTTTCGCCTTGGAACGTCGCCATCCCCCACATGTACGCGACGGTGTACAGGACGATGACGCCGACGAACGACGCGATATAGAGAAACACCCGGCGTCGCTGCCGCGTGACTGACGAGAAGACGGTAAACGGAACGCGCCGGGGTCGGTCGGCCATTATCGTATGACTGTAAGCCGGAGGACTTCATTCTGCCGTCCGACGGAGAGGTTCTGTGTGAATCGCTGTCGAGGCGGAGGGTAGCGGAACGCCGCCGGTCACCGGACGACTCAACATCCCGTGGTTCGTCTACCACGCCAATGGCGACCTATCGCGGCGCGATAGTGGACGTGGATGGAACGCTCGTTCGCGGCGACAACGGCCTGTCCGGTGCGGCCGACGCCGTGAGGACGTTGCGAGAGACGGGAATCACACCGCTCTTTTTCTCGAACAATCCGACGCAGCCGCCCGAACACTACGTCGAGCGACTCGCGGCGCACGACATCGACATCGACGCTGCGGAAGTGCTCACCTCGGCGCTCGTCACCGCGGAATTCCTCGAAGACGAGCACGCCGGACGCAACGTGTTCGTCGTCGGGGAGACGTATCTCCGCGAGTTGCTCGAACGGCGCGGGTTCGCGGTTCGGGACGACCCCGACGCCGCCGACGTCCTCGTCGCGTCCATCGACCGCGAGTTCGATTACGAGACGCTCACCGAGGCGTTCTGGGCGCTCGAAAGTGGCGCGTCCTTCGTCGGTACCGACCCGGACGTGACGATTCCGGTCCACGAGCGACTGGTGCCGGGGTCGGGAGCCATCATCAACGCCATCGCCGGCGTGGCGGGACGGGACCCGAACCACGTCCTCGGAAAGCCCTCCGCGGACGCGGGACGGGCCGCCTTGTCGCACCTCGACGTGTCGCCCGAAGAGTGTCTCGTCGTCGGCGACCGACTCGATACGGACGTCGCCCTCGGCGAGCGGATCGGTGCGACGACGGTGTTGGTTCGCTCCGGGGTGACGACGCGGGGTGAACTCGCCGAATCCGACGTGACGCCGGACTACGTACTCGACTCAGTTAGGGAGATAGGGGAAGTGCTCGCGGACTGAACGGTCGGTATGAAAACCGCGCTCGTCTGGTTTCGAACCGACCTCCGCGTTCGGGATAACCGCGCCCTCGCCGTCGCGAGCGAGGCCGAGCGACTCCGCTGTGTGTACTGCTTCGACCCGCGGGAGTTCGGGTCGCGGGAGTACGGCGGAAAAGATTCGTTCCGATACGAGAAGACGGGAAGCCACCGGACGCGATTCCTCCGGGAGAGCGTCGAAGCCCTCAGAATCTCGCTCCGAGAGAGGGGAAACGAACTGGTCGTTCGACACGGACGCCCTGAGGAAGTCGTCCCGTCGCTCGCCGCCGACATCGACGCCGACCTCGTATGCTTTCACGCCCTCCCCACCCCGGAGGAGCGCGCCGTCGAACGGGCGGTCACCGAGCGACTCGCCGACCCGGAAACGGATGTCGATGCCGACGTCGAGTCGATTTGGGGGCACACGCTCTATCATCCCGACGACGTGCCCGTCCCGGTCGCCGAAATCGACGATACGTTCACGACGTTTCGACAGACGGTCGAGCGTTCGGACGCGGACGTCCGTCCCACCGTCGATACGCCGACGACGCTTCCGCCGGTGCCGGAGGAGGTGACGGAGGCGGGAAAACGAGAGGGGGAAGGAGAGGACGGCGACGAAATCGACCCCGGAACGATTCCGTCGTTCGCCGATTTAGGGGTCGAACCGCCGACCCGAGACGAGCGACGCGTCCTCGATTTCGAGGGCGGCGAACCCGCCGGACTGGAGCGGTTGGAGCGCTACGTCTGGACGCGCGACCGTCTCCGCGAGTACAAGGAGACGCGAAACGGGCTGTTGGGGTCGGATTACTCCTCGAAACTCTCGCCGTGGCTCAACGCGGGGTGCCTCTCCCCTCGAACGGTGTTCGAAACCGTCCAGCGGTACGAGCGCGAGCGGGTCGAAAACGAATCGACCTACTGGCTCGTGTTCGAACTGTTGTGGCGGGATTTCTTCCAGTTCCAATTCGCAAAGCACGGGAGTCAACCGTTCAAACGGCGGGGAATCCGTCGGCGAACCATCGACTGGCGGAACGGAGAGGGTGATGGAGATAGCGGACACGACGGAGGAGACGAAGGTAGCGGAGACGACGGCGACGGAGAATGCGAGTTCGAACGGTGGAAGCGCGGGGAGACCGGCATCCCGTTCGTAGACGCCAACATGCGGGAGTTGAACGAGACGGGGTACATGTCGAATCGCGGGCGGCAGAACGTCGCCAGCGTGCTGGCGAACGACCTCCGCATCGACTGGCGGAAGGGTGCGGCGTACTTCGAAACCAAACTCGTCGATTACGACCCGGCGAGCAACTACGGCAACTGGGCGTACGTCGCGGGCGTCGGCAACGATTCCCGAAACCGCTCGTTCGACGTGCTGTGGCAGGCCGAGCACTACGACCCGGACGCGGCGTACGTCAAGTACTGGCTCCCCGAACTCCGCGACGTGCCCGACGAGAAAGCGCACGAACCGTGGCGGCTCACCGCCGAGGAACGGGACCGATACGGCGTTACGCTCGGCGAGGAGTATCCCGAACCGCTGGCTCGATGGCTGGCGTCGAACGATTAGCGGTCGCCGTTTTCGGCCGCGCTTTTGACCGTCTCTCGTCTTCGCCGACCAAGGAAATGAGTATTGGGAATCGACGGAATCCGACCCGACAGTTTTCACTCTCCCTGCTGTTTCATCATTCGATGACACTCTACGAGTCAGTCGCGGACCTGCCGCTCGAAATCGAGTCCTGTTCGTTCGAGCCGCACGAACGCGAGACGTCGAGCGATTTCACGCGCGTCACGACCGAAATATCGCTTCGCGGCGGTGGCGAGGTCGGCAAGGGCGAGGACGTGACCTACGACGCGGAGGACCAGCACGGGTTGGCGGAGTTGGAGTTCGGCCTGACCGGAACCTACACCCTCGATTCGTTCTCGGAAGCGCTCTCGGACCTCGACCTGTTCCCGGTCGGACCGTCGCGCGAGGATTTCCGGCACTACCGACAGTGGGCGTTCGAGAGCGCTGCGCTCGACCTCGCCCTTCGGCAGGCGGGGACGGACCTCGCGGCCGTCCTGGACCGCACGCCGGAACCGGTGCGATTCGTCGTGAGCACGCGGCTGGGTGACCCGCCGAGCGCCGACCGGGTGCGTGAGTGGCTCGACATCAACCCCGAGTTGGGGTTCAAACTCGACGCCACGCCGGAGTGGGACGACGAACTCGTCTCGGAACTGGCCGAGACGGAACGGGTTCGAATCGTGGACATGAAAGCGGAGTACGGCGAGGCGGAGGTGGGCCAGTCTCCGAATCCCGAGCTGTACCGGCGCGTGGCGGACGCGATGCCCGAAGTCGTCATCGAGGACCCGGCGTACACCGACGAGACGGCGACCGTGCTCGATTCGGTGCGCGAGCGGGTATCGTGGGACGCGCCGATTACGGGCGTCGAGAGCGTCGAATCGCGCCCGTTCGAACCCGAGTGGTTGAACATCAAGCCCTCGCGCTTCGGAACCGTCGAGTCGCTGTTCGACGCGCTGGAATACTGTGCCGAGCACGGGATTCGGCTGTACGGCGGCGGGCAGTTCGAACTCGGCGTCGGCCGCGGACAGATTCAACTGCTGGCGTCGCTGTTCTACCCGGACGGACCGAACGACGTGGCTCCGCGGTCGTACAACGACCCCGAACCGACCGCCGGGTTACAGTCGAGTCCGCTGCCAGCGCTGACCGTCGAAGGGTTTCGGTGGGAGTAGCTCGATAAGTAGCGGAGGAAGAACCGTTTCGCGTCGATGTCGAGCGAGCGGAGAACGAAACGTGCGGCGGCGAGGGCGGGGGGCACCTAGCTCCGTCGAATCCGAAAGCGTGCGCCGCCGTCCGATCCGTCGGACACGGAGATGGACCAGCCGTGTGCGTTTGCGATGCCCTTCACGATGGACAGTCCGAGTCCGGACCCGCTCTTTGCGGTCGTGTGGCCGTGTTCGAACACGGCGTCGCGTTCCTCGGGGGGGATTCCGGGACCGTCGTCCTCGACGTAGAAGCCGTCCGCGAGTTCCCCGACGCGAACGGTCGTCTCGTCACCGGCGTGTTCGACCGCGTTTCGAAACAGGTTCTCGAACAGTTCCTGCAGTCGTCCGGGGTCGGCATCGACGGTTCCGAGGGTATCCACGATGAGCGTTCGGTCCCCCGTCTCGACGTTCGACCACGCCTGTCGAACGATGGTCGGAAGTTCGACCGGTTCCGTTTCGCTGACGACCTGCCCCTGTCGCGCTAGCGTTAGGAGGTCGGCGATGAGGCTCTCCATTCGGTCGAGGGCGCTCTCCGACTTCTCGAAGTGGCGGTCCTCTCCGCGTTCTTTAGCGAGTTCGAGATGGCCCTGTGCGACGTTCAAGGGATTGCGAAGGTCGTGGGAGATGACGCTGGCGAACTCCTCCAAGCGCTCGTTCTGTCGCTTGAGCTCCTGCTTTCGCTTCTTTCGGCCGGTCACGTCACGGGCGGAGCCGAGGTGCGCGTGTTTGCCCTCGTACGTGATGATGCGCACGCTGAATTCGATATGCCTGATGTCGCCGTGTTTCGTCTCGACGCGGGCCTCGTAGTGCGGCGAGTGCTCGCCGCGGCTTCGACCGCTTGCGATGTGCTTTACCTCCTCGCGGTCGTCGGGATGTATCAGGTCCCAGATTTCCATCTCCATGAGTTCGTCTCGCGTGTACCCGGTCAAGTCACACACGCGCTGGTTGATGAACTCGAACGAGTCGTTTCGGTAGATATAGATCGCGTCATGGCTCTGTTCGACCAGCGTTCGGTACTTCTCCTCGCTCTCCCGAAGGGCCGTTTGCGAGCTGATTCGCCGAAGCGCCTCGGCGGTGTGTGAAACCAGCAGTTCGGCCAGTTCGGCGTCGTCGTGGTCGAAGGACGCGACGTCGCGCGACCCCGCCTGAAAGATGCCCTCGTCACCGACGGGAACGCTGAGGAGCGACCGGTATTCGGCCTGTGCCGGGACCGCATCCGATTCCTCGCGCACGTCGTCGATGACGTACGTCTCGTTGTTTTGATGCGTCTTCCCGGCGATACCCTCGTTGGTCCGGAGTTTGGAGTACCCGTCGTTCGTCATACCGGTGGAAATCGCCGTCGGAACGAAGTGGTCGTCCTCGATGAGGTCGACGCCGCAGATGTCGAACTGGAGGATACTTTCCGCCGCATCGACGGTCAGGTCACAGATTTCGTCCGCCGTTTGGCACGACTCCATCTCCGATGCCACTTCGTGGAGTTCCTCGATTCGTCGTTTTTCGTCACGAAGCTCCTTCTTGACGTGTTCGTGCTCCTCGATACTTCGGAACACTCCCACGGTTCCGCGAAACACGTCGTTGTGCGTGAGCAACCCGATGCGGGCCTCGCACGGGACGGTCCTCCCATCCACCGTATGAAGCGTCGCCTGTAACTGACCGACGGCGTCGTTATCACGGATGAGGCCTCTGATGAGTTCGTCCCCGCGCTCGACGTCCTCGTCGTCCAACAGCATCGAGATGTGCTCGCCGACGAGTTCGTCACGTTCGTAGCCCGAGATATCGACGAGGGTATCGTTGACGGCGGTCATACGGCCGTTCGTGTCCAGCGTGTACACACCGTCGCCCATCGCCTGCACGATGGAACGGTAGTGATTAAATCGCCGGTCGGTGCCGCTCGTTTCGGATGGAGAGACGATTCGTTCGACGCGCTTCGCCAGCGTTTCCGGGTCGGTGTCCCCGGCCCGGAGGTACTCGGTCACACCGGCGGAGATGGCTCTGCTTGCGATTTTTTCGCTCCCGGATTCGGTACAGAGGATGTACGGAAGGTTCAATCTCGTTTGCCTGACCGCGTGCAACAACTCGATACCGTCGGAATCGGGAAGCGCGTAGGCGCTGATAACGCAGTCGATACGACGCTCCGACAGGACATCGAGTGCTTCGTCCGTGGTCCGCGCCTCCACGACGGAGAGATAGTCGATGGCATCGGCGAGACGGTCCGGAAAAACACCCGCGTCAGAGAGGGGGTCAACGAATAGCACACGGATGTCGTCCATCATCGTTTCAACTTCTCTATCAACTATCGTATTCGTTGCCTAATAATTAGTAGTATCGAAATCCGTGGGGTTCTCCTCCCGATACCGTACTTCGCGGGAGAGGCCGTTCGTTCGACCGAGGGAATCTCCGTTGCCCGTACCTTTTTCCTCGCGGGCGACGAGCGAACGCGCATGGAGTATACGACGCTCGGGGACACCGGAATGGAAGTCAGTCGAATCTGTCTCGGCTGTATGAGCTTCGGGTCGAGCGACTGGCGCGAATGGGTGTTGGACGAGGACGAGAGCATGCCCATCATCGAGCGGGCCATCGACCTCGGTATCAACTTCTTCGACACGGCGAACATGTACTCGAAGGGCGAAAGCGAGCGAATCCTCGGGAAGGCGCTGGAGGGCCGACGCGACGAGATGGTCGTCGCCACGAAGGGCTACTTCCAGATGGACGAAAACGACCCCAACTCCGGGGGCCTGTCGCGGAAGGCCATCGAGCAGGAACTCGACAACTCCCGCGAGCGATTGGGCATGGACACCATCGACCTCTACCAGATTCACCGCTGGGACCCCGACACGCCCATCGAAACCACCATGCGGGCGCTGGACGACGCGGTTCGACGCGAGAAGGTCCGCTATCTCGGCGCCAGTTCGATGTGGGCACACCAACTCGCCGAGGCGCTCTACACCAGCGAGCGAATCGGACTGGACCGGTTCGTCACGATGCAGAACCACTACAACCTCGCGTACCGGGAGGAAGAGCGTGAGATGCTCCCCCTCTGTGAAAAGGAGGGCATGGGTGTCATCCCGTGGAGTCCGCTGGCCCGCGGCTTCCTCACCCGTCCCTACGAGGCGTTCGAGGACACTACTCGCGGCAAGACGGACGACTACGCTCACGAGCACCCCTACGCCGAGGGTGGCGGCGAGGAAATCAACGAACGAGTGCAGGAGTTGGCCGCCGAGAAGGGCGTTACGATGGCGCAAATCGCGCTGTCGTGGCTCTTCCACAAGGACGCCGTGGACGCCCCCATCGTCGGAACGACCAGCATCGAACACCTGGAGGAGGCCGTCGAGGCGCTCGACATCGACCTCTCCTCGGGCGACATGGCGTATCTCGAAGAACCGTACGAACCAGTTCGCGTGTCCGGCCACCAGTGAATTGAAATAGAGCACACGAAAGCGCCTCTGATTTTTGTCTTCCGTGCATTTCCGACGGTGATTTTTCGTCGTCATTAGCCAGAACGGTATAAAAGCGCGGTCACATACATCCGGGTCCGAACGCGGACTCCGAGGTGACCATCGCATGCAACTCACACACGTCGTCACGCAGGTCGAACACGCGTTCGAGCCAGCGCGGGAACTACTGAAGCCGATACTGTCGAATCCGACGTTACTCGGTGCGTGGGCGCTTCTCGTCCTCGTTTGTGTCGGCGTCCTGTGGTGGGACATCCGGGAGCGAAACGGGGCGCTCCCCTCGCTGATGAAGTTCGTCTGGACGCTCGTCGCGCTGTACTCCGGACCGTTCGGACTGGCCATCTACTGGTACTCCGGACGAACCCAGATTTCCCACGATTCGCTGTGGCGTCGCGGCTTTCGCTCGACCGCACACTGTTACTCCGGCTGCGGTGCCGGGGAAGTGGTCGGCTTGGTCGCCATCGCGGGCATGCTCGCAATCGGGAGCACGCTCGTCCAGGCCGCGGGGACGTTCTCACTCGCGTACGTCTTCGGCTACGCGCTGACGGTCGGGCCGCTGATGCAGGAGGGAGAAGGCTTCCGGACGGCGTTCGCCGACGCCTTCTACAGCGAAACGCCGTCGATAACCATCATGGAAATCACGGCCATCGGCACGGACCTCCTGCTCGCCGGGGGCGCGAAGTTCGGGAGTCCCCTGTTCTGGGGGTCGCTCGCCTTCTCGCTCTCGGTGGGGTTCCTGTTCGCCTACCCGGTGAACGCCGCGCTCGTCCGCTTCGGCGTCAAGGAGGGGATGATGAACCCGAAAAAGATGGGCGAGGGAAGCGCGCACTCCGCCGACTGAACGCGGTCAGCGCTCGCCGCGGAGTCGCTCGCGTCGATTTTCGAACTCCTCCTCCGAGATGTCGCCGCGGGCGTACGCCATCCGCAGTTCGGCGAGCGCCGGGTCGGTCCCGTGCTCGCCGGAGCGGAGAACTCGGTAAGCGAGATAGCCCAGCGCGACGAGGAGACCGAGCGGGACGAGCATGACGAGCCAGCCCCACACGGGCATCGCCCCGTATCCCGGGCCGTATTGACCGCCCATCATCCACCCGCCCATCATGGGGAACGCGAACAGCATCATCGCCATCGGGAACACCAGGAGGGCGATAACGATGACGACGAGCAGTCGGAGGAACGAGTTACCGTCGTTTGCCGTGGTCATATTCGGATATAGGACGGGGAGGGAAATAGTCGTGGTGCCGCCGCGCCCCAGGGATTAACCTGCCCCGCTCCGTCGGTTCGACGCATGGCCTTCGATTCCGACCGCGTTTCGACGGTGACGTTCGACTCGTACAGCACGCTGGTGGACGTGGACGCCGCCGAGAAGGCGCTCGCGGAGCGCGTCGCCGACCCGGAACCCGTCTCGAAACTCTGGCGCGCTCGGTCGCTCGAATACACCTTCGTGGCCAATCACATCGACGCGTATCAAACGTTCTACGAGATGAACCGCGACGCGCTCGAATACGCCCTGTCGGTCCACGACGCGGACGTGTCCGCGGACGAGCGCGACGAAATCCTCGCGGTCTACCACGAACTCGACGTGTTCGACGACGTTCGGAGCGGCATCGAGCGGTTGCGGGACGGCGGCTACGACTGTTACGTCGTCTCGAACGGCAACCCCGAAATGCTCGATTCGATGGTCGAACACGCCGACATCGGCGACCTGCTTTCGGACACCATCAGCGCCGACGAGGTGAGGACGTTCAAACCCGACGCGGAACTGTACCGCCACGCCGCCGACCGAATCGACGTGCCGGTCGAGGAACTCGCCCACGTTACGGCCGGGTGGTTCGACGTGATGGGTGCGAGACACGCCGGACTGCAGGGCGTGTGGCTGAATCGAAAGGATATGCCGTGGGAACCGTTCGACGGCGACCCCGACCTGACCGTCGAGTCGCTGTCCGAGTTCGCCGACGAACTCGGCGTATGAAATCGAACGGAACGGCGTGATTGGAGAACCGCGTGACTGGGGAACGTGTGGAGAAATGCGTGAAGAAGGAATGAGGCCGGGAAACACGTGAATTCGATAGCCTCGACGGCGACATCGGTGAGGAGAACGACGATGGGGAGAACAGCGATGGTGATTGCAGTCGCTAGGGACTACCCACTCCACCGCACCCAACCCCACCGCCCGCTCCCCGAGCGAACGCAAAGCGTCCGCTCGGTCCGCTCACTTGGCCACCCCACGCCGTCGAACGGTCGGCTTCCGATTTCCAGCGGCCGCTCGTCCGGTCGATTCGGGTGGAAAAAGAGGCGAAGCCGAAATCGGGGTGGATGAACCTTAGCGGTTGAAATCACGGCTGAAAGGACCGAGGAGTTTCGAACGGGAGAACGAACGCTAGAGGCGGGGAGAGGTGCAACAACAGGAATCACCGAAACGCGTCACAGTTGTCGAGCCAGCGACGCGAGCGCGTCGGACCCGCCGCGGAGAATCGGCGTGCCGTGACCCATACAGAGGAGGTCGAGCGGCGGGATGGACCCGGCGAACGCCCGGATGCTCCGTCGGATTTCGCCGGTGTCGTAGGAGTCCCACCACTCGGGCGGCGTCAGCGTCCCGTCGCGCTCCCACACGAGGTCGCCGAGGAAGCCGACGCCGAGTCCGTCGTGAACGTAGGCCGTGTGCCCCGGATTGTGGCCGGGCGTGTGGTAGGCCGTGAATTCGCCGATTCGCGCGCCGTGGCCGACGGGGCGGACGTCGAACCGGGAGGGAATCGAAACGAGTCGGCGCGCGAATCGGTGAAACGCTCCCTTGTGGTGGAAAAGCGGCGGGTCGTACCGCCCGGCGAGCAGGTCGGCGTCGCGTTCGCCGACGAACACCGGCGCGTCGAGGGAGGGGAGGTCGCGGAGGCCGCCAACGTGGTCGATGTCGTAGTGCGTGAGCAGCACGCGGTCGATATCGGCGGCGTCGTAACCCGCTTCGTGGAGTTCGCGGCGCAACCCGAATCGCGGCAAGCCCGCGTCCACGAGCGTCACCTCGCCGTCGTCCACGAGGAAGGCGTTCGCGCCAACGACGGGAACCGCGAGTTCGAGCATCCACACGCCGGGAGCGAGTTGCCGGGCCATATCGGGGCGACGGGTCGCGGACACTTAATATTCGAACCCCATCGAGCGTTCGAATCGGGGCAGGGGAGGCCGAAACGCCTTCCCGCACGAAGCGCCCAGTGTGGGGCATGCGATTCGAAGCGGTCGGTGCGGGCGCGCTGGTCGAATTGCTCGCGGTCGCCGTCGGCGCGACGATTCCGCTCCCCCGAAGCGTCCGCGTCTCGGCGGCGCTGGCCCTCCTCGCCGTCGGCCTCGCGGGCGGGTACGTCGCCGGATGGTTCGCGGGCGGCAACTGGCGCGACGGATTCCGGCACGGCCTGCTGGCGGGCGCGATAGGCGGCATCGCCCTCGCCGCCGTCCTCGGCTACACCATGGCGACGCCCGGAAGCGAGGTGGGCGCGCTCTGGGGCATGAACTACCTGATAGCGACGGGCGGCATCCCGCTTTGGCTGGCCGCGTACGACGCGCAACTCGGCATCGCCCTGCCGCTCCTCGCGGGGATAATCGTCGCGCTGGAGGGCGCAATCGCGGGCGGCGCGGCGGGAACCGTGAGCGTCGAACCGCCAGCGACCTGACGCCGCTCGACGGCGGGAGGAGTCACCGCAATTCGACCGAGACGACCTTCTCGGGGTCGCGCGCGCCGAGAACGTACCGAACCCGAATCCCGTCCTCTCGGGTGGCATTCTCGTCTCGAACCACGTCGAACAGGCGAAACGAAACGACGAGGCGACCCGCCGGGAGGGTGGCGCGAAGGACCGGCCCGCGACTGGTCACGGCCACGTACGGCGGCGCGGGAACCGGTCGCGCCTGAAGCGAGAATCCGGCGGCGGTTACCGTCTCCGAGAGGAGGTCGGGGAGTCGCTCCAACAACCCCGTCTTCCGAAGCTCGCGCGAGAGCGGTCGGACGACGGAATCTCGGTCGGTCGTCGAGTTCCGGCCGCCAGTTGGATCGGGGGCGTCCGTTGAATCGGGGCCGTCCGTCGAACCGTCGTCCCACCCCTCGGCGACTCGCTTCGCACACTGCAGAAGGGTGCGGACGGTTTCTCGGCGGTCGGCGAGGAGAAATTCACGGGCGGCGCGTTCCGGCTCGGTCATCGCTCGAAGGGGCGATGGCGGGACACAAAGCCGTGTCGAACGCTACCGACCTGCACCAACAAAGCTTATATCGGAAATGGAGCAAGTGACCGGTGGAATGAAACAAATCCTTTCCCGCGTTGGTATTGGTTCCGCTCGCGTCGATACCGTCCTCCCGAAAACCACGCTCTCGGCCGGAGAGTCGGTCGATGTCGAAGTCCGCGTCGAAGGCGGCTCTTCCGAACAGGAAATTGACGCCATCTACTTCGCGCTGTTGACCCGATACAAAACCGACGACAGCGTTCGAACCGGCGTCATCGACAAGTTTCAGGTCGCCGACCCGTTCACCATCGGCCCGGACGAGGAGCGGACGTTCCCCGTCACCATCGACGTCCCACTCGATGCGCCCATCACGGCCGGGCGGACGAACGTGTGGCTCGAAACCGGCCTCGATATCGACTGGTCGATGGACCCCGAGGACGAGGACCCGGTGCAGGTCGAACCCGGCCCGCGGCTCGGTGCGTTCATGGACGCGCTCGACTCGCTCGGATTCAGGCTCAGGTCGGCCGAGTGCGAGCAGGCACCGGGGTCCATCTTCCCCGGACGGTTCGTACAGGAGTTGGAGTTCGTCCCGCACGCTGGTCCGTTCGCCGGTGCGCTCGACGAACTCGAAGTCGTCCCCACGGAGACCGGAACGGGACTCGACGTGAAGCTCGAAATCGACCGCCGCGGCGGTCTGCTCTCGGAGATGGCCGACATCGACGAGCGGTGGTCGAAACTGTCGTTCACGAACGAGGATGCACGGGAGATGGAATCGGCACTCCGCTCGGAAATCGAACGGCACGCGTAAGCGACCCGTCGAAACGAAGAGTTCCGAAAACGAGTTTCCCAAGTACGCTGCGCACGTACTCCGCTCGTGAACGACGTGAGCGAGGATGATACGAAGCCGCTACGGGTCGAAGACGCCGACGAACTCGACCGCTGTATCGAGAAACACGACCGACTGCTGGTCGATTGCTACACGAACGGCTGTGCCCTCTGTCAGGCCATCGAACCCGTCGTCGGGAACGTCGCCCGCGCGACGGACGTCGCGGTTGCGATGGTCAACCTCGGAGAGGACCTCTCGCTGGTCGAGCGATACGACATCCGGAGCGTGCCGACCCTCCTGCTGTTCGAGGATGGCGAACTCGTCGACCGAATGGCCGACGGCTTTCGGGGAACGGAGGCGGTCGTCGAATTCGTCGAAACATCGAGCGGTGCGTAATCGAAGCGATCGATACCGCGAAGCTGTTATCTGTTATCGCCGGAGGAAAACGACCGCGAAGGTGGTCACGGTCGCCAGCACGATGGGATACGCGGCACCGATGGCGGCCGCCTTTTGAAGGTCCGGTTGCGCCGTCATCCCGAGGATAGGGAGCGTGAAGGTGAACGCGCCGACGATTGCCATCGCCGCGTATCCGACGGTGATGCTCGCGCCGGAGTAGACGACGGTTTCGACCGTCTCACCCAGACGGTTGCGTGCGGAGAACACGGCGCTCGTCGCGAGGAGCGAGACGACCGGAATCGCGTAGTACACGATGGGCGGAACCGCCGGGTCGGACGCCTGACTGATGTAGTTGTACGATTGGCTCCCGATGGCGATGGGAATGAAGTGGGCGTTGTAGAACGCGAATCCGAACCACTTGAGTTTGACATCGAGGGGCCCCTCGACGTTCGCGGGACCGACGACGAACAGTGCCGCGACGAGGAGATAGCCGACGAGATACGAGAGAAGACCGAACGTGAACCCGCGAGTGCAGAACGACGCGAGTCGTTTCGACCGCATCGACTGCGGTTCGGCATCCGACGTTGCTGTTGACTCCATATCCAGTTTCGCCCGGGAGCAATTATATAAATGTTTTTATTTGTCTGTATTCGTACCTGATTCTAGTAGACAGCATGCGCAACCGATTCAAGCGACATACCGTCTCTTGCGGCCGACAAATAGCAATATCAGTAAGGTGCTGAAAAACGGAGGGGAGAAAACGACAATTAGCACACGATAAAGAAGGAGGAGAGACGAGCAGAGTTGTGGTAACAGTTACCACGAGGCAAAAAGCCTATAAATAACCGAACGGTATCGTTTTACACAGATGGTAGTCGAAATGATTCCGCTGTTCGGGCCGGTTCCCGGTGGGATGGAACTCGCGGTGATTCTGCTCATCGCGGTCCTCCTGTTCGGTGCAAACAAGATTCCGAAACTCGCCCGTTCGACCGGTGAGGCGATGGGAGAGTTCAAGAAAGGCCGCGAGGAAGTCGAGACGGAGCTCCGCGAGATGCGCGACTCCGGCAGCGACACCGAGCAGAACCCGACGGTCGAAACCGAAGCGGACGCGTAACCGCGGATTTTGGGGGTCTGGGGGAACACCCGGCCCGAACCGGATTTTTCTGACGTCACCGACGAGAGACAGCATCGTCCGTCGGCGTGCCGAACTCGTTCGACCCGTTAGGCCACGGTGACGCCGTAAACTGTCCACTCCGACGGCGACAACCGCCGTGTCAGTCCCCGACCACAACGGAAAAGTCACTCACCCGCAAAGCGAACGGTATGTCCGAGAACGCGACAGACGAGGAATCGGAAACCGAACCCGAGAGCGCGGAGCGGTCCGGTTCGGGACTCAAAACGCTGGTCCTCCTCGGGATTTCCTTTATCGCTGGCTATCTCGTCGGAAAGAGCCGAAACGAATCGAGCCTCGACGAGGAGTTGGGTGAGTTCAGCGGGTCCGAAAGCGGCCCGATGGAAATCGAGATTCACGATACCGACGTGGGTGCCACGGCGGAATCGGACGACGAAGAAGAGGAAGCGGAGGAATCCGCGGAAAGCGAAGAAGCGGACGGAGAGAACGAAGACGAAGAAGCGGACGACGAGACGGAATCGGACCACGAAGAAGAGGAAGAGGAAGAGGAAGAGGAAGAGGAAGAGGAAGAGGAAGAGTAGTTCAGTACCCGGAGGCGTTGCCGTCCTTTCGCGGTTCGGTCGCACCGGAGAGGACGCCGTTGTCGTTTCTCACTATCTGTGCGCCGCCGAAGAGCACCGGCGCGAGGACGCGCACGTCGTGGCCCTTCCGCGTGAGTTTCGTGGCGAGGTTGCCGTCCATTCTCCCCTCGATGGCGAGGGTGCCGTCCTCCCGATAGCGCCAGCGCGGTAGGTCGAGCGCGGCCTGTAATGGCAGGTCGTAGTCCACGATATTGGAAACGACTTGGACGTGGCCTTGCGGTTGCATGTAGCCGCCCATCACGCCGAAGGCGGCCCAGTCGTCGTCGTCGAACTTGGCGAGCGCGGGAATCAGGGTGTGGAACGGGCGCTTTCCGGGTTCGAGGTGGTTCGGGTGGTCGGGGTCCAGCGAGAAGGACGCGCCGCGGTTCTGGAGCGCGATGCCGGTATCCCCGGCGACCAGCCCGGAGCCGAACCCGGCGAATCGGGAGTTGATGAACGAGACGACGTTGCCCTCGTCGTCGGCGACACAGAGGAGGACGGTATCCGCGTCCTCCGCGTTCGCGTCGGGCACGCCGAACGAAACGTCGTGGTTCGCGCTCTCGCCGACGTGTTCTGCTCGTTTCTTCGCCCACGAGTCGGACGCCAGCGGTGGAACCTCCTCGTACTCGGGGTCCGTGATGTAGCGGTGGCCGTCGTGGAACGCGAGTTTCATCGCCTCTGCGAAGTAGTGAACCCGTTCGGGCGAGTCGATGGGGTGGTCGCTCGCGCCGAGTTCGTCGGCGATGTTGAGCGCCTCCAGCGCTATGAGGCCCTGATTGTTCGGCGGCAGTTCGTAAATTTCAGCGCCGTTGTACGTCGTCGAAACCGGGTCGGGAAACTCGGGTTCGAACGCCGCGAGGTCCTCCACGGTGAGGAAGCCGCCCTGCGATTGTACTTCCTCGGCGATTTTCTCGGCGATGTCCCCCTCGTACAGCACGTCCGCGCCCTCCTCCGCGATTCGACGGAGGCTCTCGCCGAGGCGGGGAAGCGTCATCGTCTCGCCCGCTTCCGGTGCCTTTCCGTCCTTCAGGTACGCCTCGCGGGCGTGGTCCGTTTTGAAGAGAGTCTCCGCGCCGACCCAGTGGGAGGCGATGACTTCCGAGACGGGATAGCCGCCGATGGCGTAGTCGATGGCGGGTTGGAGCGCGTCTTCGAGCGATAGCTTCCCGAAGCGCTCCACCGTCGCTTCCCACCCGCGGGCGGTTCCGGGGACGGTGACGGCGTGCGGGCCGAGGAACGGCATGCCGAGGTCGTCCGTGTCCTCGGTGCCGTCCACGGCGTACCCACGGTTCTCGGGGTACCACTCCGACGGGTCATCCTGCGCTTTTAACGAGGCGCGGACGTTTTCGATGGTCGCCTCGGCGGGCGCTCCGCCACAGCTTCGCATCGCGCCGACGTCGCCGTCCGCGGTGCGATACAGCGCGAACACGTCGCCGCCGAGTCCGGTACTCGTCGGTTCGACGACGTTGAGCGCCGCGGCAGTGGCGACGGCGGCGTCGAACGCGTTCCCCCCCTGCTGCAGAATCGAGACACCCGCTTGCGAAGCGAGCGGTTGACTGGTAGCGACGACACCGTTCGGCGCGTAAACGGTCGAACGCCGCGAAGTAAACCTATCCAAATCGGGTTGCGTCATACCATGACATACTCGGATGCAACCCTAAAGTACCCCCCAAATAGGTCCGGGGTGGCCCTTATCGGAGTGTGAGATAACCACACGCATATGACTTTCTCGATCTGCGTCCGGGAGGAAACCGACGAAGGGACCAGTTTCGGCGTCGCCGTCGCCACCGACGCGCCCGCGGTCGGCGCGCTCGCACCGTACGTCACCCACGACGGCGTTATCAGCACGCAGAGTTTCGTCAACGTCCGCCTCGGCAGGCGGGGCGTCGCGCTCCTGCCGGACCTCGGCGTGGACGACGCGCTGGCCGGACTGCTCGAACAGGACGACCACAGCCACCTCCGACAGGTGCACGGACTCGACGCGCGGGGAAACGCCTTCGCGCACTCCGGCGACGGCTGTGACGGCTGGTTCGGGCATCGGGTTCACGATGAGAAAGACCTCACGGTCGCCGGAAACATGCTCGTCGGCGAGGAGACGCTGGACGCGCTGGCCGAAACGTTCGCCGCGGGCAACGAGGAGGAGAACGAGGAAGAGGGCCTCGTTTCCCGACTCATCGACGCCCTCGCCGCGGGGAAGGAGGCAGGGGGCGACAAGCGCGGCCACACCTCGGCGGCGGTGATGGTCAAAGCGCCGCGAACGACGGCCTATCACGACTTGCGAGTCGATGCACACAAGGAGCCGATAGCGGAACTCCGGCGCGTCTACGAGACGACGAAAGCGGCGAGCGACGGCTTCAGCGAGTCCTCGAAGGAACGGATTTTCGACTGAATCGGGCGGAAAGCGGGTCGATTCGGGTCGCCGTTCGCACGGTATCGGAGTTCTCAGCTCACCAAGACTTATCCTTCCCATCCCCCTCTGTGCCGATAACGATGGGACTGTTCAAGAACATCGGCCGGAAAGTCGAGGAGTTCAAACAAACCTCCGAGGCGGTCGCGGCCGAAGAGGCGAGTTACGAGTGTACGGACTGCGGAAAGCGCCTCTACACGAGCCACGACGGCTGCCCGGAGTGCGGCGGAACCGTGGTTCCGGTGGCAGAGGAATCAGAAACGACAGACGAGAGCGAATCGAAACCGACCGACGAGAGCGAATCGAAACCGACCGACGAGTAGGGACGGTCAGCAGTCGGTCCGGAAGGACCGGACGCGGCGTCAGCCGTTGTACGGTTCTTCAGCGGACGCCCCTGCTATCGCAGTCGAGACGACGGTTCCGTCCCGGTCCAGCGTGAGGGAGAGGGTTTCACCGTCCAGATTCGCGCCCACACCCAGTCGGAGCGGGTCCGTGGACAGCACCGTCTCGCGGCCGGGCGCGCAAAACTCCAGCGTCCAGAACGGAGTGGTCAGGACATCGACGCCGCGCTCGTAGTAGAAACTCGTCACGGCGGGATGGCTGGCGAGGAACATCCCGACCGGAATCCCGTGGTGGAACCCGCACCGACGACAGCGGCCGTGGTAATGGTAGTGTTCGGGTTCTTCGGGAACGGTCTCGATTCTCCCCTCGACGTACCCCTGACACTCCGAACAGATTCCGCGACGGGTGAGCGACCCCCACTGGTTTTCGAGAAATGCGATTCGTTCGACGATTTCCGTCTCGCTTCCCTCCGGATGCGATTCGAGAAGACTCGGCGGTATCGAAAGCGGAACGGAATGCTCGTCGATTCCACACGAGAGCCACAGGATGCCGCCCTCGTAGCGGAGTTGCAGTGGGTCGTCACAGCGACGACAGTGGCCGGGTGCGTCTATCGGTCCCCACGCCCACTCGGTGTCGAAGACGCCGGAAGAGATGGCCGAGACGACCGACATCCCGATACGCGAGAGTCTGTACCCCGGCGAACCCTTCACGACGAGGCCCCCGAGTTGGTCGAGGTGGTAGTTGAAGTTTCCGTTGTCACGGATTCCGACGACCTCCCGAAGTTCGCTGTACGCGAGCCACGGGTCGGTCGGCGAATCGCCGTGTGCGTCCGCCAGCGCTCGCAGGATTTCGACCCGAGTCGAGTTGCTCACCGAGTCGAAGACCCCGGTCGTGTTCGGTTCGCCGTCGGTCATCGTTCGCAGCTTCGTCCCTCGAAAGGAAAACGTTAGTGTCAGTTCTGTCGGAGGAATTCGTTGCTCCGAACGAATATTTCGTCGTCAGTCGAACTGACAGATGAAGTCGAACCACCACAACCCATGAACGAACGACAACGACAGCGGCTCCTCGACCGGATTCAGCGTCCATCGGCGACCGTCGGAAAGCAGATGGTCGACGAACTCACGATACAGGGAACGACGATAGACGTCCAAGAGTTCGTCTTCGAGTGCAAGCGCCTCGAAGCGATTCCCGAGAGCGAACGCGATGCCATCGAGGAGATGAAGACGAAACTCAAACGCGAGCGTCTCGCCCGAAAACAGCGAATCGACCGTGGAGAGATAGCGGTCGAGGAGGGAGAGCGACTCGTTCGGAGCATCCACGGCATCGACCGCGCCCTGACCGCACTGGAGGGGTTGGACTCCCCGAACATCGAGGAGGAGGTGCGACTGAAGAAACTCAAGGATGCGAGGGAACTCATCTCCCTCATCAGACAGCGGCCATGAGGAATCGCCACGAAGCGCTTCAGCACCGAGTTTTCGTCGTCCCCGGTCCGGCGTGATGACCGGACGCCGGACGGTGGATGACAGATACGTCCGGCCGAGGGACGAACGACGAAGAGAATCCGCGATTTCGTCAGGAACCCTGCGAAGTAACGCGGTGGCACGCCGCGGCGTGTCCGTCTCCCGCGTCGGTCGGCTGTGGCGTCTCGCGTTCGCACGGCGACGGAAACGCGTTTTCGACGATTTCGTTCGCGCGTTCGTGGTCGGCGGCGGCCAACGCGTCCGCCGCCGAGCGAACGGCCTCGCCCGCGTCCGACGGCAAGGCCTCCGGGTCGCCCGGAAGCAGTTGCGCCACGAGGTACGACGCCACGCTCGAATCGTCCGTCTCGCGCCCCTCGGCTTCGAGACGGGTCCGCGCGGCGTCCGGGTCGAGTTCGCCCGACAGCACGTGGTTCCTGAACGCGAAGGCCGCGCGGAACGCCTCGTCGGTGCCCGCCCAGTCCTCGGGCGGAATCACCATCGGACAGCGCGTGTGGAACCGACAGCCGGACGGCGGGTCCAACGGCGACGGAACCGACCCTTCGAGGATGATTCGCTCGTCGCGGTCCGCCGGGTCGATGCGGGGCACCGCCGACAGCAGCGATTTCGTGTACGGATGCTGTGGATTCTCGTAGAGTTCCGCGACGGGTGCGGTCTCCACGATTCGACCGAGGTACATCACGGCCACCCGGTCGGCGACGTGGCGCACGACCGAGAGGTTGTGCGCGATGAACACGAGCGACAGGCCGAGGTCGTCCTGAAGTTCGTCCAGGAGGTTGAGAATCTGGGCCTGCACGGACACGTCCAGCGCCGAAACGGGTTCGTCCGCGATTATCAGTTCGGGCTCGAGTGCGAGCGCGCGGGCGATACCGACGCGCTGCTGTTGTCCCCCCGAGAACTGGTTCGGGTAGCGTTCGATGTGTCCGGCCTTCAATCCGACGCGCCGGAGGAGGTCTTTCGTCCGCTCCAGTCGGCCCTCGTCGCTGTCGCCGATGCCGTGGACCTCCATCGGCGCGGTGATGATTTCGCCGACTGTCTGGCGCGGATTCAGCGACGCCAGGGGGTCCTGGAATATCATCTGCAGGTCGCGCCGGTACGGTCGCATCTCCTGCTGTGAGAGCTCGGAGAGGTTCGTCCCGCGATATTCGACCGACCCGTCGGTCGCGTCGTGCAGGTTGAGAATCGTCCGACCGAGCGTCGATTTGCCACAGCCGGACTCTCCCACGATGGCGAGCGTCTCGCCCTCGGTGACCGTCAGATCGACGCCATCGACGGCGCGGACGCTCGCCGTGTCGCCGACCAGTCTGTCGAGGACGCCCCCCGACTGGTCGAAGTGCTTTTTCAGGCCGCGAACGGCGAGCAACGGTTCGGTGTCGGACGTCTCGTCGGCGCTCGTTAGCTGCATGCTCATAGTCGTTCCTCCGTGGGTCCGCGGCGCAGACACGCCGCAACGTGGTCGTTCGATTCGCCGTCCGTGTCAGCATCGACCGGTCGGAAGTTCGGGTCGATTTCGTAACACTCCCGCGTGGCTTCGGGACAGCGCGGCGCGAAGTGGCACGCGAAGGGGATGTCGATGAGGTCGGGAACGTTCCCGTCTATCGGTTCGAGGCTGTCCATCGGCGCGTCGAGACGCGGCGTACTGGCGATGAGACCCTGCGTGTAGGGGTGTTGCGGGTCGCTGAACAGCTCGGTCGCGTCGGCGCGTTCGACGATTTCCCCGGCGTACATCACGTTCACCCGGTCGCACACCTCGGACACGACCGCGAGGTCGTGCGTGATGAGCAGAATTGACGTGTCGAAGGCGTCCTTCAACTCCCTGAGTTCGTCGAGGATTTGGGCCTGAATCGTCACGTCGAGCGCCGTCGTCGGCTCGTCTGCGATGAGCAGGTCCGGTTCGGCCGCCAGCGCCATGGCTATCATCGCCCGCTGGCGCATGCCGCCGGAGAACTCGTGGGGGTAGTCGCTCGCCCGCGTCTCCGGCTCGGGAATCTCGACGCTTTCGAGCATCTCGATGGCCCGCCGCCACGCCTGACCGTTCTTCGAGGACCCGACGAGCTTTCGCTTGAGTTCCGCCGGAAGGCTCACCGACTCGCCGACGGGTTGGTGGAGTCGGACCATCTCGGCGATCTGCTCGCCGACGGTCAGCGTCGGGTTGAGGCTGTTCATCGGGTCTTGGAACACCATCGAAATCGTCCCGCCGCGGATTTCACGGCGCTTCGATTCGGGCAGGTCGAGCAGCGACTCCCCGTGGAGTCGAATGTCGCCCGACGCGATTTCGCCCGGTTCCTCGACGATGCCCATGATGCTCTCCGCGAGGACGCTCTTTCCCGACCCGCTTTCCCCGACGAGACCGACGATTTCGCCGGGTTCGATGCGCAAGTCCACCTCGTTCACCGCGTCCACCGTCCCTCTGGGGGTCGGGAATCGGGTGTGAAGCCCGTCGACTTCGAGGACGGTCATCGGCTCTCGACCTCCCCGTCGCTCACGTCGAAGATGTCGCGGAGACCGTCGCCGAGCATGTTGAACGCGAGGACTACCAGCATGATGGCGAGGCCGGGCATGACGCTTATCCACCACGCCTCGCCGATGAACTGCCGCCCGTCCGAGAGCAACAGCCCCCACGTGGGCGTCGTCGGTTTGACGCCCAGACCGAGGAACGAGAGGCCCGCCTCGGCGAGGATGGCGAGCGGAATCATGAGCGTCGCCTGCACGATGAGCGGCGCGACCGCGTTCGGCAGGATTTCCCGCGTCATGATCCGCTTGTCGGTCATGCCGATGGCGCGGGCCGCCATGACGTACTCCTCCTCGCGGAGCGACAGCACCTCGCCCCGAACGAGGCGGGCGAAGTCGTCGATATACGCGATACCGATGGCGATGACGACGTTCGTGATGCCCAACCCGCCGGAGATGGCGATGATACCGACCCCGAGGATGAGTTCGGGGAACGCCCACTGAAAGTCGACGTAGCGCATCAGCACGCTATCGACCCAGCCGCCGTAGAATCCGGCGAGGAGGCCGATGGACGTGCCGAGCGTGAACGCCACGGCGACCGTCGAGAGGGCCACGAGCAGCGAAACCCGCGCACCGTAGATCATGCGCGAGAGGATGTCGTGCCCGAACGAGTCCGTCCCGAGCGGATGCCACACGGATTCGGTTCCGGGCGCGCCGTCGTAGTTGCCCACGGAGTGGGAGTTCGGCGCTTTCATGAAGCCGAACGTGGCCTCGGGGTCGTGGGGTGCGACGACCGGCGCGAAGATTGCGACGAAGACGAACAACAAGACGACCACGGCACCGAACAACGCCATCTTGTCGGCCAGTAGCCCCTCGACGAGGCGTTGGCGCGTCGATTTGTGTTCCTCGTAGTGTTCTTCCTCCCGATATTCTGGCGGGACGTCGATGGGTCCCGATTCAACAGGAGCGCCGGACTCGGTGGTCGCATTGTGGCCGACGTTCGAATCGGTGTGTTCCGTCATTGGTTCCCTCCGTAGCCGATGCGCGGGTCGATGACGGTGTACACGAGGTCCACCGCGAGGTTCGTGAACACCATCACCGCGGCGACGATGAGGATGACCGCTTGCGTCACCGGGTAGTTACGGTCGAGCATCGAATCCACGAGCAGTCTGCCGAGTCCCTGAATCCCGAAGACGAGTTCGACCGTGACGCTGCCGACTAACACCAGCGCGAGTTGAATCCCGGCGACGGTGATGACGGGGATGAGCGCGTTCTGGAGCGCGTGTTTGAACAGCATCACGCGACCGTTGACGCCCTTCGCTCGGGCGGTTCGCATGTACGGTTCGTTCAGCACTTCCAGTAACGACGAGCGCATCATCCGCATGACGACGGCGGCGTACGGCAGGCCGACCGCGATGCCGGGGAGTAGGACGCTCTCCAGCCACGGGACGAGTCCCTCGCTCGGCGGCGTGTAGCCGAAGACGGGAAGCAGGTTCAGCCAGACGCCGAACACCAGCGCGAGCAGGATGCCGACGAAGAACGCGGGCATGGAAACGCCGAGGAACGCCGTCACCGTCGCCGCGTAATCGACCGGTTCGCCCTTGCGCGTGGCGCTGATGATTCCGGTCGGGATGGCGACACCGAGGCCGATGATGATGGCGAGAATCGCGATGGAGAGGGTCTTCGGTGCGGCCTGCGAGACCAGCGTCGAAACCGGCTGGCCGGTGCTCAGGCTCTGGCCGAAGTGCAGCGTGAGCATCTCCTTCAGCCAGTCGAAATACTGGACGTACAGCGGCTGGTTCAGGCCGAGTTTCGCCCGCAGCGCCGCAACCGCTTTCGGTGTCGCTTCCTGCCCGAGCATGGTCCGAACCGGACCGCCCGGAATCAGGCGCAGGCCGAAGAAGACCGTGGTCGCCACCAACCACATGATAAAGATGGCGTGTGCGACCCGCTTTGCGACGTACTGGCGCATCTATTCCTCGACCCACGTCGTGTGGAAGTTACGCATGAACGGGATGTGGGTGAATCCCTTCATGTTCGAGCGTTTCGCCGCGATGTCGTTCTGGTGCATCAGGTAGGCGTGCGGGACCTGCTTGATGAGGTGGTCTTCGAGTTCCTGCAGGAGCTTCTTGCGCTCGTCCCGGTCGAGCGCTTTCCGCTGTTCTGCGAGCAGGTTGTGTGCCTTGTCGTCCTCGAAGTTCACCCAGTTCCACGCGCCCCCGTCGTCGGGCTTACGGTAGAAGTTCCAAAGCGACTGCTCCGGGTCGGGGTCGCCGACGCTGCCGCTGATGGTCGTGTCGTAGTTACCCTTCTCGTAGCGTTCCCAGTAGGACGAACTCGTCACCTGTTCGATGCTCACGTCGAACCCGGCCTTGTTCAGCTGTTGGCGCATTGCCTTCGCACCGCGGAGACTGCTTTCGGTCGTCAGGATGGAGAAGGACGCCCCTTCGGCACCCGCCTCCTTGATGAGCTGTTTGCCCGCTTCGGGGTCGTACTGCTGGTCGGTCGGCTTGTCGTCGCGCCAGACCCAGTTCGTCGCCTTGTTGATCGGACCCGTGTCGGGGAGCGCGTTGCCGAAGTAGGCCGCGTCCACGTACGCCTGATTGTCGATGGATTTCGCGATACCCATGCGGGCCTTCTTCGAGTCGAACGGCTTCCGACGCTCGTTCATGGCAAATCCATACCAGTTGATTCCCGGCGCTTCCAGTTTCGTCACGCCGCTCGCCGACTCGACCTTCTTCACGTTCTGGAGGGGCACGAGGTTGGCGAAGTCGATGTCGCCGCTCCGAAGCGCGTTCACGAGCGTCGCGGGTTCGGGAATCGGCTTGATGTCGATGCCGTCCAAGTACGGGAGCGCGTTTCCGTCGCTGTCGGTTTCGAAGTAGTCCTCGAACGCGTCGAGGGTGATACCGGAGCCGATTTCGTGTTTCGAGACCTCGAACGGACCGGTCCCGACCGGCGTCACCTTGTACTGGTCCGCGCCCATCTTTTCGATAGCCTCCTTGTTGACGATGGTCGCGGCGCGGCCCGGTCCGCGCGTGAGGTAGACGAGGGCGGGTGCCATCGGTTCCTCGAAGTTGAGTTCGACCGTGTGGTCGTCCTTGACCACGACGCCGCCGTCGTCCACCGGCTTGAGCGACCCGAGTTTCGAGGCGGCGGGAGCTTCCTCCGAAATCGTCCGATTGATGGTGTATTTCACGTCCTCGGCGGTGAAGTCGGTGCCGTTGTGGAACTTCACGCCCGTACGCAGGTCGAAGGTGATCTTCTTCCCGCCGTTGCTGACCTCCCAGTCCTTGGCGAGGTCGCCCCGAATGGTCAGATCCTTTTTGAGCGTGACGAGGCCGTTGAACACGTTGGCGGCCACCTGGAAGTACTGGCCGACGCTGATGTACGGCGGGTCGAGCACGTCGATGCTGCCGGTGAACCACCCGGCCGTCAACCGTCCACCGCGCTGGTCGTCCGAGGGAACGTCGGTCGTGCCGTTGCCACCGTCGTCAGTTCCACCATCGCCACCGCTGCCACCGTCGCCGTTGTCGTCACCGCCGCTCGTACAACCGGCCAGGCTAGTGATACCTGCCGCACCGAGCAGTTTGACGGTCGTCCGACGGTCGATAACCGGGCCACTGAGGGCTCCGTCCGAAATTTTGCCACTGTTTCCCATGGTAGTATGGTACAGATGAACAGCCCCCTTCGTTGGATACCCGTATAGATTCGGTTGTCAAAGAATCGAATATGAAAATGATAGAAACATACAATATACGATGCAGAAGGATAACTAGAGTGGATACAAAGGTTCAACACATTCGGTTTCCTCGATTGTAGTTATGCGAGAAGTGACGCTTCGGATACGTCACCACGGCGAGCCGGAGAGCGACATCAGCGCCGATTACCCGGCCATCACGATTCGCTCCGTCTCGTCGATGACGGGAAGCGCCGCGGAGCGAAAACGCATCATCGAAATAACCGGCCCGGAAACGTCGATTGCGGGCTTCCTCGACGAGTTCGAGGCCGCGGAACCCGTACTGGACGTGGACGCGTTGACGCCGCTCGACGTGCCGCGAGTCCTCGTCGCCGTCACCATCGACAGCTACCAGTGGGACAGCATCTCACAGCGGTTGACCGACTTGGGCGTCCACTACCGAACCGGAGCGACGATAGCCGCCGGGTGGGAACGCTGGACGTTGTATCTGGACGACGCGGACGACCTAAACGAAATCGTCGAGTCGCTCGAACGCGCCGGGAACGAGACCGACCTCGTTCGAAACGTCGAACTCGGGACCGTCGCAGAACAGGAGCAGTTGGAGTTCTCGCGCGTCGTCCACGAACTCACGGGACGACAGCGAGAGGTGCTCGGTACGGCCATCGACCTCGGCTACTACCGACCGAAGAAGGAGACCAGCATCGAGGACATCGCCGATACCGTCGGCATCGCATCCACGACGGCGTGGGAACACCTCGCCCGTGCGGAGCGGAAGGTGATGGAGGAGGTCGGCAAGCACGTCAACTCAAACCAACTCTGACCCCGCTCGAAGCGAGAGCAAGACGCCGAGTAGGGACGCGACCGTCGCGAATCCCGCGAGGACGAGGAACAGGACCGTCGGCGAATAGTACTGGAGCACGTAGCCAGCGACGGCCGCACCGAGCGCGCCGATTCCAAACACGCCGAGATAGGTGTAGCCGTATGAAAGACCGCGGGCGTCGGGCGGCGTGAACTCGGCGACGGTCGCCTGATACAGCGGTTGCACCGCGAACAGCCAGAATCCGAGCGCGAAACTGACGACGAGCAGGGGGACGAGCCCGGCGTCCGCGGCGGGGACGAACACGAGCGCGATGAGCGCCAACGTGCCGAAGGCGACCGCGATGGCGGCGGTGTTTTCCACGCGGTCGGTGAGTTTGCCGCCCGCGAACTGTCCGACCATCCCGACGGTGAGGAGTCCGGCGTAGAGGTAGCGCGCCGGTTCGAGCGATTTTCCGGCAACGTCGATGGGCGCGAAGAGCGAGAGGCCCGAGAGGAGGTCCGGGAGGAAGGTCAATACGCCGCGGTAGTACAGTCCGGAGAGCATGACGACGCCGAAGACGGCGACGAACCAGCCCGAAAAGAGCGACCGAGAGGCGGAAAGGAGGTCCGAAATCGAGGTGAGGCCGCCGTCGGTACGGGTGGTTCGCTCCGCGCTCGAATCCCGCGCACGCGTTTCCGTCTCGACCGCCGCCGTCTCGTCGATGGACGTTCGAAACGCGACCACGGCGGCGACGAGGGCGGGAACCGCGAGGACGGCGACGACGGTCCGCCAGCCGAACGCGAGCAGGAGGAGCGTCGTCGCCAACGGGCCGAAGGCGATACCGACGTTTCCGGCGATGCCGTGGTACGCGAAGGCGCTCCCCTGGTCGTCGGGTTCGATGCCGGTGCTCAGCAACGAGAGGCCGGACGGGTGATAGACGCTCGCCGCCGTCCCCCACAACAGGAGCGCAAGCGCGATGACGGGGAGCGTCGGGGCGAACGAGAGGAGGAGAAACGACCCACCCATGCCGAGCAGACAGACGACGATGAGTCGGCGGGAGCCGTAGCTATCGGAGAGGACGCCGCCGGGCAGCGCACCGATGCCGAACAGCGCGTAGCCGAGCGAGAGGACGACCCCGAGCGTGGCCTTCGACGCGCCGAACTCGACGAGCCAGACCGGGATGAGGATGGGAAGGGAGAGTTCGTAGGTGTGAACCATCGCGTGGGCCAGCATGGTCAGGCCGAGGATGGTTCGGTCGTTTCGCTTCACTGGAGACACCCTAGCCGGTCCCGACTATAAACGGTCGCCCGAATCGAGCCGGATTTTACAGAAACGACCGTGATAATCGACAGAACAAAGAGACGAGAGCGGGTGGATTCGAGTAGCATGACAGGCCTCGACGACGGTGCGGGAGAGACGACGAGCGAAGCGCTGGTTTCCGTCCTCGAATCGCTGGGCGTGGAGTACGTGTTCGGCTATCCGGGCGGGCGCGTCATCGAGTTGCTCGACGACCTCCCCGAGTCGAGCGTGGACGTGGTTCGCCCGCGCGACGAACGCGAGGGAAGCGTGATGGCCGAGATGTACGGCCGCCTCCACGGCAAGCCCGCCGTGCTGGCCGGACAGGGACCGTGGATAGGGAGCCTCGGCGTCATCGGACAGATGGAGGCCCGGCTCGCCTCCTCACCGATGGTGGTCTTGACCGAAGCGAGCGAGCGCGGCGACTACTCGACGCTCGCGCCCTATCAGCAGTCACGCGGCGACTACGGCGGGCTCTCGCTCCCGAAGATTCTGGACGGCGTGACCAAAGAACACTGGTTCCCGCGCACGCCGACCGAGACCATACGAAGCGTCCAACTCGCGTTCAAACACTCGACGGCGGGCCGGTCGGGACCGACGGCCGTCATCCTCGACGGCAACGCCATTACGGATGACGTCCCCGAAAACCCGATACCGCCTGTCTGGGACAGCGAGGAGCAGGTTCGAAACTGGGAGTCCAAGCCGACCGACCGCGACGTGAGCGCGGCGGTCGAGGCACTCGAATCCGCGGAGCGTCCCGTTATCATCGCCGGGAACGGCGTCCACTCGGCGGGAGCCTACGACGAACTCCGGGACGTCGCGGATGCGTACGATGCAATCGTTACGACCTCCTATCTCGGCAAATCGACGATTCCCGAGACGCACGACCTCGCGGCGGGCGTCATCGGGTCGTTCGGCCACGAAGGCGCGAATCGGGTCGTCAGCGAGGCCGACACCCTGCTCGTCGTCGGCTGCCGGATGAACCCGATGGACACCAACTGGCAGGCACCCTCGTTCATCCGCCCGGACGAACAGACCATCATCCACGCCGACATCGACACGCGAAACGCGGGGTGGGTGTACCCCGCCGACGTGGGACTCATCGGCGACGCGAAGGAGAGCCTTCGGGCGCTATCGGACGCCGGGAGCGCCGACAACGACTGGGCGCGCGACCGGGCGGAAACCGCGCGGGAGTCGTTTTTCACCGAGAAATGCGAGAGCGACGCCTCGCCCATCAAACCGCAGCGCGCGGTGAAGGAAATCGAGGCGATGGTGGACGAGGACACCATCGTCACGGCCGACTCGGGCAACAACCGATTCTGGCTATTGAACTACCTCCAGACGCCCGCCGTTCGGACCTACTTCGGGTCGGGAGGCGTCGGCGGGATGGGGTGGTCCGCCCCGGCCGCGGTCAGCGCCGCCATCACCACCGACAAGGACGTCATCGGCGTCGCGGGCGACGGCGGCTTCACCATGACCATGACCAGCGTCGAAATCGCCGTCGAGAACGGCGTCGCGCCGACGTTCGTCGTGCTGAACGACACCAGTCTCGGCATGGTGCGCCAGATGCAGGAGGAAGACGGCGACATCGCGGGCGTCGAATTCCACGATACGGATTTCGTCACGGTCGCCGAGGGCTTCGGCGCGGACGGGACGCGGGCGGTGACCCCCGAAGAACTCGCCGACGCGCTTCGAACGGGGAAAGAAAGCGACGTTCCGTTCGTCATCGACGCGCGAATCGACCGCGAGGAGGACATGGCCGAACAGCTGGAATCCTCGTTCTACGCCGAAACGGGCGGATTACACGAGTAAAATCAGTCGGCGTTTTTCCGCGCGATTTCGTCCCGCTTTCGGACGAACTCGGCGGGGTCGGTTTCACCCTTCGCGGCGAGTTCCCTCGCGGACTGGAGTTGCGAATCGACGACCGTCTTCTGCTGGCGCGACCACTCCTCGTCGTCGTGGGTGCGAACGTACTCGGCCCACTGCTTGATGAACGCTCGTCGATCTTCGGCGTCACGCGCTTTGGAGTTCGTCATAGTATCGTTTCACTCCGAGTTCGTTGACGTGACGTTCGAGTTCGTCCGTATTAAGTTGCTCCCTGAATGTCAGGAAGAGGTGTAAGGCGTCCTCGAAGTCCTTACCAGTGACGCTGTCAGCACCCTGTGCGAGTTGTAATTTGTACGCGATTTGCAACTCGATTGGGCTGACATTGAGGGTGTTCTGACCGAAGTCGGCGACAAGCGGGGTTCGGAGGCGGTTCGTTCGAGAGAAGAGCCTGCAAACCACACTTCGAAGTTGGGAATCATCGTTTCCTCCTCGGCGACGCGAATTCGGTCGCCGTCGCTCAGCATCTCGTACATACTATCGAGCGGCATCGCCATTCCCCAGTAGCCACGGTCTTTCAATGTCGACACCAGAGTTTCAGTCTTCGACTCGGAAAGGGGTTCGAGGATGATGTCTATGTCCTCGGTTGAACGGGAGCGTCCGGTGAGGATGGCGAGGTAGCCACTGACGATAACGTATGATATGCCTACGTCTTCGAGGACACCGGTGAATTCAATCACCTCCTCGTCGAGTTCAGTGAGTTGCTTCGAGATAACGAGCCGGTCCTCGCGTAGGTTCATCACGCAGAAATTCCGCGTCATCACGTAAGAATGTACGCCAGTTCGAATCGCGGTCAGAGACGAACGCAAGGAGACACGAGTACCCCGGTTCGCACCCCGTCACGAAAAAACAGGAAGGAAACCTTTTCTTGCCAGCCGGAGAGTAAAAAACCATGGCGCAAAGCGAGACGGTGCTCGTCACTGGCGGGACAGGCTTCATCGGGTCGTACACGGCGAAGGAACTGCTCGACCACGGCCACGACGTGGTTGCCTACGACCTTTCGACGGACACGCGCATCTTGGAGAAACTCGGCATCGCGGACGACGTGGAGATTCGCCGCGGCGACATCACCGACTCGACGGACGTGTTCCGCGTGGTGCGCGAGACCGATGCGACGCGAATCGTTCACCTCGCGGCGCTGCTCACGACGACGGCGCGCGAGAACCCTCGCCTCGCCATCGACGTGAACGTTCGCGGCACGAACACCATCTTCGAGGCGGCGCGCACGTTCTCCGACCAAGTGGAGCGCGTGGCGTGGGCGTCCAGCGCCGCCGTGTTCGCACCGCCCGCGAACTACGACGACGACTGGGTGACCGAGGACGACCTCGTGTACCCCGATACGCTCTACGGTGCGAGCAAGGAGTTCAACGAACATCAAGCGAGGGTGTACTTCGAGGACCACGACCTCTCGCACGTCGCGCTCCGACCGACCGTCGCCTACGGTCCGTACCGCGAAACGGGTGGCTCTGCGTTCCTCGCAAATATCATCGAAAAGCCCGCGCTCGGCGAACCGTTCAGCGTCAAGTACGGTGATCAAGTCATCGACTGGCAGCACGTCGAAGACATCGCACAGGCGTTCCGCCGCGCGGCGTTCACGCCGGACGAGGACCTGAACCAGCGCGTCTACAACGTTCGCGGCACCGTGGCGACGATTCGTGAGGCCGCCGAGACGGTCGAGAAAATCGTGCCCGACGCCGACTTGGAGGTGTCCGACGAGGGCAAACTCCCGTGGACCCAGAAGCTCGACATGACCGCGATTCAAGAGGATTTGGGTTACGAACCGCGCTACGACCTGGAGAGCGGGTTCCGGTCGTACATCAACGTGCTCCGCGAGGAGAACGGACTGGAGACGGTCTGAGGGGACGAATCGAACGACGGAACTGCTTTTTGCGACCGTTTCCAAGTACGTCCCAATGCTCGGCATCGAGATGGGATGGCGACGACTGCTGTTCGCCAACTGGCCGGTCGAACCGGAAATCGTGGAGCGAGGACTTCCGGAAGGGTTGGAGGTGGACACGTACGATGGGAAAGCGTGGCTCAGCGTCGTTCCCTTCACGAACGTCGCGGTTCGTCCGCGGGGGCTTCCCGCCGCCGTCGGCGTGTCCTTGCCCGAACTCAACCTCCGAACCTACGTCACCGTTCCGGGGGAGGACCGACCCGCCGTCTTCTTCTATAGCCTCGACGCGGACGGTCTGCTGTCCGTGCTCGGTGCCCGTCTCGCCTTCGGACTGCCGTACTACAACGCGACCATCGAGATGGCGGAACGGGACGGTGCAGTTCGCTTCCGGAGTCGTCGCACCCATCCCGGCGACCAACCGCTGCGGTTCGACGCGCGCTACGAACCGACCGGCGGGCGACTCGACGCCGACCCCGACTCGCTGGCCGCGTTCCTCACCGAGCGCTACCGGTTCTACGTCGGCGGCCGGGGTGGAAAAATCGGCTACGCGAACGTGGACCACGACGTGTGGTCGCTGTACCCGGCGACGGTCGAGTTCGGCGTGAACGAGAGTTTCCGGGCGAACAACTTCGCCCACCCGGACGGGGACCCGATTTGCTACTACAGCCCCGGTGTTGACATCGTATCGTCCCGTCGGAAGTGGCTCTGAGTCCGAGTGCCGTCGGACTTCACTGCGTTTGGCTGTACTTCTCGACCCACTCCTGGAGCGTGATGCCCATCGCGGACTGAGTGATGGCGTTCGAACTCGCAGAGTTCGCGCTCTTGACCAACTCGGCTTCCAGCGTGCGCGTCGGAATCTCGCCGAGGAAGTGCGGAATCGCGCGCTGGACCGAAATCGGACAGCCGACCTCGTGGGCCAGCGCGTACCCCGACAGGGAGTGAGGAATCTCCTCCGTGGCGTAGGTCGGGTCGGGGTCGAGCAGTTGGTCCTCGTCCGCGAAATCCACGTACTCGTAGCACTTGCCGACGTCGTGGAGCAGACACGCCGCGATGATGGTATCCTCGTCCGGGTCGGCCCCGTGGAACTCGCGCTGTTCCTCCGCAGAGCGCATGGCGATGCGCGTCACGCCGCGGACGTGTTCCACGTTCGTCTTCTCGTGGATGTTCCACGCGTAGGGAATGTCCTCGATGTCCTTCCAGCCGCCGCGTTCGAGGCCGAGCACCCACGCCTCGATGACCTTCTCGCGCAATTCGTCGTCCTCGATGGACTGGAGTTCCGGATAGGCGCTTTCCACTTGTGTCCGGTAGTCGGGAGTGTCGTCGCTCATGAAGAATCGGTTTGATTCGTGAGAACGTAATGGTTCGTGAATGAGAGTCGGACCGCGAGCGGGTGAGTCACTCAACTGCGATTTCGGTTGTGACGGGGGGTACTTCGAAGCCCGGAATCGCTCAAATCGCCACGAACCCGGCTCCGAAAAAGACGATTATCGCTGTCAGTTCAGCGAGAGGTTGATGGTCTTCGTCTGGGTGTAGTGTTCGACCGCTTCGAACGCCGTCTCGCGTCCGATTCCGGACTGTTTGTAGCCGCCGAACGGCTGTCCGGCGGGGAAGTCGTTGTACTGGTTGACCCAGATGTTGCCCGCCTCGATGTCCTTCGCGGTTTCGTAGGCCTTCGTTACGTCGTTCGTGATGACGCCCGCCGCGAGACCGTACTCCACGTCGTTCGCCCGCTCTATCATCTCGTCGTAGTCCGTCCACTCGAACACTTCCTGAACGGGACCGAAGATTTCCTCCTGCACTGCTTTATTGTCGTGGTCGATGTCGTCGATGAGCGTCGGGGCGACGAAACAACCGTTCTCCAACGCCTCGTCGTCCGGTGCCTCGCCGCCGGTAACGAACGTGGCACCGGAGTCGCGGGCGGTCTCGATGTACTCCATGGTTCGGTCCACCTGCTCCTGTGTCACCTTCGGACCGAGGTCGGTGCTGTCGAGGAGCGGGTCGCCGACCGTGAGGTCTTCCGCGGCCGCGGCCAACTTCTCCACGAACTGGTCTTTGATGTCGGTGTGGAGGAACAAACGCGACCCCGCACAGCAACACTCGCCCGTGTTGAAGAAGATGGAGATGATCGTGGTCTGAACCGCCCTGTCCAAATCGGCATCGGGGAAGACGACGAGCGGACTCTTACCGCCGAGTTCGAGCGTCAGGTCGGCGACGTTGTCCGCCGCGTTCTTCATCACGGATTTGCCGACTTCCGTCGAACCGGTGAACGCGAGTTTCCGCACGTCGGAGTGCTGGGTGAGCGGTTCACCGGCCTCCCGACCGTATCCGGTGACGACGTTGACGACGCCGTCCGGAAGCACGTCGTCTATCTCCTCCATCAGTTTGAGAACGGTCAACGGCGTCTCCTCTGCCGGTTTCAGGACGACGGCGTTTCCGGCGGAGAGGGCCGGACCCAGTTTCCACGCCGCCATCAGCAGCGGGAAGTTCCACGGGATAATCTGTCCGACGACGCCGTAGGGTTCGCGGATGGTCTGTACGTGTCGGCTGTCGTCCGTCGGAACGGTCGTCCCCTCGTTCGTCCGCGCCGCTCCGGCGAAGTACCGGAAGTGGTCGGCAACGAGTCCCATGTCGATTCGCGCCTCGGTAATCGGCTTGCCGTTGTCGAGCGATTCGAGCGTGGCGAACTCCTGTTTTTTCGCCTCCACTCTGTCGGCGATGGTTTCGAGGACTTCCTGTCGATCTGCGGTGGAGTAGTCCGACCACGTTTCGTCGTACGCCTCCCACGCGGCCTCGACTGCGCGGTCGATATCGTCCGCATTTCCGGCTTGTACGTCGGCCAGTACCTCGCCCGTCGTCGGGTCTCTCGTCTGAAACGTCTCGCCGGAGGCGCTTTCGACCCACTCCCCGCCGATGTACAGCTTCAGTTCGCTCGGGACGACTTCGGCGGCGGCGGTTTCGTGGCGTTGTTGAATCTCGGTTTTGCGTTCACTGGCTGATTTTGTCGACATCCCGCGTTAAGAACCGTTACGGTTCCCAATAAGTGTATGTATCTAATTCCGACATATGTAACCGAATATGGTTTCTTTTTCGGCTTATTTTGATGATTCGGGGCCTGTTTCAGTTACACCTCTCTCTCGTTTCGAGAGTGCTCGGATTTCCCTGTGACGCGCGCTGGGACGAGCGAGAGGGCACACTACCCGACGGCTTTCGAGGCCATCAGAGAGACGGAACGGACCTCGAAAGCAGATTCTATCCGTAACGAGCGTTGTTAGAATTTTCAAAGAGGTACCCATCGAGACTGGAACACTTACAAAAGAAATCCCCATTCACCTCATCGTTTCGTATCGAAACCCATCTAAGTACCAACGACCAGATGCCGATAATGGCTAGCCGTCGTGACATCGCTCTCTATCTCTCGCTCGCCGCCGTGTGGGGGACCGCGTTCCCCGCGACGAAGGCGGCGCTCGACGGGTTTCCGCCGGTCGCTCTCGCCGCCGTCCGCTTCAGTTTGGCCGCGTTCGTCCTCTTCGCCGTCGCCGCCGCGACCGGGCGCTCGCTCCGACCGCGTGGGCGGGGTGACTGGACGCCCGTCCTCGTCGGCGGCGTGTTCAACATCGGCCTGCATCACGCGCTCCTCTTCGCCGGGCAGGTGTACGTCACGAGCGCAGTCGCATCGACCCTCCTCGGCCTCGTCCCGGTTCTCACGCCCGTCGTCACCTCGGCGTTCCGCCCGGAGGAATCCATCTCCGCGCGGGGTGCCGTCGGCGTCCTCCTCGGATTCGTCGGCGTCGTCCTCATCGCAAACCCGAGCGCGGGGGGGTTCCTCAGCGACGTGGGCGTCTGGTTCGTCCTCGGGGCCGCCGTCGCGTGGGTCGTCGGGGCCGTGTTCACCGACGAGGACGACGCCGGACTCGCCGGGCTTTCCCTCCAAGCGTGGATGCTCGCGGTCGGCGCGCTCGCGCTCGACGCCGCGGCGTTCGTCGTTCCGGGGCAAGGGTTCGCCGCCGCCGCACCGACGACGAGTTCGTTCGTCTGGGTGCTCTACCTCGCCGTCGTTCCCGGCGCGCTGGGGTTCCTCGTCTACTTCCGTCTCCTCCACCGCCTCGGCCCGATAGAGATGGGACTCATCGAGTACGTCATCCCGCCCTTCGCCGCCGTCTTCGGCTGGGTCGTCTTGGGCGAGGGACTCACCCCGACGACGGGGGGCGGTTTCCTCGCCATCCTCTGTGGCTTCCTCCTCGTGAAGTGGCCGCGAGTCGTCGGCGGGATTCGGGGCTATATCGACGGACGCGCCGCTGGAAGTGCCGAATCTTCGAAGGCAGACTGAGCCGGTGGCTGGTGCGTGGAACGGTTCGAAAAAAGGAACGTTTCTGCAGACGGCACCGGGCCGATCGTTTCGTCAAAAGACGGAAATTATCCGCCCGAATCTAACACGACATGTAACAGGCCTTGAGGCCTTCGGAATATGGACAATCCTCACCCGACGAGTAACAGCGACACTTACCGTTTCGCTGATTGCAGGTTATGTAGGCACGTTTCGAGTAACATTCTCTCTGACTGCCCCCGATAACCTTGCAGATTTCTCCCGTACAGAATGAACTGTCCGAACAACTACTCGCCTGCACGTCCCCGTCGGTCGTCAGCGGGAATTTCGTCCTGTCGAGTGAGGGGTCGATGGCGAACTCCTCATCGGACGCTTTGGATTCGACCAGCGCGTACTCCTTCTCGGCCTGCGGTTGGATGTGAAGGGTGAGGTCGTACTCGTCGGTTGTCTTCGAAAACATGAGATGAGCCGTCCGAACGTCCTCCTGATTCGTGTACTCCGTGACGGTCCATCCGTCGGTGGCCCACGAGGCTTCAACTCGCGTGCTGTCGAGTTTCGTGTCCAAATCGAACACCTCGGGTGACGGTCGTGCGATAATGTCGTGTGCGGCCAGCTCAGCGAGCACGTCGTGTCCGCGGGAGGCGAGCGTACTCCGAAGTGCTCCCTCATTCAGATACTGCTTTTCGAGTTCCCGGTCGTGCTCCGGCTCCTCTGCCATGACGCCACTACTACTGAGGGCGACAGCGCCGATCGCCGACGCACCAGCTTTTTTGAGAATACTCCTCCGATTAATTTTTCTTTTTCTAGTCATACATATAGTTTTAATCACCATAGATATTTAAATCTTATTCTAAGATATATTATAGTAAAATAATTATAGATAGATGTTGCAGAGGAGCGAACACAAAACGAGGAAAACAAACAGCGTCGAACGCAGTTACTGTGACTCAATACTCTATCTGCGTGATTTCCTCGACGGGCCACTGGCTGAGAATCTCGACGCCGTTCTCGCGGACGACGACCATCTCCTCGACGCGGACACCCTGTCTGTCGGCGGGTTCCATCGTCTCGACGGCCATCGTCATGCCCTCCTCGATTTCGATGGGGTGGTCGGGCGAAATGCCGCGCCAGATGAGCGGCACTTCGTACAGTTGGAGACCGAGGCCGTGCGCCCAGTGGTTGGTCGTCATCTGCCAGTGGTCGGTGGCGTCGTACCAGTCGGCGTGTTCGCCCTCCATGTCCGGGAAGCCCTTGCAAATCTCGTCCGTGGTCGCGCCGGGTTTGATGCGTTCCAGCACGTCGTAGAGGTTGTCGCGGGCGGTTTCGTAGGCGTCCTGCTGGGCTTGCGTCGGCTCGCCCATGCTGAAGGTTCGGTAGTAACAGGACCGATAGCCCATGAAGCCGATGTTGTAGAAGTCGGCGTACACGATGTCGCCGGGACGGATGATGCGGTCCGTGGTGTTCGCCTGGTGTTTCGGCCACGTGTTCGGGCCGGAGGTGACGTAGCCGCCTTGGACCATCGCGCCGAGCCCCCACAGTTCGCGGGTGGCTTCGCCCCACACTTCCGACTCGCGGACGCCCGGCTTTGCGGTCTCCGTGATGCGCTGGAAGCCCGCTTCACAGAGCGCGGCGACCATCCGCAGACACTCGATTTCGTCGCGCGTCTTCACCTTGCGGGCGTCCTCCATTACCTTCGCGCACTCGTCGGTGCGGACGTCCACGCCGCGGTCCTCGAACTTCGAGATGAGGGGAGCGTTGCCGATGTCGATTCCCATCGGTTCCTTCGCCACGCCGTACTCCTCCATCGCCTCGTAGACGAGTCCGGCCATCTTGTCCTTCAACCAGTCGCGGGCGGAGTCGCGCCCGGACGCTCGCGGGACGTTCCCGAGGCCGGGGCAGGCGTAGCGGATGTCGGAAATCCACGGGCAGTTGAACTGTTGGTTGCTCGCGTGGTCCGCCGTGTCCCAGTGGACGATATCGCCGTCCTCGGTGAGCAGGGTGTAGTGGTCGGCCCCGGACCCGCCCGTCATGGCGAGCCCCGTCACGTAGCGGACGTTCGGGTCGTTGATGAGGAGCATGCTCCCCAGTCCCGCTTCGCGCATCCGAGTGAGAGCGCGCTCCTTGCGCTCCTCGCGCATCCGCTGCATGTCGATTCGTTCCTCCCAATCGACGCTCATCGTTCCGCGCGTCCCTTCCATGAAATCGCGTTGATAGAACCCCATGCGAAACCGTACACGGAGCGGCGTTATGTAATTTCCCGAATCGTCCGTGATAGATTGTCGCCTACACGTTCAAGATGGTCCGTTCCTTCGTCATGGGCAATGAACACACACGACACGCCGATTCGAGTGGACCACGTCGGCATCGCCGTCGAATCCATCGAGGACGCCGAACCGATTTTGCTCGCCCTCGGCTGCGAGCGACTTTCGGTCGAAACGGTCGAGGAGCGGTTTCGGTGGGCGTACTATCGGTTGGGCGACGCCTCCCGACTCGAACTCATCGAACCGATAGCCGACGACACCTTCCTCACGGACTTTCTCGACCGACACGGACCGGGGCTGCACCACGTCACGCTCGAAGTCGCCGACATCGCCGCCGTCGTCGAATCGCTCCGCGAACACGGGATTCGCGTCATCGACCGAGCCGAATTCGATACGTGGACGGAGGCGTTCGTCTCGCCGCGAAACCCGAGCGGCGCGCTCTTCCAGTTGATGGAGTACCACGACGATTACCACGAAAACCGGCGTCCGCCGCGGGAGTTGTTCGTCAACGGGAGTCGAGTCGGGGAAGGAGGTCGGGAATAGAATCGGACGAAAGATGCGCTTAGACGCTGATTCCGAGGTGTCTGTCCATCAGTTCCTCGTTCGCCTCCAACTCCTGCGGGGTCCCCTCGAAGACGATTCGCCCTTGGTCGAGGAGATACACCCTGTCGGCCAGCGAGAGCGCGACGGCGACGTTCTGCTCCACGAGGAAGACCGTAATTCCCTCCTCGTTCAGGTCGCGGATGAGCGCCTCCACGCGTTCGACGATGAGGGGGGCGAGGCCCTCGGTCGGTTCGTCCAGCATGAGCAAATCCGCGCCACAGACCAGCGCCCGGGCGATGGAGAGCATCTGCTGTTCGCCGCCGGAGAGGTCGGTGCCGCGGCTGTTTTTGCGTTCTTGTAGGTTTTCGAACGCGCTCGCGGAGAGGACCTCCTCGACGGATTTTCGCCGCGCGCTGTCGTTCCCGCCGAGCGCCCCGACGGAGAGATTTTCACGGACCGTGAGACCGGGAAACACCCGTCGCTCTTCGGGGACGAGCGCGATACCGTGCTTGACGGATTCGACGGGGGAACAGCCGGTGATGTCCTCGCCGTCGAACCGAATCGTGCCCGACCTCGGCGTCAGCGCGCCCGTAATCGAGCGAAGCGTGGTCGTCTTTCCGACGCCGTTTCGACCGATGAGGGCGACGACTTCGCCCTCCGGAACGTCGAGCGAGACGCCCGAGAGCACTTCCGTTTCGCCGTACCCCGCGCGCAGGTTGTCGATGGAGAGCATCAGGTCCGAACACCTCCGAGGTACGCGGCCTGCACCTCGTCGTTCGCCGCCACCTGCGCCGGCGTTCCGGTCGCGAGTTCGCGGCCGCGGTTGAGCACCGTGATTCGGTCGGAGACGTTCATCACGAGGTCGATGTCGTGTTCGATGAGCAACACCGTCCGGTCGGCGAGTACGTCGTCGATGAGTTCCATCGTCGCCAGCGTCTCCTCCACGCTCATCCCGGCGGTCGGTTCGTCCAGCAGGACGACCCGCGGGTCCGTGGCGAGCACCAGGCCGATTTCCAGTCGCCGTCGGTCGCCGTAGGCCAGCGCGGAGGCGCGTTCGTCCGCCCGTTCCGTCAGGCCGATTTGCGAGAGGACCTCCTCGACGCGCTTTTCGACAGCGGGAAAGTCGTCCGTCGGGTGGAACAGTCGTTGTCGCGGGGAGAACCGCTGGCCGGACTGTGCGGCCAGTCGGACGTTCTCACGAACGCTGAGACCGCTGAAAACCGTCGTTATCTGGAACGACCGCCCGATACCCTGACGAACCCGTTCGTGCGGCGGGAGTCGAGAGACGTCCTCGCCCGCGAACGTGATGGTCCCCGAGGTGGGAAAGAGTGCGCCGGAAATCAGGTTGAACAGCGTCGTCTTTCCCGCCCCGTTCGGGCCGATGACGCTCCGAAACTCGCCCGCTTCGACGGCGAGATTCACGTCGTCGGTGGCGACCAAGTTCCCGAACTGCCGCGTCAGGTCCGTGGTTTCGAGGAGCGCCATCAGTTGCTCACCTCCGAGTCGGGTTCCGCGACCGGTTCGGGACCGCCGCCGGTCTCGTCGTTGGTGTGCCGGGAAAGCATCGCCGGTACCGAGACAAGCCCCTCCGGGACGTAAATGACGAAGAGGACGAACACGACGCCGAGAATTCCCTGCCACTGTTCGGTGAACGACTGCAGGAGTTCCTGCAGGCCGAAGAATACGCCCGCACCTATCATCGGCCCGTATAGGGTACCCATCCCGCCGAGGATGGTCATCACGATGACCTCGCCGGAGTTTATCCACGCGAAGACTGACGGCGAGACGCCGCCGGTGTGAATCGCCGACAGACCGCCTGCAAGCCCCGCCAACCCGCCGCTGACGACGAACGCGCGACGCTTGTAGGCGGTCACGTCGTAGCCGATGAACGAGGCGCGCTCCTCGCTCTCGCGGATGCCCTGGAGCACGCTCCCGAACGGCGCGTTCATCATCCGTCTGGCGAGGAGGTACGACCCGACGACCGCGGCGAGGACGAAGTAGTAGTACAGTTCGATGTCGCCGAGGAGGGACACGTCACCGACCTCCGGCCCGCTCGTGAGTCCGTACACCGGGTCGAATCCGAACAGCCCTTCGCTGCCGCCCGTGAAGCCGACCTTCTGGACGAGTTGGAAGAACAGTTCCGCGAAGCCGAGAGTGATCATCGAGAAGTACACGCCGGAGACGCGAATCGAGAGGTGGCCGACGGCCCACGCGACGAGGGCCGCGACGACCATCCCGACGCCCAAGGCGACGAAGACGGACGGCATCCCGTGTTCGACCGTAAGGACGGTGCTGTACGCGCCCAATCCGAAGAAGAGGACGTGGCCCAGCGAGACGAGTCCGGCGTAGCCCATCACGAAGTCGAGGCTCAACGCGAACAGCGCCCAGACCAGCGTGGTCAGGAGCAGCGAGTTCACCTCGTAGGAGGTGTAGAGGACGCCGATTCCGAGCGGTGCGAGCGCGAGGAGGGCGACGACGAGCGCGCCGAGACGGAAGCGCGTTTGGCCGTCCAACACGCCGCCACCGCCGCCGGTCAGCAGTTCGCCGCCGCCGTCCGAGGACTCCCACTCGGGGTTGCCGAACAACCCTTGCGGGCGAACGAGTAAGACTCCGATCATCAGCAGGAAGATAACCAACCCTTCGAGGTTCGGCAGAAACGCGTCCAAGCCGAACGGCGGACTCCGGAGGAACGTCTCGATGAGACCGACGCCGAACCCGCCGACCACCGCACCGCGGAAACTTCCCAATCCGCCGAGAACGACGATGACGAAGGCAGGGATGATGACCGAGTTTCCCATCCCCGGGTTGACGCTCTGTTTCGCGCCGAGGACGATTCCGGCGAGCGCGGCGAGGAACGCCCCGAAAGCGAAGACCAACGTGTAGTAGCGGTCGATGTCGATGCCGAGGTGACGAACCATCTCGCGGTCCTGTGCACCAGCGCGAACGACGAGGCCGAACCGCGTGCGATTCAACAGGAGCCACGTTCCGACGGCCATCACGACGCCGATGGCGATGACGAAGAAGTTGTACTTCGAGTAGCTGAACCCGAGCAAATCGACGGGACCGCGGAGGAGCGGTGGCTGGGCGAACTGCTTGGCGTTGTCCCCCCAGACGAACGAGATGACGTCCTCGAAGATGAGGACCAACCCGAACGTGAGGAGGATGTGATACAGTGGGTTTCGCCCGTAGAGCGGGCGGATGGTGCCGCGCTCGATGACCGCCGCGATGAGGGCGACGACGAGCGGCGCGACGAGCAACGCGAGCCAGAACATGCCGCCGCCGGTGCCGACGGCGACGATGGCGACGGCGAGGTACGCGCCGAGCGCGAAGAACTCCCCGTGGGCGAAGTTGATGACGTCCATCACGCCGAAGATGATGGAGAGACCGGCCGCTAACAGGACGTACACCGCGCCGATGGTTAACCCATTCAGGAGTTGTTCGAAGAATACCCCCGCCATATCAGAGCTGGCAGCCGGTTTGGTCACACGGCGGTATCGCGTCGTCGCCGCTCACCTTCTCGATGAGTTTCACGTCGGCCATCGGACCGCTCTCGTAGACGTTCTGTCCGACCCAGACCGGGTTTTTCGCCTGATGGTCACAGCTCCGGAACTCGTTCTCCCCGAAGAGGGACTGCATCTTCAGTCCGCCGAGCGTGTCGGCAACGTCGTCGGGGTCGGTGCTTCCGGCCTCCTTGATTCCGTTTGCGACCATGCGGATGGAGTCGTACGCGACCCGCGCGAAGTTGCCGGGTTCGCTATCGTTGGCGCTCTTGTACGCTTCGACGAACTCCTGATTGTCGCCCGCGTCGATTTTGGGGACGTATCGCGTCCCGCTGTAAACTCCGTCGGCTTTCTCGCCGAGCGCCCCGCGAATTACTTGGAACGACCCCGTGGTCGTCATCACCTTCTTCTGGTCGGTGAGTCCCTGCGCGTTCGCCTGATTGAGGAACTCGATGAGGTCGCCGCCCGTCGAACCGACGACGACGACATCGGCGTCGGAGTTCTTGATCTGACTGATGAACGAATCGAAGTTCTTCGCGCCGAGTTTGGCCCGCGTGACGCCCGCTTCCGAGAAGTCGGCGCTCGACCCCTTCATCCGCGAGCGCCACTCGCTGAGGACGGATTTCCCGTACGCGTAATCCGCGATGTGGAACCAGACGTTGCTCCCGAGGTTGTTGAGCGTCCATTCGGAACACGCCTCGGCGATTTGGGCCGTGTTCGTCTCACAGCGGAACACGTACTTGTTACAGTTCGCACCCGTGATGGGGATGGCCGCCGCTCCGGGGGAGTAGACCACGCTCTCCTCCGTTGCGAACTCGTTCAAGCCCAACGCAACGGAACTGGAAATCGCCCCCATGACGAACGACGCGCCGTGCTGTTCGACCAATTTCCGCGCCTCTTGCTGCCCGGTTTCCGCGTCCGCCTGCGTGTCACCGTACTGCGCGTCGATGGTGAAATCGTACTCGTCGCTGTCGTTTATCGTCTTCACCGCGAGTTTCGCCCCCTTCCTCTGTTCCTTCGCAAGTCCCGCGTACGGTCCGGTCATCGGGTTGAGAACCCCGTACTTTACCGTATCGCTCCCGCCGCCTCCGCCGCCGATGTCGCTGAGACAGCCAGCAACCCCGGCGATACCTCCCGCCCCAACCGCACCCAGAACGGCGCGCCGAGTCGTCTTGAAACCGTTCGCCTGTCCCGTATTACTGTCAGCCATGGCAACAAGGAGCAAATGATGCATAATAAATGATTGTGTATTCGTAAGTGAATGTTTTTGATGCACCCAACAGCGGTGGAAGATTTATACGAAGGTGAGAAACACGCCGGAGGCGTCGAGTTTAGCGTTCACAGACGTCTCCGTTTCTACTCCTCGTCGTCAGTCGGGGTCGAAGGAGAGACCGACCGGAGAGAGGACGACAAACAGCGGAAACGATGGTGTTGAATTTCCGGGCGAAAGTCGCCTGAGCCGACATGCTTCGCGCCTTTTATCACAGCACGGACTGTGCCCTCGAACGAAATGTACAAGCACGTTGCCTTGTTGGTGCGCAAGGACGACATGAGCCACGAGGAGTTCGTGGAGTACTGGCAGAACAACCACACGGAGATCGCCCGTGACATCGAAGGCGTCGTCAAATACAGCACCGTCCTCCCGGTGACCCCCGACGCCGCGGAGTTCGACGGTCTCGCCGAACTGTATTTCGAGGATTTGGACGCGCTCCACGACGCCCTCGGCAGCGAGGGCAGTCGCGACTACGACCCCGACAAAGGCAAGGCCAAGGAAGCCCGCGAGGACGTGGACAACTTCCTCGCACTCGAAAAGCGACCGCGATTCATCGGCGAAGTCGTCACCCAGAAGGACGAGGTTGACGGCAAAACCGACGGCCTGTACAAACACTCCGCCTTCCTCGTTCGCAAGGACGGCATGAGCCACGAGGAGTTCGTGGACCACTGGCAGAACAACCACACGCCCATCGCCCGCGAAATCGAGGGCGTCGTCAAATACGACACCGTGCTCCCGACCGACCCCGAGAACGCCGAGTTCGACGGCATCGCCGAACTCTACTTCGAGGACCTCGATGCGCTCCACGACGCCCTCGGCAGCGAGGGCAGCCGCGACTACGACCCCGACAAAGGCAAGGCCAAGGAAGCCCGCGAGGACGTGAACAACTTCCTCGCGCTCGAAAAGCGACCGCGCTTCATCGGCGAGGAAACGGTACAGAAAGACGAGACGCGAGACTGAGCGCGGATTTCGGTCGGACGTGTTTGGAAGCCCCCAGCGGAGATGGTCCGACGACACCACGTATTTTTGTCAGTCGCGCGCGTTTCGAGAGCCATGCGCGTGAGTGCGGTCCTATCGGTCGTGTGCCTCGTCGTGCTCGCCGGATGCGTCGGAGGCGGGTTCGGAACCGACGACGGGAACCAATCGACCACCGGAACCACCAAGGTAGAGGAAACCGCCACCGCGGCGTTCGTCACGAACGGCGACCGAACGACGGTCGAACTCGAAGTCGCAAACTCCTACGACGAGCGCGAGCGCGGACTGATGTACCGGGAGTCGCTCCCGAAGAATCACGGGATGATATTCGTCTTCGAGAACCCATCGGTGCAGTCGTTCTGGATGAAAAATACCCTCATCCCGCTCGATATGATATTCGTCGCGCCAGATGGGACGGTCCTCAACGTCGCTCACGCGGACACGCAGCCGAACGCGAGCGACAGCGAACTACGAACCTATCGAAGCGACGGGGACGCGAAGTACGTCGTCGAGATGCGACAAGGGTTCGCGGAGCGAGTCGGCATCGAACCGGGAACGAAACTCGTGTTCGACGGGGAGCGGCCGACGACCGAGGAAAACTGACTTTTCGTTCTGCAACGACGGTTGTGATTCAGCATCGTTACCACAGAGCACGGTGAACGGACTGCCGGGGGAACTGCGAATGGAGATACGACCAGCGAACGGGGAGGATTTCGAATCGGTCCGGAACGTCGCACGGCGTGCGTGGAAGGAAGCATACGAGAATTTCGTCGATGACGAGTCCATCGACGGGACGGTATCGTCCTGGTACTCGGACGAGTCGCTCGCGGCGGCCGTCGAGAAACCCGGAACCGTGTTTCTCGTGGCAACGGGAGCGGACGGACTTCTCGGGTTCTGTCATGCGGTCTGTTACGAGGACGAAGGTGACTTGCTCCGACTGTACGTCGATCCGGACCATTGGGGGGATGGCATCGGAACCGCACTCTACGAGCGATTACGAGGCGATTTCCGGGACATCAACATGAAGCGAATCCGGGCGATGGTGCTCTCTCAAAACGATATGGGAATCGAGTTTTACCAGCGACTCGGATTCGAGAAAACGGACGAAGCGACCGTCGAAATCGGTCCCGGAGAGTACGACGAATCGGTGTACACGGTTGCGCTCTAACCGGAGTGAAGAACACAAAGCATTTATCGTATCCACGTCAATTTCAGCTTACCTCGGGTAGGGGTACACGAGGTTTTCTTTATCGCTACACCGACAGTTACTGCTCTCCCGACCAGTCGTCCTCGAACAACTGGTAAGCGCTGGCGAGGTTGAAGAGGAGTCGGCGCTCCGACGCCCCGGCGTCGAGCGCGCGTGCGGTGGCGTGAACCACTTGCGAGTACTGTATCGTCTCCTCGTCCACCGTCGAGTGGTCGTCGCCGAACTCGCCCCCTGAAAACGACGCTCGAACCGCCGCCCGCTGCTGTCGTTCGATGAGTTCGAACAACCGCCAGTAGTCCACACCGGCGCGCCGCGCGTCCACCATCGCCGCGACCACTCGGCGTTCGAACCGTCGTTCCGGCGATTCGGTCGCTTCCTCGTCCAATCCGAGCGCGGCCAGTATCTCGTCCGCCTCCTCGTCACCCATGTCCGAAGTCTGTGAACTCTAGCGCTTTACTATTACGGATAGGGAGGTCGAAAATCCGTCAGTAATCGGCGTCGAACGACAGCCGACGGAGAAACGTCCGCAGTTCCGCGTATGCGGCCTCGTACTCGTCACGGAGCACGCAGTGTCCGGCGTCGGGAACGTGAACCAGTCGTCCGTCCGTCAGTTCGTCGGCGAGGTCGAGGTCGGCCGCCCGCGTCGCCGGGTCGGCATCGGCTTTCAGGACGAGCGTCGGACACTCGATATCGGGGAACGCGTCCGCCAGCGGGGGATACCCCTCGCGGGTTATCTCCGCGATTTCCGGGCGACACTCGGCGTTCGCCACCGCGAGGCGTCGGGCCAGCGCCGGTTCTCGGTCGTCGTGGTCGGCCACGAGTGCTTCGAGCGACCGGTTCGACCACTCGCGGACGTTTTCGCGGACCATCCGCGCCCGCTCGTCGGGTCCGGTATCGGGAGGGCCGTGCACGCCAGCAGGGTCTTCGAGGACGACGGCACGCGGGAGGTCGGGATGGGTCGCGGCCGTCCACGCCGCCGTCGAACCGCCCATCGAGTGGCCCACCAGAATCGGGTCGTCGAGCGAGAGCGCCCCCACGAGTCCCACGAGGTCGGCGACTCGGTCCTCGATGCCGTACCCCGACTCCGGTGCGTCCGACCGCCCGTGCCCGCGGGCATCGTACATCACGAGTTCGTACTCGTCGGCGAGGTCCGCGGCCAACCGCTCCCAGCAGCGACCGTTGCTGTAAAAGCCGTGTGCCAGAACCAGCGTCGGCCCGTCGCCGGTGCGGTAGTACCGTAGCTCGACGCCGTTCACGCGGGCGGTGTTCGTCGTCCAGCCGTCGGGAAGGTTCATACTGAGACGGCCGTAGCGAGCGTAAAAAACACGTCGGAGGGGAGCGAGAGCGGGGTCGGCGGAATCGGGGGAAATCAAGCGAGGTAACGGTGGTCGAAATGGTGTCAGTCGAGGTCCTGAAACGCGCCGACGAAATCGTCGTGGTTCTGTAAGTTCTCGCGCGAGTCGTCGGCGACCTCGCGGAGGCGTTCGACGTCCCGCTTGAGTTCCTGATACCGCTCGTTGTCGCGCAGATTCGCTTCGTCCTTTTCGGTTTCGAGAACGGCGAGTTTGGAGGCGAGCGAGAAATATTCCTGCATCTGGGAGTCGTATTCGACCCGCGACAACATCCCGCTCACGGTCGTATAGAGGTCGTCTTTCGAAACCGGTTTGACGAGGTAGTCGTCGAATCCCATGTCGATGATGTCGAAGTCGGGCTTGACGGCTGTCACCATCACCACACGGGAGTGGAGGTCGCGACTTCGAAGTTCCGCGAGCACTTCGTCCCCGGAGAGGCCGGGCATCCGACGGTCGAGGAGAACGACATCGACCTCATCGTCGAGCATGTCCAGCGCTTCACGGCCCTCGTATGCGCGTCGGACGTCGTAGGAATCTTCTAACCACGTCGCATACAAGTCCGTAACGTCTGCCTCGTCATCGACGACGAGAATCGTTGGTTCGTCAACAGCCATAATTGGTTCCAGAGGTCCCGTTTATCCATCGACCGCGGTTTGTTACTGAACCATTCGCTAAAGCATCTTTATATCTTGTGGTTACGAAATCCGTGAATGGCGAAAGACAGGTCCACACTCGGTTCTTCTATCAGTTCGACAGTACCGAAATAAATAACACAGATGACATCCAATGAGAAACTGGTATGTCGAAAACCAGTGGTCGTTTTTGCCGGACACTCCGGCAGTAACACAACCCCCCAAGAACGATTCGAGCGACTTATCGAACTGCCACCCAGTGCAAAACTCGTCTACCGGGTTCTCACGGAGGATGCACCGATGACCCAGCAGCAGGTGCGCACCGACGCCCTGCTACCGGCCCGCACGACGCGAGACGCATTGATGAAACTGAAAGACGAAAATCTCGTCGAGGAACGACTCTATCTTCCCGACGCGCGAAAGCGGCTCTACGCGCCGCTCGAAGTCGAACGCCCGGACGACGAGACGGAGTAGCCGACTCCGCGTTTCATTCGACGGGTCGGTTTCTATCGCATGTGCGGTATATCGCAAGGAATCACGAGACCGCCGACCCATTCATACATGTCCGTCACGTTTCTTCGACGGAAGGTATGACGAGAGACAAGCACGGTCGGTGGCGTCCGCGGCGGCCACGAATCGACCCGGCGGACTCTCGACGAGGAATAACGGAGCGCGAGCTGTTCGATCAGCTACGCGCCGAAATAGAGTCGCTCCGTCGCCGCCTCGCGGAAGCCGAGGAGCGGGTCGAAGTCCTCGAAGCCGAGCGTAACCGACGGGAACGCGTCGTCAGGGCGTGTACCATGTGCGGCCGTGTCTGCACGCGTCCGGGACCCGGTGCTCACTGTCCGTACTGCAAGAACGGTCAGTTGGAGCGGATATGAGGGGACGGTAGAATCGGAGATGCGGCGAACGGAAGATAGTCGGGACAGGGGAACGGTCGGATCAGGGGGAGAGCCGCCGCGGAGACGGGAGTTCTATAGTTCGCCGATTCGAATCGCCCGTCGATGGAACCGGAGACCCGCGAGGAACTGCTTTCCGCGGCCGAACGCTACGCGGAGACGGTTCCGATAGCGGTTGACCTCGACGCCGTAGAGTGGGAGTGCTCGGACCGGGCGGTGCGCCGTGCGGGTGCCTGTCTGTACGACCGGCGGGCGGCACGGGTGACGATTCGCTTGACGTGGGACGCCTATCGCTCGTTCGGATGGGACGAGTTCACGGGAACGATTCGACACGAACTGGTTCACGCGTGGGAGTTTCAGCGGTTCGGCGAATCGGGTCACGGCCCGCGATTCGCCGAGAAAGCGAGGGAACTCGACGCGCCGCGCCACTGTCGGTCGTTCGCGGACGCGCGACTTCGACTCGTCTGTTCGTCCTGTGACTGGGACGCGCGTCGCTTCCGCGCGTCGAAGGCAGTTAAACGACCCGAGCGGCGGCGGTGTGGGAACTGCGGCGCGCGCTATCGAGTCGAGCACGTCGAAAGCGGACGGCGCTGGCGAACGCACGCCGGGTATCTGGTCGCGCGGAGAAAGTTGGGGAACGATTGGTGAAACGGGCGGTAAAGACGGTCGCTCAGTCGGAAATCGTCTCGATAAACGAGAGCAGTTCGGCGAGGGGTTCCGCGTTGGCTTCCGGATAGAGGGACCCGCTGGGGCCGTCAGGGGCGGAGAGAACGTCGGCGTCGTCCAGGATGGAGACGTGTTGCTGATAGAACGTCGTGTAGACGGTGGTCCGTTGGTTCGTGGTCCAGTCGGGACCGAACTCCCGGGACGTCACCTCGTCGACGAGCGTTCGCATCGGAATCACGTCCTCGACGTCTGCCATAATGGTAATCGCGTGACGGCGGCGCTCGACGCGACACAAGTTGAACAGTTCGTCTCGGGACAAGTGTATCGGCGAAGAGACGGGCTGACGGCCGAACAATCGTCCGAACATACGTACGACCGTCATCGAAGCATCAACTTACCAGTTGCGATTGTGAAGAAATGAAGACAGGTAACTATTCTGTTACGACAGTGACCGCGCCGTCGAAATCGAGGATGACCGACTGCGTTCGGTCGCCGAACAGGGCTTTCCCGGTGGGAGAGCGCTTTCGGCCCGCGAGGAACACGTGGTCGCAGTCGAGTTCGGTGGCGGCGTCGAGAATCTGGTCGCGCTCGTCGCCGATGCGCCCGATGGCCTCGTATTCGACGTCGATACCGTCGAGGACTTCGCGCCCGATGTCTTGGGCGAACTGTCGGGCACCTTCGAGCGCCTGCCCGGCGGTGTAGGACGTTTCGAGATTCGGAATACCTTCCAACGACGTGCGCGTCTCCTCGTACTCCTCGTTGGTCGTGACGTGGAGCAAGACGAGTTCCGCCCCGACGCCCGCTGCCAATTCGCCCGCTTCCCGAACTAATTCTTTTGCCGATTCAGATGCCTCGACGACCGCGAGTGCTCGTTTCACACCAGATATTGCCAGAGTCGAAGGATAAATAAATTAGCTTTCGTTCGCGCCGAGTTTCCCCGCTCGCGCGAGGGACAAGCGGTATCATTTCGTTACGTGGTTAGAATACGAACCGATTTATGCCTCCGCGGAGTTGGATGGAACGAGAACACGAATGTCCGAGTCCGTCGAGAAGAACGTCTGTCCAGTCGTCAAATCCATCGAGCAGATAGGGTCGCAGTGGCGGTTGGTCGTCCTCCACGATTTACACGATGGCGAGAAGCGATTCAACGAACTCAAGCGCTCCACGGGGGCGAGTTCGCGGACCCTCTCGCGCGTGCTGGACGACCTCGGTGAGATGGGATTCGTCAGTCGCCGTACCGAGGAGGACGCGCCGATAGCGACGTACTACAGCCTGAACGAGAAGGGTCGCTCGCTCTGTCCCATCTTCGAGGAACTCGAACTGTGGGCCGACGAGTGGCTCTGAGAACGTCTTCCCGCTGAAACGCGTCCTCGTATCGGCGGGAAAAAGCGCGCCCGCACTGTACGATTTCGAACGTCGAGACGCATCGGGGTTCATCGAACGCCTTCCGGTTCGTCCCGCAAACGACAACTATTCGGCGCGTCCGTCCCGACATTCGACTATGACGACTGGCGTCGTGGTACTCAACTTCGGAGAGCCGGACGAACCGACGCGAGAGAGCGTCCTCGATTATCTCGAGCGCATTTTCATGAATAACGCCGACCTCGAAGGTGACACCACCGAAGCGGAAGCGCGACAGCGCTCCCGGCAACTGGCCGAACGACGCGCGCCCGGTCTCATCGAAGAGTACGAGGAGATCGGCGGGTCGCCGCTCGACCCGCAAGCGAAAGCGCAAGCCGACGCGCTGGAAGCCGAACTCGACGCACGGGGGTTCGACGCGATGACCTACACGGGCTTCCAATTCACGGAACCATTCATCGCCGACGCCGTGGAAGAGGCCCACGAAGACGGCGTGGACGAACTCATCGGCCTACCCGTCTACCCGCTGTGCGGTGCCTCGACCACCGTCGCGTCCCTCGAAGAACTCACGGACGCGGTGGACGAACGCGACTGGGACGTCCCGGTCCACGAAATTACCGGCTGGCACAAACACCCGACGTACAACCGAATTCGCGCGGAGAACATCCGAGCGTTCGCCGACGAAGAGGGTCTCGGCCTGACCGACGACGACACCGAACTGCTCTTTTCGGCGCACGGGACGCCGAGCCACTATCTGGACGAAGGGAGTCGCTACGACGTCTACGTCGAGGAGTTCTGTGACGTGATGGCGAGCGAACTCGACGTCGAGTCGTACTCGCTCGGCTTCCAGAACCACGGCAATCGGAAGATACCGTGGACGGAACCGGAAGTCGAGGACGTCATCGCCGACATCGACGCCGAGCGCGTCGTCGTCGAACCAATCAGCTTCATGCACGAACAGAGCGAGACGCTCTCGGAGTTGGACGACGAACTCCGCGAGGAGACCGAGGAAGTCGGACTCGACTTCTACCGGGTTCCCGTCCCGCACGACGACGAGCGATTCGCGGGCGTCCTCGCCGACCTCGTGGAGCCGTTCGTCGCCGACTTCGACCCTTCCTACTACCAGTTCCGCCAGTGCCAGTGTAAGGACACGCCCGGCACGATGTGCCTCAACGCCCCGTTCAGCCGATGACGGTCGGAATCATCGGCGCGGGCATCACGGGGCTGGCGCTCGCCCACCACCTCGACGGGACGGAAACCGAGTACGTCGTCCTCGAAGCCGACGACCAACCCGGCGGCGTGATTCGGAGCGGGCGCGTCGATGGCTACCTGCTGGAGTGGGGCCCACAGCGACTCCGACGGACGGGACCGGTGGACGAACTCGTCACCGACCTCGGGCTGGACGGCGAGGTCATCGAAGCCGGGGACACGAAATTGTTCGTCTACGCGGACGGCGACCTCCGGCGCGCACCGTTCACCATCGAGGAGTTCGGCCACACCGACCTGCTCTCGTGGCGCGGCAAACTCGACGTGCTGAAAGAACCCCAGACCGCCCCCGCGGACCCCGAGGAGACCGCCGCGGAGATGTTCACCCGGAAGTTCGGCGAGGAGGCGTACGAGAATCTCATCGGCCCGCTGTTCGGCGGGACGTACGGCTCGCTTCCCGAGCGAATGCCGGTCAAACACTCGCTCTCCGGCGTGTTGCGGATGGAGGAGAAGTACGGCGACCTGCTGACCCCCGTCCTGAAACGCGCCATGGCGGGCGGCAGTTCGGCTCCCGCCATGTCCTTCGAGGAGGGCGTCCAACAGCTTCCGACGGCCCTGTACGAGGCCCACCGCGAGAACGTGCATCTGGAAACCCCTGTCACCGGAATTCGGGAGGACGGTGCGGGATACGTCCTCGAAACGGACGACGAATCGTTCGAGGTCGATGACGTGGTTGTCACGACGCCCGCCGAAGTGAGCGCCGACCTGCTGGCCCCGCTCACCGAGAGCGCGGACGCGCTCCGGCGGCTGAACTACAACCCGCTCGCGTTCGTCCACCTCCGCGCCGATTCCGACCGGGACGGCTTCGGCTATCAGGTCCGCCACGACGAGGACCTCGACACGCTCGGCGTCTCGTGGAACGCGAGCATGTTCGGCCGGACCGGACGGTCGGACGACGGCGCGGACGAGGCAGGAGGGGTCTACACCGTCTTCCTCGGCGGGATGAAAAAGCCCGAACTGCTCGAAGAAAGCGACGAAACGCTCGGCGACATCGGCGCGACGGAGTTCGCCGAGGTGATGGGAACCGGGGCCGAGGTGTTGAGCGTCAACAAACTCGACCGAGGATTCCCCGCCTACGACGCGTCGTGGGACGCGCTGGAGGAGTTCGAGACCCCGGACGGCATCCACCTCGCCACGAACTACACCGCGCGGATGGGCGTCCCGAGTCGAATTCGGGAGGCAAAAGCACTGGCGGAGCGATTCGCGGAGTAGTTCGCTGGTGGTGCGGTTCGCGGAGTAATTACTGGATTTCGGCGCTTTCGAACCGCCAGTAACCGACCGCGAGCGGGACGGTCCCCCAGAAGAGCAAGACGGCGAGGAACAGCCACGGGGAAAGATACGCCGGGGGTTGGCCGCCCGAGGCGATTCGAAGGGGCGGAAGCAAGGACAGATGAAGCAATCCCTCGTACGCGCCGGACGGACTCAGCCATTGCACGAGGTAGGTCCACGCCGGAATCGGGTAGGTCATCGTCGAAGAACCCGTTTTGAAGTACGCGACGATATTGACCAGCACACCCCAGAACAACTGGAAGAGGGCGAACGCGCCGACCGCGAGGATTCCGGCGCGGCGGTTCGATTTCGCCAGTCCCGACAGTCCGACGCCGATTGCAACGTACACGACACCGAGGAGGACCGTCGCAGCCGTGAACAGCGCGTACGGTCCGATCGAAAAGCGGTCGAACTGCGAGACGATGAAGACGATGGCGAGGAGGAAACTCGCCAACGATGGGACGAGAGCGACACCGCAGCGGGAGAGGAACTTACCGCCGAACACGTCCCGTCGAGAGTGTGGCAAGCCGAGCAGCAGTTTTAGCGACCCCGACTCGCGTTCACCGGCGACCGCGCTGTACCCGACGAACAGTCCGATGAGCGGAACGAGCACCTGTGCCGCGGAGTAGACGTATTCCACCACATCAACCGCACTGCCAGTGCTGTAGGAGTGGATCGTATAGAAATACGACCACAGGACAACGAGCAGGGAGAGGACGACCGAAACGGCCCAGAACGACTTCTTCCGAGCAAAATCGAAAAAATCCTTTCGGGCGACCAATCGGAGGGACATAAATCCGAACTGACGCTATTTTGCTATAAAGATGCCTATCGTTCGATTTCCTTCGCCGCGTCCACGAACGCCGTCGCGTTCTCGACGGGCGTCGTTCGGTCGATGCCGTGGCCGAGATTGAGGATGTGGCCGGAATCGCCCGCCTTCTCGATGACTTCGTGGGTCTTCTCCTTGACGAACTCGGGACTCCCGAGCAGGTAGGAGGGGTCGAGGTTGCCCTGCACCGGCGTGTCGCCCAACTGCTCGCGGGCGTCGGCCATGTCCACCGTCCAGTCGAGGCCGACGACATCCGCGCCCGATTCGGCGAGCAGGTCGAGTTTGCCGCCGGGGTGGCGCGCGAAGACGATGGAGGGGACGTCGATGGCGTCGAAGATGCGCTGGTGGAGCGGCAGGACGAACTCCCGGTAGTCGTCCGGCGTCAACACGCCCGCCCACGTGTCGAACACCTGCACCACGTCCGCGCCCTGCTCGACTTGATACCGAACGTACTCCTCCACCACGTCGGTGAACATCGAGAGGAGGTCGCGGAACGCCTCGGGATGATTGGTTCGGAACCGCCGAATCGGTTTTCTGGACGTGGGTTCGTCGCCGACGACGTACGAGGCGAGGGTGTACGGGCCGCCGGAGAAGCCGATGATGCTCGTCTCGTCGCCGATACTCGACTGCAATCGGGCCAATAGGTCGCCCACGTAGTCGATTTCCGTGGCGACGTCGGCGAACTCGGTGGGCACGTCGCCCGGGTCGGTGACGGGATTGGAGACGACGGGGCCGACGCCGCTCTCGATGCGGTAGTCGAAGCCGAGCGGTTCGAGGACGGTGAGGATGTCCGAGAACATGACGAGACCGTCCGGTTCGAACAGCTCCCACGGGAGCAGGGTTATCCGCTCGGCCACCTCGGGATTCTTGATGGCCTCCTTGAACGTGTACTGTTCTCGGATGTCGCGGTACTCAGGGATGTATCGTCCGGCCTGTCGCATCAACCAAACCGGTGGGCGTTCGGTCCGTTCGCCGCGTGCCGCCCGAACCAACAGGTCGCTCATGTGCCGAGATTGGCCGGATAGCGTCTAAGCGTTTCGACTCGTCCTATTTCGAGCGGCGGAAAAAGCGAGAGCGTTTCAGGCCGAGGCGTCGTACCCGGCGTCCTCGACGGCGGCGACGATATCGGCGTCGTTCGCGTCGCCTTCGACGGTCGCCGTTCCCGCCTCGTGGTCCGCGCTAGCGTCCGAGACGCCCGAAACGTCTTCGAGCGCTTCGACGACGTTCTGCTCACAGCCACCGCAACTCATTCCGTCCACATCGATGGTTCGAACCATACTCACGGTTACTCACCCGTTGCTTTTTGCGATTTCGGAAAAATATCCAAAGCCGTTCCGTCGAATCCGAACGGGGGAAAGGAGGCGTGAAAAGAGGACTCGTGAGGGTGACGTGGCGCGGAAGCGGAAGTCGTCGAAGGGAGAGAGGAGTTCGAGGATAATTCGTTTTTTAAACAAGCGGAATTTTGTATTTCACCGAATATACACAGGAAGTCAGCGGCAGAGAAGCGAGATAACGAAAACTGTTTTTATTCTATAACGCTAACTGAGCTGTAATGCGACAACTCGACGACACTGACCGGGAGATAATCCGGTTGCTTGTAGAGGACGCACGCCGCCCCTACAACGAAATCGCGGAAACGGTCGGCCTCTCGCCGCCGACGGTCTCCGACCGCGTGGAACGGTTACGAGAAATCGGTATCATCCGCCGGTTCACCGCGGATTTGGACCAAGGAATTCTCATCGACGGCCTCTCGTTGCTCGTCACGGTCAACGCCAAACCGGGACACGTGGACGCCATCAAGGGCTCGCTCGGTTCGTTCGACGGCGTGGAACACGTCTTCGTCACCGCCGACGCGCACATCGTCTGCAAGGCGAACTTACACGAACACGCGGTCGAGGCGCTGCTCTCCGACGCCATCGAGGAGGACGCCGTACGCGATTACGACGTCCAGTTGCTCGTTGACGAGGAGTGGAACCCGCAACCGGGAACCATCGAGTTCGCCCCGGATTGCGTCGAGTGTGGCAACACCGTCACGAACGAGGGGGAATCGACGCGCATCGACGGCGAATTGTACCACTTCTGTTGTTCGTCGTGCAAAGGGCAGTTCGCCGAGCGATACGAACGACTACAGGAAGGTGCCGCCGACTGACACGGGAGTTACATAAATCCGTTTCAGGGAAGGGTTTTGGTGCCATGTACCAAACGACGAGACATGGCAACCGAACAATCGTTCGTCCGGGTCGCCGACGCGGACGACCTCCGGGAAGATAACCCGCAAATCGTCCAGGCGGACGGCCACTCCATCGGACTCTTTTTCCACGAAGGAGAGGTTCACGCCGTCGATAACCGGTGCCCGCATATGGGTTCTAGGTATCCATGATATTATTCTCTGTAAAACAAATTGGTTAAAACCCATGGATGTACTCTATATAGCCTGAATCATTAAAATAGCCATTTAAGTCAAAATGTTGAGATATGAGATAATTCACTGCGTTTATCTGTGATACTAACCCCACAATTCACATCACCCATAAATTTGACATCATTGGAAAATGTCGGTTAAACAGCCAGAGATGATCACCTCATAGCTCCGGGAATAATGTTCGCCTCTCTTTCACGCAAATAAGCTTCAAGATCGCGGTCGAGTGCCTTATGGACATCCTCGAAAACAGGTTTATTATCTCGTGCTATCTCCATTAGTTTATGATCACCTGAAGATGATTGTGCAATTATTGGATAATCTTGTCCCCCATATTCAAGCATATCCATACGCATTTCAATCTCTTCTGGAATCTCTGGGTCGGTAGTTCGATGGAATTCCACTCTTAACTCATCCTCATTACTTTCGAGCCAAAATTGGTGTATACACCAACCACCACCCATGCCCGCTCGAATGTTTTCGATATCAATGATTACGAGGAGAAATTCAGTAGTGGGATACGAAAATTCTGATTCCAAAGAATCGAAATTTTGCCTCAGTAAATTTTGATATTCATATGGGTAGTTAGTATAATAACTTTTTGCGTTTTCAATGATCGCGTCATCCGAATATAAGTCCCAGATGGTGTCTACTGACCCAACCTCATCTCTTGCCCTATCTTTTTCCACATAGGGTTTTGTTAACGTGGTCATTGGACTTTCTACAAGTACATCAATCATCCTTTCTAGGATCTCTTGGTCAAAATCTGAGCCATGGATTCGATGTTTCGGGGGATCAGTGGAAGCTTCCTGCGTCTGTTTCTCTGCAGATTCGTGGATTGTTGCAAATCGGGGATCTTCTTTCCGATCTAAGTATCCTTCTAAATGAACACCTACTTCACCAATGCTGTGTTCGCGAAGAATATCGCTTATTTCCTCTGTAAGCCAAAATTGTAGGTGACGATAATATCCATCCCTAATATTATTCACTTGATATTCTGAACTTCGATTTAGTCCCAGTAATGGAGCATATTTGTGAGCAAACGGATAGACATATTCTTTTGCAAGAAACGTGCTGTTCGAGTAGCTGAGATTCCTATCCTTAATCTGCTTTTCTGCTTCTTTTCTTATAGCGTTGTAGGCAAACCGCTCTGGATCTCTTTCGATTGGATTACCGGCGACTCCACTCCGTCGTGAAGCACCCAACTTGCGGATTTCTTCCCAATCCGAGTCAAGATCTCGGATTTGTGCATCGTTTTCATTATTCTGAATCGGATACAGAGTATAGTGCAAGCTCTCCTCCCCATAGTCAATACTCCCGAAGCCAAATTTCCAAACACTGGGGTATTGCTTTTCTTTGATAACCTGGAAGTCTGTATTTAAAAGGTGATTGAATTTGTCTATGAATAAATGTATATTTCTAAACCTATCTTTCGTTTCTCCGATTGCTGGATTGGCTCTATCTTTTAGATCTTCGTATTCTTCGTAGTTTTCAATTCTCTTTTTTGTGTCCTCAATTATATTCATCCAGTCGATCTTATAATCACTCTCTTCTGCAATCAGGTTCTCCTCATCAAAACGGACTGTTTTGGATTTTTGTGAATCCAGATTTTTCTCCTTAAACCACTCTGGTGTTATGTGTTTCCAGTATCCTATATCGTTGTCAACATCAACGACGATTAGTACAAATGGATCAGAAACTGTACGACAGTAAGCAAGATGGTTTGTCTTTAGCTGTTTTCGTGGTGGGTCACGCTTCTCATCGGGTAATTTCTTAATTTGGACAATAATCCGGCCCACAGGGCTTCCATTCGAATCAACGATTTCAAGATGACCATCATGATTGGGAACTTTATCTCGTGAGTCGATATGCGATTTTATTTCATCTGGAAATAGCCGCTCTAAGATCTCTATCGTAGCTTGTTCATCCGTATCCGAATCCGGGTAGGGAGCAGGAGAGATTTCACCGTCGTCTTGATCGACCATTGATATTATTTGGATTGAAGCGGATGGTCATTAATCCTATGTATGGCTGATTCAAAGCCTTTACTCTAAACAACTGAATTGAGTCTGCTGAATACAGAGAGTGTTTTCAGCACCAATTCCTATTAGTTTCTTATTATTTCACCAATGCCGGATGAACTACTTGCTCTCTGATTCAACAACTAACGAGAGAGATACAGGCGATACGACCCAGTCTTTGTCGGTGGAAGTGTTCACTCACCTGACGATGTTTTCACCAATTTTATTGTTAACAATCCTGAAAATCAGAAACTTCGATGCAGGCATGGGTTGAGATGATATACAAAGGTAACAACGAAAGTGCAACTACTGCTGAAAGCGTCTCAACCACACATTCCTCAAACTCAGCAAAATTCATACTCCTTGTTTGTACTTTTCCGTTTTTCTTGAACCAAAATTGAATTTGATTCGTTATTGGATTTGGAGAATAGCCACCGTCAGGCCCACCGTGAGATAGTGAGTTTCTAAGGTCTATATCAAGTCGTTTTCCAAGTGGTTCAAGCGTTGGGAAGCTACGAACTTGATCAACAGAATCTCGAAACGACATATCCTTTGGCTTCTCGAAATCAACGACTTTGTTTTCAAGTAGACCGAGGACTACTGTTAGTGGGGCAATTGATGTTTCACAAAGTGAACCCCACGGGCGAAACACATCAACCAAATGATCAGGGTCAGATATACTTTCAGAATTACTAATAGCACGTAGCTCAGCTACTGCTCTTGGAATATCTTGATTAATCGCCCTTCCATATCTCAAAAGAAATTCTCTGTCGCTAGCAAGGTAGAACAGTATAATGGAACTTGCGTTACTTAGGAAATCTTGATTGTCCAATTTATCAATGAATTTAGAGGCAGGTTCGTAGTTGTCAAGTTGAGATAATTCATCAAGATCCTGCAGGGAGGTACAACAGGCGTGTAATAGAATAAGTCCCAAATGTGGATGTTGTTGGTTTACTTCGGCATTTTCTTTTAGCTCTTCATCAAACCCAAAGTCGCTCGCAAGGTCAATAAGAGAGGACATCAATTCAGGATAATCTTCCGCATTCATGGCCTCAGATTTCATTTTCCGCGCAAAATCAGACGTACCCTCTCTTACGGCATCCCGTTGTTCGACATCAATGAAGGTGGAGGAAAAACCGAGTTGACCGGCAATTTCTGGAGATGAAAGTACCTCTGGGACGATCTGGGAATCCTGCTCAATCCGGTCTGCCAACTCAACGAATTGCTCCCGAACTGCTTCAAAATTGATATTCTTATTGACGGTTAGTCACCTCTTGGTTCTATATTATGATAATTTATAAATATTTCGTCAATGCCATATCGAGGAACAACCATCAACCATCATACAATAACAATTTTCAGCGAGACTTTACTACGCTTCATGGTATAGTGTCTCACCATGAGTTCGGAAACAGATCATAACTTCCAAAAAGCGATAGATCTTGAAGAATTAAAAGAAGCAGGGAGAAAAGTTATTTCAATTGATGATAAATCACTATTATTTTTCTACCATGAATCAAAAATTAACTGTTGTGAACCGCGTTGCCCGCACATGGGGTTCCCGCTCACGAAGGGGTCGGTCGACGACGGCATCCTCACCTGTCACTGGCACCACGCGCGGTTCGAACTGTCCTGCGGGGACACGTTCGACCCGTTCGCCGACGACGTGCGGACCTATCCCGTCGAGGTCCGGGACGGGGACGTATACGTCCAACCGAATCCACCGCGGGACGAACCGCCCGAAGAACATTGGCGGAATCGACTCGAACACGGCCTTCGAGAGAACATCAGCCTCGTCGTCGCCAAATCGGTCATCGGGTTGGAGTCCGAGGAGGTTCCGTCCACCGTCCCGGTGGAACTCGGGACGGAGTTCGGAACGCACTACCGCCAAGCCGGGTGGGGTCGGGGACTGACGACGCTGGGCGTGATGACGAACCTCCTTCCCGCGCTCCGCCCGGAGGACCGCCGCCGGGCGCTCTACGTCGGATTGACGGAGGTGGCGGACAACTGTTCCGGCGAACCGCCGTTCTTCGTGCAGGAGGCGCTTTCGACGGACGACGTGTCGGCCGAACGGCTCACGGAGTGGTTCCGCGACAACATCGAAGTTCGGGACTCGGACGGCGCGGAGCGCGTCCTTCGAGCGGGAATCACGGCGGACCTCGACGAGTCCGACATCGCGGGGATGCTCGTCGCCGCCGCGACGGACCACTTGTACCTCGATACCGGCCACCGGTTGGACTTCATCAACAAGGCGTTCGAGACGCTCGACCACATCGGGTGGGAGCGCGCGGACGACGTGCTCCCCAGCCTCGTCCCCGGACTGACGTCGGCCAACCGCGCGGAGGAGAACTCCTCGTGGCGACAGCCCATCGACGTGGCGCAACTGTGTTTCGACGCCGCCGAGGAACTGCCGGACCTGCTCGAAGCGGGCGAGGGCAAGACGTGGGAGGAACCCGACGACTTCGTGGACGTGCTCCTCGGCGAGAACCCGCACGCCATCGTGGACGCGGTGACGGACGCCATCGAGAACGGCGCGACGGCGACCGAACTCACCCGCGTCGTGACGTTCGCCGCGGCGCGACGGGTCGCCCACTTCGGCACGTCGAACGAGTTCCGCGACTGGAACACGGTCCATCACACGTACACCTACGCGAACGCGGTGAACGGGCTCTCCCGGCGGACTGACGCACCGGAGGTGTACCGCGGCGTCTTCGATGCCGCGATGAACGTCTACCTCGACCGATTCCTCAACACGCCGCCGACGCCGATTCCAGACCCGGACGGGGACCGTGACCCCGACGCCGCGCTCGACGAGCTGATGGAGACCTTCGAGGTGGAAGCCGACGAAGAGGTGGACCTCGCCGGGGAATCGACCGCGGACTACCTCGCCGCCGGAGGCGACGCGGACCGACTGAAGCGAAAACTCGGGGAGGCGTTGGTGCGCGAGGACGTCGGCTTCCACACCCGACAGAACGTCGAAGTGGCCTTCGGGCAGTACGACGCGCTCGCGGCCGAAAGAACCGAAGAGAGCGAACGAAGGGCGCGGATTCACCTCATCGCCACCGCGCGCTACCTCTCGGCCCACACGCCGACGCGGCGAGCGGGCGAGCAGACGTTCCGAATCGCGGAACGGCTCAACCGCGGCGAGAACATCCACGAAATGGACTGAGCGCCGTCTCCCGTCGTCGGAATCGAGACGGTCCGATTTTCGAATAACTGGCTCCGACAGCGGCGTCCGCGGCCGTTTTCGTCGTTCGAGCCGGTGGTCTCTATCGCTCTAATACAAACAAATTTGTTTTACTGCAATTGAATTGGGCAAAGTTTATGGGTGCCCGTCGGGACACCACATATAGCGGTTGGAGCAGGGTACGCCCCACATGTGGGCTTACAAGACTGGAGGTACAAGGAGTGACAACTATGGACTGCCCGGACTGCGGGAACGAGCGGACGCGAGTCATCGACACTACGAGTGCCGACGGAACATCGGTACGGCGGCGGCGCGAGTGCCAACGCTGCTCGTTTCGGTTTACCACGTACGAGCGTCCGGAGTGGGACTCCCTCCAGGTGAAAAAGCGCGACGGGAACATCGAGTCGTTCAGCCGCGAGAAGCTCCGCGCGGGTATCGAACGAGCCGTGGAGAAGCGCCACGTGAGCGAGGCGGACGTGACGGCCTTGGTGGAAGCGGTCGAGTCCGAGTTGGGAAACCGAGAAACTCGAATCGTCTCGTCCAGCCTCGTCGGCGACCTCGTTTCCGAACGCCTCCGCGAACTCGACCAGGTCGCGTACATCCGGTTCGTTTCGGTGTACAAGGCCTTTTCCGAACCCGAGGAATTCCTCCGCGAACTCGACGCCGTTCTCGACGCGGAACTCGACGATGACCCGCCGCATCCAACCGATGATACCGATAATCCATGAGTCAACGAACACCGACGACGACCATCGACGTACGGTCCATCCTCGACCGAGCACGAACAGGCTACGAAACCGCATTCCCCGAGGACGAGTGTGAAACCCTCGCCAGCGAAATCGAACGCACCCTCTACGACGGCGCGTCCACAGACGAAGTGTATCAGGCCGTTACCCAAGCGTTTTCGGCGCGCGTCGAGCGCGAACCGGCGTTCAAACGAATCGCGGCCGCGGCCTTCCGACAGGGATACTACCACGAAGTCATCGGCGAGAACCTCCGGGGTTACGAACTGGACCGCGAGTACCGCGCGACCTTCATCGAGAACCTCGAACGCGCGGTCGAAATCGGACGCCTCGACGAGCGACTACCCGAGCGATTCGACCTCGACGACCTCGCGTCCTATCTCGAACCGGACCGCGACGAGCGCTTCGAATACATGGCGATGGAGACGCTGGCCCAGCGCTACTTCCTCAAAACCGAGGAGAACGGCGAGCGACTCGAACTCCCGCAAGCGTTCTGGATGCGGGTCGCCATGGGCCTCGCCGTCGAAGAGGACGACCCGCAACGCCGGGCCAAGGAGTTCTACGACGTCCTCTCGAAGCTGGAGTTCACCCCTTCGACGCCGACGCTGTTCCACAGCGGCTCGACCCATCCGCAGCTCTCCTCGTGCTATCTGACGACCGTCTCGGACGACCTCGAACACATCTTCGATTCGTACAACCACCACGCCCACCTCTCGAAGTGGAGCGGCGGCCTCGGCAACGACTGGACCAACCTCCGGGCGAGCGGCGCGCTCATCGAATCGACCGGCGTCGAATCGACCGGCGTCGTGCCGTTCCTCCGCATCAGCAACGACGTGACGGCGGCCATCAACCGCTCCGGGAAGCGACGCGGCGCGGCCTGTGCCTACCTCGCCTGCTGGCACCTCGACTTCCCGGCGTTCATCGACCTGAAGCGCAACACCGGCGACGAGCGGCGGCGCACGCCGGACATGAACACGGCCGCGTGGATTCCGGACCTGTTCATGAAGCGGGTCGAAGCGGGCGAGGAGTGGACGCTGTTCAGCCCCGACGAGGTGCCCGACCTCCACGACCTGTCCGGCGAGGCGTTCGCCGAGAAGTATCGGGAGTACGAGAAGCAGGCGGAGGCGGGCGAGTTCAGGCAGTACGAGCGCGTCGATGCCGAAGAACTGTGGCGAAAGACGCTCACGCGACTGTTCGAGACGGGCCACCCGTGGCTGACGTTCAAGGACCCGTGTAACGTCCGCTCGCCGCAGGACCACGCCGGGACGGTCCACTCCTCGAACCTCTGTACCGAAATCACGCTGAACACGAGCGAGGACGAACACGCCGTCTGCAACCTCGGCAGCGTGAACTTTGCGACGCACGTTTCGGGCGGCGAACTGAATCACGACCACCTCGCCGAGACCATCGAAACCGCGATGCGGATGCTGGACAACGTGGTTGACCTCTGCTTTTACCCGACGGACGAGGCCGAACACTCGAACATGCAGCATCGGCCGGTGGGGCTCGGCACGATGGGATTCCACGACGCGCTGATGGAACTGGGAATCCCCATGGACTCCGAGGACGCGATCGAGAAAGCGAACCGCTGGCAGGAGTTCGTCTCCTACCACGCCATTCACAACTCCTCGAAGCTCGCGGCGGAGCGCGGGACCTACCCGTCCTACGAGGGGTCGAAGTGGGACCGCGGGATGCTCCCGCAGGATACCGTAGATACGCTCGAAGCCGAACGGGGCCGCGAAATTCCGACCGAACGCGAGGAGACGCTCGACTGGTACGTCGTCCGCGAACACGTCGAGGAACACGGCATGCGGAACTCGAACACGATGGCCATCGCGCCGACGGCGACCGTCTCGACTATCAACGGAACCACGCCCTCCATCGAACCGATGTACTCGAACCTCTACGTGAAATCGAACATGTCCGGGGAGTTCACCGTCGTCAACGACCACCTCGTGGACGACTTGAAAGCCCTCGAACTGTGGGACGAGGAGATGGTGGACCGCATCAAGTACCACGACGGGACGATTCAGGAAATCGACGCCGTACCGGACGACCTGAAGGAACTGTACCGGGGTGCGTTCGAAATCGACCCGCGCCACCAACTCCGCCTGACCGCGCACCGACAGACGTGGATAGACCAGTCCGTCTCGCACAACGTCTTTTTCCCCTCGACCGACGGCACGCTGCTCGACGACGTGTACAAGACGGCGTGGCGGTTGGGACTGAAGACGACCTACTATCTCCGCACGCTCGGCGCGTCGGGAATCGAGAAATCGACGCTCGACATGGCCGAATACGGAAAGAGCCAGCACCGGGACGGATTCGGAACCGACCCCGACGACGACGGGAGCGGGGACGCCGACGACGGAGACGGCGAAACCGATCTCTGTACCGTCGAGGACCCCACCTGCGACGCCTGCCAGTGACACGACCGACGCGATAACGTACCTCACGAACGATACATGCCGATACTCGACACCGACAACGAACACGACCCGAACAAGATACTGCCGCTCGACTACGACTGGGCCCGCGACTACTACGAGGCGGGCGTCAACAACAACTGGGTTCCGGAGGAAATCCCGATGCAGGACGACATCTCCCAGTGGAACGGCGACGCCCTGTCCGACGCCGAGCGCCAACTCATCGAGTGGAACCTCGGGTTCTTCTCGACGGCGGAATCGCTCACCGCGAACAACATCGTCCTCGCGCTCTACGAGTACGTGACGGCTCCGGAGTGTCGCCAGTACCTCCTCCGACAGGCCTACGAGGAGGCGATTCACACGGACACGTTCATCTACTGCTGTGACTCGCTCGGCTTCGACCCCGACTACCTCTACGGGATGTACGACCGGGTTCCCTCCATCGCCGAGAAGGACGAGTTCGTCGTGGACCTGACCCGCGCCATCGACCGCCCCGATTTCACCATCGAAACCGACGCCGACGTCCGCGAGTTCCTCCGCGACCTCGTTGGCTTCTACGTCATCATGGAGGGCGTCTTCTTCTACGCAGGATTCGCCATGATGCTCGGCCTGAAGCGCCAGAACAAGATGGTCGGCATCGGCCAGCAGTTCGAGTACATCCTGCGCGACGAGTCGCTCCACGTCGGGTTCGGCGTGGACCTCATCAACGAAATCCGCGCGGAGAACCCGAACGCGTGGACGGACGCGTTCGGCGACGAGGTGACCGATCTCATCACGAACGCCGTCGAGTTGGAGAAAATTTACGCGTACGAGGCCTGCCCGGACGAAATCCTCGGCATGAGCGCGGCGCAGTTCGCCGAGTACGTCGAGCACATCGCCGACCGCAGACTGGCGCAACTCGACCTCGACGAACAGTACGGGACGGAGAATCCCTTCCCGTGGATGTCCGAGCAGGTGGACCTCAACAAGGAGAAGAACTTCTTCGAAACGCAAGTCACGGAGTATCAGAGCGGCGGGTCGCTCGACTGGTAGCGGCCGTTCTTATCGGGACGCACTGAGCGACGTGCGGCGCTTTTCGCGGCGGCGCAGGGCGTCGTCACGCAGGGTTTTCTGGTCGTCCGTCGGACAGTCGAGGGCGGGGACCGCCGTCGGAGTCTCGTCGTCGTCCAGCGCGACCATCGTGAAGAACGACGTCGCCGTCTCTCCCTTCTCGTCGTGACTGGGCCGCTCCGCCCGAACCGAGACCACGACCTCCATGCTCGTCTCGCCCGTCTCGAACACGTACCCCTCCACAGTCACGATGTCGCCGAGGTCGATGGGACCGAGGAAATCGACGTGATCCATGGACGCCGTGACGACCTGTCGGCGGGAGAACCGGCGCGAGGAGATGGCCGCGCAGATGTCCATCCAGTGTAGAATCGACCCACCGAGCGCCCGACCGAGGTTGTTGGCGTCGTTCGGCATCAGGATTTCGCTCATGACCGTCCGCGATTCGGCGAGTGTCGCAGTGTCGTGCATCGAGTGGCGCTACACGACGCTCACAGATAAAACATCTGTACTTGTATTTTTGAAAGTGAATTTGTTCTACGGCCGTCTCACTTATCCGCCGACGAATCGTGAACGTGAACGGATATGGGGGAATGGACGGATATGAGAGGAAAGGAACTCATCATCGGGGGAACGTCGCTCGGCGTCTGGCTGCTCGCCGCGCCGTTCGTCGTCTACGACGCGATGCTCGCACCGAACTTCTGGAACGATGTTCTCATGGGGGTCGTCGTGGCGGCGCTCGCGTTCTACGGCGTCGTCTGCACGTGGCGCGACCGACAGGTCGGCATCGCGGCGGGGGGACTGCTCGCCCTGCTCGGACTCTGGCAAGTGACGCGCCCGTTCGCCGTCGCTACCGCAGGACCGATTCCGAAGTGGGGCGACGCGGCCGTCGGCGTCCTGCTGGCGTTTCTCGGCGGGCGCGTGGTACGAGAAGCGCGGACGGCGGCGCTCGAACGACGCTCCCGAAGCGACGTGGGCGGAAGCGGACAGTCGTAGCCGCAACCGTGGCTCGAGGTGTTTTTCGCGGCCGCGAGGAGGGCACGACGCATTATTCTGAAATCGGCTCGACATGGCATAAAAAGGTACGCGATACGCGTGTCGAAAGCAGTAACAAAGGTGTTCACGCCCCATTCGGGTTCGACCGTATCGTCGTCTCGACCGGAGAAATTAGTATCTGAGGTCCATCCACAACCTGGCCGAATTTTCTAAAGGACAAGGTGAATGAACACGGATACCGTATTGAAACACAAGAACCTACTATGACGGAACGAACGCAACTCGAAATCCGTGGGATGAGTTGCGCGAATTGTTCGGGAACGGTCAGCGAGGCGTTGAACTCGCTCGACGGCGTACGGGAGGCGAACGTCAACTTCGCCACCGACGAGGGTACCGTCGAGTACGACCCGGAGGTCGTCTCGCTGTCCGAAATCTACGCGGCCATCGAGGACGCTGGATACGACCCGGTTCGCGCGACGACGACCATCGGAATCACGGGGATGTCCTGTGCGAACTGTGCGGACACGAATCGAACGGCGCTCGAATCTGTCCCGGGCGTGGTGGACGCCGAGGTCAATTACGCGACCGACGAGGCGAGCGTCGAGTACAACCCCGCCGGAGTGAACCGGTCGGCCCTCTACGACGCCGTGGAGGAGGCGGGCTACGAACCGGTCCGGGAGGACGGCACGGACGGGAAGGAAGCGGAGGCGGACGCCCGCCAAGCCGCGCGCGACGCCGAGATACGCAAGCAGTTCCGACTGACGCTGTTCGGCGCGGTGCTCGCGGCGCCGCTCGTCTTCTTCATGCTCGAACACCTGTTTTTCCCGGAGATGGTGAGCGAGACGGTGTTCGGCGTCGATGTGGCAGTAATACAGTTCCTTCTCGCCACGCCGGTTCAGATTTGGCTGGGTAAGGAGTTCTACGGGAACGCCTACAACGCGCTCGTGAAGAACCGGACGGCGAACATGGACGTGCTCATCGCGCTCGGTTCGACGACGGCGTACGTCTACAGCGTCGCCGTCATGCTGTCGCTCATCCCGGGCGGCACCTACTTCGACAGCGCGGTGCTCATCCTCGTGTTCATCACACTCGGCAACTGGCTCGAAGCCCGGTCGAAGGGGCAGGCCAGCGACGCGCTCCGCGAACTTCTCGAACTGGAAGCCGATACGGCGACCGTGATCGAGGACGACGGTGAACGAGAAATCCCGCTCGAAGACGTGGAGGAGGGCGACCTGCTTCGCGTCCGTCCCGGCGAGAAGATTCCGACGGACGGTATCGTCGTGGACGGAGAGAGTGCGACGGACGAATCGATGGTGACGGGCGAATCCGTCCCCGTCGAAAAGCGCGAGGGCGACGAGGTTATCGGCGCGACCATCAACGAGAACGGCGTGCTGACGGTTCGCGCGACGAAAGTCGGCGAGGAGACGGCGCTCCAGCAAATCGTCGGCATGGTGAAGGAGGCACAGGCCCGCCAACCCGAGATTCAGAACCTCGCCGACCGCATCAGCGCCTACTTCGTCCCGGCGGTCATCGCGAACGCGCTGCTGTGGGGAATCCTCTGGTATCTGTTCCCCGAAGCGCTCTCCGGGTTCGTGAACGGCCTGCCGTTGTGGGGACTAGTCGCCGGAGGTCCAAACGTGGCGGGCGGTGCGGTGGGTGCAGCGGGCGGCGTCACGGTGTTCGAGTTCGCCGTCGTCGTCTTCGCCAGCGCGGTACTCATCGCGTGTCCCTGCGCGCTCGGCCTCGCCACCCCGACGGCGACGATGGTCGGAACGGCCATCGGCGCGCGTACCGGCGTCCTGTTCAAGGGCGGCGACGTGCTGGAACGGGTGAAGGACGCGGAGACGGTCGTCTTCGACAAGACCGGGACGCTGACCGAGGGCGAGATGCAGTTGACGGACGTGGTGGCGATTGCCGACGAAACCGACCCCGCGATGGCGGACGGCGGGGCGGACGTACTCGGAGCGGCGGCGGACGCCGAGACGACGACGGAAGAACTCGTGCTCTCCGCCGCGGCCAGCGCGGAGCGGGGAAGCGAGCACCCGCTGGCGAAGGCCATCGTGGCGGGTGCGGACGAGCGCGGCGTCGAAATCGAGGACCCGAGTTCCTTCGAGAACGTGCCCGGCCACGGAATCCGGGCGGAGACGAGCCACGGCGAGGTGCTCGTCGGCAACCGGAAACTCCTTCGGGAGGCCGGAATCGACACCGACCCGGCGGAGAAGACGATGGAACGGCTCGAACGCGAGGGGAAGACGGCCATGCTCGTCGCGCTCGACGACCGCCTCCTCGGCGTCGTCGCCAACGCCGACGAGGTGAAGGCGAGCGCGAAGGAAGCCGTCTCGGACCTCCGAGAGCGGGGACTGACCGTGCTCATGCTCACGGGGGACAACGAGCGGACCGCCCGCGCCGTCGCGGAACGGGTCGGCATCGACCCCGAAAACGTCCGCGCAGAGGTGCTCCCCGACGAGAAGGCGGCCGTAGTCGAGGACGTGCAAGCGGGCGGCGAGAACGCGATGATGGTCGGCGACGGCGTGAACGACGCCCCGGCGCTCGCGGCGGCGTTCGTCGGCACCGCCATCGGCAGCGGCACCGACGTCGCCATCGAGGCCGCGGACGTGACGCTGATGCGCGACGACCCGCGCGACGTGGTGAAGGCGATTCGGATTTCGGCGGGAACGCTCTCGAAGATAAAGCAGAACCTCTTCTGGGCGCTCGGCTACAACACCGCCATGATTCCGTTGGCCTCGCTCGGACTGCTCCAACCCGCGCTCGCCGCGGGCGCGATGGCGTTCTCCAGCGTGAGCGTCCTGACGAACAGCTTAGCATTCCGACGGTACGTTCCCGACCACGAGTACCGCCTGCTCGGCTTCCTCCGCTGAACAGCGGAAGTCGTGGTGTGTGTCGCCGTACCGTCCTCCGCTTTTTCGATGGTTCTCAGCAGATGCGAACGATGGAGGTAGTCGAACCTATTATGTGCCGAGCAACGAAAGGTCGGGTGAATGGTGCGGGATTTGGCAGACGATACGCCCGAATTACAGGACGTCCTCGACGCCCTCGACGACCCCGCATGCCGACGAATAATCATGGAATTACGCGACCCGATGACAGCGCGGGAACTCGCCGACGCGACGGACATCCCGCTCTCGACGCTCTACCGAAAGCTCGACATGTTAAGCGAAGCCTCCCTCGTCGACGAACGAACCGAGATTCGGGAGGACGGTCATCACACCTCCCGCTACCGAATTACGGTGGAATCGGTAAACATCTCTCTGACGGACGAGCGGGAATTCGACGTGTCGATAGACCGTCCACCGGAGACCACCGACGAACGCCTCGAACGGCTCTGGACGGAGGTGCGAAAGGAAACATGAACGTCACCGTCATCGTCATCACGCTCAAGACGCTCACGCTCGTCCTCGGCGGCGTGATAACGTACTTCGCGTTCAAAGCGTACCGCCGAACCGGCTCACCGGCACTCAGGTCGCTCGCCATCGGGTTCGGCGTCGTCACCCTCGGCGCTCTGCTCGCCGGACTCGCCGACCAAGCGTTCAGCGTGAACCGGGATTTCGTCCTCGTCATCGAAAGCACGCTGACCGCGCTCGGCTTCGCCGCCATCGCCTACTCGCTCTACGCGGAGTAGCCGTTCGACGCGGAGTAAACTTATCCCGGTGGCGGGCGTTGTGAAACTAATGACCCGGCACCGTGGAGCGGCCGCGGGTGCTACGGAATCGGTGGACGAGACCGTCCGGCGCGCCCTCGAACTCGCCACGGACGAATTGCTCGTGACGCTCGAACCGACAGCGGCGGGACCGGAACTGGCGTTCGACGCCGCCCTCGTCGGTGTGTTCGACCGCCTCGTCACCGAATTCGCGGCGGCACGCGACCGCGACCGACCGCCGTTTGCGAAGGGGCCGGAACTCCGGGACGAGCGGGTGCGCTTCGACTCGCTGTCGGAGGACGCGAACGAACGATTGCACGCGCTGTTGGACTCGCTGGCGTACGATTCGCTGTCGTTTCGGCGACTCGGTGGTGCGTACGAGCGGTCGCTCGATTACGTACCCGAGATGGAAGACGGCGGGATTCGTCTCACGGGAGACGCGACGCGGCGGGTGTCCGCGGGAGCGTACTACACGCCGAACGAGGTGGTCGAATACGCGGTTTCGCGGGCGCTCCACGGACGGGAGGACGCCCGAGTCATCGACCCCGCGATGGGGAGCGGAAACTTTCTGACCTGCGCCATCGACCGGTTGGCCGAATCCCGCGACGAGCAGAGCGAGCGAGCCCGTCAGTTCGTCGCGGAGAACCGCATCTTCGGGGTGGACGTGGACCCGCTGGCCGTCGAACTCGCACGGTCGGCCGTGTGGTTCGAAACCGGCGTCTGGCCGGACGACACCCTCGTCGTCGGCGACGCGCTCGCGTCGAACCCGGAGTGGATGGACGTGGCGGGATTCGACGGGGACGGATTCGACGCCGTGGTCGGCAATCCACCCTACGTACGGAGCCGCCACCTCCCGGCGGAGCGAAAAGACGATCTTCGGGAGCGGTACGATACGGTGACCGGGTCGTTCGACCTCTACGTGCCGTTCGTCGAGCGCATGGCCGAACTCGGAGGGAGGGTGTCCTGTATCGTCCCGAACAAGTGGACGACGGCGCGATACGGGCGACCCCTCCGCAACCGACTGCTCGACGAGCACCGATTGGTGGAACTGCTCGACGTGTCGAACGGCACGGTGTTCCCCGACGCGAGCGTCTACCCGCTGGTTCTCACGTTCGACTCCGGCGGCGGCCCGACCGAGGAGATATCGATTCGGCGGGGGGAGTCGAGCGACGGGACGGAGGAAACAGCGGAAACGACGCTCTCCCGGTCGTTCGTGGACGCGCTCGGCGACCGGGTGATTCCGGTGGGTATCGACCCCTCGTTCGGGTCGCTGGCGGAACGACTCGTCCGGGAGTTCGACGAACTCGGAGCGCACGTCGATATGACGGAGGGTATCCACACCGGCAACGTGCGGGAAAAGCTCGTCGTGGACGAACCGGGGCCGGACTGTGAAAAAGTCGTGGGCGGGGGGGACGTATCGCGCTACCGATTGGAGTGGGACGGCGACTGGGTTCGGTTCGACCCGTCGCTCATCGGCGACGGCGAGTACGGTGCCCTACGCGACCGGACGGTCTTCGACGGCGAGAAACTGCTCCTCCGAGACATCAGCGACCGTCCCGTGGCGACGTACGACGACGCCGGAACGTACGCGCTGAACACCCTCTTCAGCGTCCGGTCCCGCCCTCGTTCCGACCTGCCGCTACGGTACCTCCTCGCGGTCATCAACGCCACGGTTTCGGCCTGCTGGTTTCAGCAGGTGTACGGCGGCACGCACGTCAGCGGCGGCTATCTCCGGTTCAAGCCGATGTTCGCAAATCGGCTGCCGATTCCCGACGGCGAGGGAGAGCGCGACGAACTGGTCGCGCTGACGGAACGGTTGGAACGGCTTCGAGAGGCGCGAGCGGACATCGAAATCCGCCTTCCCGGAGGGGATGGGGATGAGGATGAAGAGGATGGGAGTCCAGAAGGAGATGAGGGTCCAGAAGAGGATGAGGGTGAGGGGGATGACGGCCCGCGACTCGGTGACCTCGTTCGGCGGGTCGGCACCGACTCGCCGTTGGCCGAGACGACGACGACGCGGGACGGGCTTCGCGTCGGGAACGTCAGCGTCGAGAGAGGAGTGGACGAACTCGTGTTCTCGGCGACGGCCCGCTATCGTCCCGCGGAAGAGCGGGCCACCGATACGTGGGGGTTCGCGGAGACGGAACCGATTCGAGCGCTCGTGTTCGAGGCCGACGGGCGGGAGGAGTGGCGCGACGTGCTCCCGTGGTACGTCCCGCGCCACGTCGAAAGCGACGGGTTCACCGAGGAGGCGCGGAAAACCATCTCGCCGCTCGACCGACTCGAATCGATTCGGCTCCCGTCGCTCGAAACCGCGACGGCGTTCGCGGAGCGGTGTCGGTCCGCGGCACAGGTGGACGCGAAAATTGAGCGGACGGATGCGGAAATCGACCGACTCGTCTCCCGAGCCTACGGACTCTCGGCGGACGAAATCGAACTGGTCGAGCGACTCGTGAACTGACGTCCCGAGGACGACGGGTGTTATGAACACAGACCCGTTCAGTTGCTAGAGACTGCTATTCTACCCCGGAACGATGACAGGGGAATTAATACCCGAGAAGGGGTTTCGTTCCCACATGAGCGACCGCTCGAACGGTCACGGACACGACCATGACCACGATGGTCTCATGGCGGCCACGGTCACGGCGGTCACGGTCACGACCACGACGGCCACGGTCACGGCGGCCACGGGGGGTCGGGGAACCGGCGAGCGTTGAAAATCGCGCTCGTCATCAACACCGCGTTCTTCGTGGTGGAAATCGCCGGGGCGCTGTACGCCAACTCGCTCACGCTCCTCGCGGACGCCGGGCACATGCTCACGGACTCGGCGAGCATCGTCCTCGCGCTCTTCGCCGCGTGGATTGCCACGCTCGATGCGGACTCGAAGCGCACCTACGGCTATCAACGCGCCGAGATTCTCGCCGCGCTGGCGAACGGCGTCTTCCTCGTCATCATCGTCGTCTACGTCGCCTACGAGGCCGTCATGCGGTTCCAGAACCCGCAGGACGTGAAGGCGCTTCCCACAATCGTCATCGGTGTCGTGGGACTCGGCGCGAACCTCGCCGGGGCGTACGTCCTCCACGGCGGCCGGGACAGCCTCAACGTCGAGGGCGTCTACCTCCACCTGCTGACCGACGCCGCCGGAAGCCTCGCCGCCATCGCGCTGGGGGTCGGATTGTACGTCTCCGACCTCTACGTCCTCGACCCGATATTCAGCCTCGTCATCGCCGCGCTCGTCCTGTACTCCGCGAAGGACCTCCTCATCGAGAGCGTCAACATCCTCCTGCAGGGCACGCCGTCCAGCGTGGACGTGGACGACATCACCGGGACGCTCTCCGACCTCGACGGAGCAATCGACGTCCACGACGTGCACGTCTGGGCGCTCACCAACCGCAGTTTGGCCTGTAGCGCCCACGTCGTCGTCGCGGACGACGCGGACCGCGACGCGGTTCTCGACGCCGCCCGCCACGCCCTCAACGAACGCCACGACATCGGTCACGCGACCATCCAAGTCGAGTCCGAGAGCGGCGACTGCGAAACCGCCGACTTCGACTGCTATCCGGCGAACGGCGGCCACGTCGCCGATTGAATGGAAATGAGCGGCGAAGCGGAGAAAGCGGTTCGATGGAGAGGTGCGGTGCGGTTCGATAAGGACGTGTGCGGTGGACATAGAAACCGATTTTTGAACCGCTCGGACGAGAGTGGAGGAGGAGAATACAGTGTAGGATGGTAGATATAAGTATGAAATAGTAGGATATAGTATGAAATAGTATTCTCCGGTAGTATCCAGTAAAAAATAGAACGCTCCAGTAGTCACGAAGTCACGCCGGTAGGGTCGCGGTGGTGAAAACCACGAACGCGGCCAGGCCGACGGAGGCGGGGTGGCGAACACGAATATCGAAAGCAACGCCATAGATAATTCACACAGTTATGTTTTGAATCCATTTTGAATGATTTTTATTTCATCTCCATAAGTTATCACCAATCTTTTTGAGGCGAAAATCCGTACACGGGGATATGATGCAGACCGGGTTGGCGGCTGTGACGACGGACATGCTCGTGGTGTTCGCCATCGTCCTCATCGCGCTGGTGTTCTTTGCGACGGAGTTGCTTCCCGTGGACGTGACCGCGATTCTGATAATGGTCACGCTGATGGTGCTCGAACCGTGGACGGGAATCAGCACGACCGAGGGAATCGCCGGGTTCGCAAACGAGGCGACCATCACCGTGCTGGCGATGCTCATCCTCAGCGCCGGCGTCAGCCAAACGGGGGTCGTCCAGTTGCTCGGCAGTCGGCTAGCCGACTTCGCGGGAAGCGACCTCAGAAAACAGCTGTTCGCGACCATCGGCGTCGCCGGACCCGCGTCCGGGTTCGTGAACAACACGCCCGTCGTGGCGATTCTGGTGCCCGTCATCACCGACCTCGCGCACGAGGGGAAGACTTCGCCGTCGAAACTGCTCATCCCGCTCTCCTACGCCTCGATGCTCGGCGGGATGCTCACGCTCATCGGCACCTCGACCAACATCCTCGCCAGCAACGTGACGGGGCGACTCGCCGAGCGAACCGGAAACGCCCGCCTCCACGCCTTCTCGATGTTCGAGTTCACGGGACTCGGCGTCATCGTCCTCGTGGTCGGCGGACTCTACCTGTTGTTCGTCGGCCACCGACTCCTACCCGAACGCGTCCCGCCGGAGGAAGACTACATCGAGGAGTACGAGATGGAAAACTACCTCACGGAAGTCGAAGTGGCCGAGGGGTCGCCGTTCGTCGACCAAACGGTCGAAGACGCCATCGACGAGGCCGTCTTCGACGCCGAGATAATCCAGTTAGTTCGGGACGACGAGACGTTCATCGAACACATCGGTCAGCGGACGATACGCGCCGGTGACGTGCTCACGCTCCGAATCGACAAGCAGACGCTAAGTACGCTCACGACGCTCGAACATCTGACGCTCGCGGGGACGCCGACGGAGGCGGAAATCGACCCCGGCGAGGAACAGACGCTCGTCGAAGTCGTCATTCCCTCCGGGTCCTCGCTCGTCGGGGAGACGCTTTCGAGTTCGACGTTTCGGGAGCGCTTCGACGCCGCGGTCCTCGCCTTCCGGAGCCGCGGCGAGGTCATCCACGAGCGTCTCGACCGGGTGACGATTCGGGTCGGCGACACGCTCCTCGTGCAGGCGTCGGCGGACAGCATCGACCGGCTGGCGGCGAATCGGGATTTCATCGTGGCCCACCAAGTGAGCGACCCGGACTACCGAACCGAGAAGATTCCGGCGGCGCTCGCCATCATCGTCGGGGTCGTCTCGCTCGCCGCGCTCGGGGTCTTCCCGATTCTCGTCACGGCGCTCGGCGGCGTGGTGGCGATGGTCGCCACCGGCGTCCTGAAACCCGGCGAGTTGTACGAATCGGTCGAGTGGAACGTCATCTTCCTGCTGGCGGGCGTCATCCCGCTCGGCGTCGCCCTCGAAAACTCCGGCGGCGCGGAACTGCTCGGCGGCCTCGTCGCGGCCAGCGCGAACTACCTTCCGGTCGTGGCCGTCCTCTGGATATTCTACATCGCCACGGGCCTCATCACGGAGGTCATCAGCAACAACGCCAGCGTCGTCCTGATGATTCCCGTGGCCGTCGAGGCGGCGACCCGAATCGACGCCAACCCGTTCGCGTTCGTCCTCGCGGTGACGTTCGCCGCCTCGACGTCGTTCCTCGGTCCCGTCGGCTATCAGACCAACCTGTTCGTCTACGGGCCGGGCGGCTACAAGTTCACGGACTACTTCCGAATCGGGGCACCGCTCCAACTGCTCCTGTCCGCCGTGACGGTCGCCGGAATCGTGACGTTCTGGGGACTCTGAGGAAAGGACGTTCGACGAAGCGGTCGAATCGGGTGTGTGGTTCGTATCTCCCGTTTCAGTTCCGATTCGGCCGGAATCCCGAGAGCACGTCCAGCCACGAGACGAAGATGAACGCCCCGATGACCGCGGCCATCGTGCCGCCGAAGAGGGTCGCCATCCGCTCCGTGATGTGTTCTCGTTCCGAAATCGTGATGGCGTACACCCTATCGTTGTCGATGACGAACGAATAGTCCTCCAACGCGCCGGGCGGCTCGTCCGACAGCTGATACGACCCGTGGAGTTTCGCGCGACCGAAGGCGACCCGCGCCTCGCTCGATAAGCTTCCGTACTTCACCGACGACGAGCGCACGCCGGGTTCGTTCTTCTCCACCTGCTCCAGCGAGAGCGTGTAGGTCGTCGTGTTTTGCGGCGGCTGGAGGAGCGCGTAGCCGGTGAGGACGAGCCCGGCCAAGAGCATGAGCGTCGCGAGTGCCTGAATCAGAAAGCTGTCGAACCGCATTCGATGTTGGTTGTGGTGTAGCGGGAGAGGTAAAGGGTTTCCATCGAACGTGGGGAGAAAGAAAACGGGACGGTCGGTCGGAATCGGTTATCGACGGGACGGAAGGACGTCTCGAACCGGATACAGGTCTTCACGGATGCCCGCGCCGTCACAGTCGTCGTTCGGACACTGGTAGTGCCACCCGTCGTCCGTCGCGGCGTCGGCATCGAAACGCTCCCCACACACCTGGCAGAACAGTCGGTCGAGGTCCCCCGACCGCGTTCTGCTTGCAAGTTCAGGCTGCATACGCGTATATTCGCAGTCATCAATGAAAGAACCTACGTTTTTCCGGTGACATGTGTGAGACTCCCTATCGTTGGGAGAACTTCCCACCGTCGGGTGACATGCATGATACCGGGTTACCGTGCAGTTAGCGAGCGGTTTAGTGGCTGGCACCCATGGAACCGTGTATGGAGAAGCAGACCCTGACCTGCCTATGTGAGCTACCGCCGAGCGCGAAGCTCGTGTTCAAAGTGTTGGAGTACAGCGGCGCCCACACGCAGAAGGAAATCGTGAAGCGGTCACGACTTTCGGCGCGAACGGTCAGGAGCGCACTGGAGAACCTGACGGAAATCGGTGCCGTCACCGAGGAAGTGTACATCCCCGACGCCCGACAGCGGCTCTACCGACTGGACGATACGGGCGACTGGGAGCAAGTGAACTGCTTGAACGAAGTGCCGGTGTAGGACCGGAACGTAGCGGTACGGAACCGAACTGAGCGAATTCCTTCTACGCGGACGTATCGACACGCTTCGGCCAGCGCAGCGACCCGCCAGCCAACAGCCAGAGGCCGGTGCCGAGGAACGACAGCGGCGCGACGACCAACAGCAACCACCCGCCGAGACCGGCGTCCGCCGTCAGCGCTCCGGCGATGAGAACGAACACGACGAGCGGCGTCGCCAGCAGGAGGAGGGCGATGAGGAGGATGCGCCGAAGGGGAAGGCCCTCCGCGGATTCAGTTGTGGGAGACATACTGGTGATGTGTCGTCAAAATTTGTATTTATTCAGGAGGTTTTTCGAGCTACGATGACGCGGAGAACTCGACAACCTCGATGCCGGACGTTTCGAAGTCGTTCATGGCGGCGAGGCGGTCGGGAACCTCGGCCAGAGAAACGGTGTTCGTCACGAGTTTACCGGGCGAGAGCGTGTCCCGTTCCAGCATGCGAAGCAGTTCGTCGTAGCGGGACGGCGGCATCCCGCGCGACCCCAAAAACGTGATTTCGCGCATCGTCATCGCGTCCGTCGGGAGGGAGACCTCGCCGCGTTCCGCGTCCGTCGTCAACCCGAGTTGGACGTGTTGACCGCGCGGGCGGAGGCAGTCGATGGAATTCCGACACGTTTCGGCGATGCCGAGCGCGTCGATGGAGACGTCGGCCCCGCCGAGTCGCGCCTGAATCGTCGTCGGAACGTCGGTCTCGGCGTCGGCGAGCACCGTCTCGTCCGCGCCGAGGTCTCGCGCGCGGTCGAGTTTGTCGGCGTCCAAATCCACCGCGATGACGTTCGCGCCGAGCGCGTCGGCGACGTGAACCGCCGAGAGGCCGACGCCGCCACACCCGTGAACCGCGACCCAATCCCCCGGCGTTAGGTCGGCGCGGTGGGCGAGCGCGTGGTACGCCGTGACGAACCGACAGCCCAACCCGGCCATCTCGACCGGCGAGACGGATTCTGGGAGGTGCACCGCGTTGTAGTCGGCGGACGGGACGTCGACCCGGTCCGTGAACGCGCCGGGCGCGGCCTCCTCGAAGCCGAGGGCAATGCCGTTTTCACAGACGTTGCCGTGGCCGTTCTGGCAGTACCCGCAGTGGCCTCGGCCGAGATTGAACGGGACCGCGATTCGGTCCCCCTCGCCGATGTCCCGGACCTGCTCGCCGACCGCGACGACCCGTCCGGCGGGTTCGTGGCCGAGGATTTGCCCGATTGGAACTTGGTCGTCGGCCCACTCGCCGTGGCCCTGCCACGCGTGCCAGTCGCTTCGACAGATGCCACAGGCTTCGGTTTTGATGACGACGCCGAGCGGGTCGGGGGTCGGTTCCGGCACCTCCTCGATGGAAAGCGGTTCGCCGTACTCGCGCAACACAGCGGCTTTCATACCCGAGGGTCGGCCCTCGTCGGCTTAAAACGGCGGGAGGGGGCAAACGGGAGAACGTGAATCACGGTTGGAACTTTTAGGGGCGCTCACCGTATATCGGATATGAACCCTCGACTCCGGCGCGTCGTCTCTTTAGGGCGGGACATCGTGCGGGAAGTGCACGAGGAGAACATCAAATTCATGGCGGGGAGCATCGCCTACCACTCCTTCGTCTCCCTGCTTCCCGTGCTTCTGTTGTTGACGCTCATCGTCTCCGCGGTCGGGAGCGAAACCCTCGCGAGGCGGTTGATACAGGACATCGGGTCCTACCTCCCGGCGAGCGCCAACATCTTCCTGCAAAACGCGATTTCGGGAGCACCGTCGCCGGGCGACTCGCTCGTCGTCGTCCTGGTGCTCCTCTGGGGCACGTTTCGAATCTTTCGGGCGCTCGACGCGGCGTTCGCGGACATCTACGACGTGGAGCGAAAGACCTCGTTCAGGGACGAACTGGAGGACGGCGTGGTCGTCCTCGTGGCGCTCGTCCTCGTCGTCGTCACCATCGGCGTGACCAGCGCGACGATTTCGACGCCACAGCGGTTGCCGTTCGACGAGTATCTGGCCGAGGGGGTGTCGATACTCGTCCTCGGCATCGCGTTCCTCCCGATGTACTACGTGTTTCCGAACATCGACGTCGAAATCGGAGAAATCCTCCCCGGTGTCGCCATCGCGGCCGTGGGCTGGCAGGTCCTCCACTCGGTGTTTCACATGTACGCGCAAGTCTCGGCGTACAACACCAGCCTGTACGGAACCGTCGGAAAGATCCTCCTCGTCATCGTCTGGCTCTACGTCGGCAGCATCGTCATCCTGTTCGGCGCGGCGGTCAACGCGGTCCTCGCCGGACGGACGGGAGACGCCGCCAAAAGCGACCGCGAACGCGACTCGGCGGAAGTGAAACCGACCGAGAGGAAGGGTACGGTGGGGGACGAGACGGTGGAGAGCGGCGCGGGAGCGAACAAATCGGGAGTGAACGATACGAGGGCGAATGAAACAGTGGCGAACGGGGGAGAAGCAGTGGCGAGCGGAGGAATCGAGAGCGAGCAGGAGTTCCGGGAGGTGTTACACCGGCTTACCAGACAGGCGCGTGAGGACGGCCTTTCGACGAACGAGATTCAACGGGAGCTACGGCGGGAAATGACGAAGACGAGGCGCAGCGGGGAGTAGGGAACCGGCACAACTGTTTTGCTCATTCGTCACGATACGTACTCGATACGGGGGAAAGGGGTATGCCAGACAAACCACATCAGAACCTAGCGATCATCGGTCACGTCGACCACGGAAAATCCACCTTAGTCGGACGACTCCTCTTCGAGACGGGGAGCGTCCCGGAACACGTCATCGAACAGCACAAACAGGAAGCCGAAGAGAAGGGGAAGGGCGGCTTCGAGTTCGCCTACGTGATGGACAACCTCGCAGAGGAGCGCGAACGCGGCGTCACCATCGACATCGCCCACCAGGAGTTCGACACCGACGAGTACTATTTCACCATCGTCGATACGCCGGGCCACCGCGACTTCGTGAAGAACATGATTACGGGCGCGAGTCAGGCGGACAACGCCGTCCTCGTCGTCGCCGCGGACGACGGCGTTCAGCCACAGACGCAAGAACACGTCTTCCTCGCGCGCACCTTGGGCATCAACGAACTCATCGTCGCGGTAAACAAGATGGACGCTGCGAATTACAGCGAGGACCGCTACCGCGAGGTCGTAGACGAGGTAAAGGGGCTGTTGAATCAAGTCCGGTTCGACACCGAGGACGCTTCGTTCATCCCGATTTCGGCGCTCGCGGGGGACAACATCGTGGACCACAGCGACGAGATGCCGTGGTACGACGGGGAAACCGTCCTCGAAGCGCTCAACGACCTGCCGATGCCGGAGCCGCCGACCGACGCGCCGCTTCGGTTGCCGATTCAGGACGTGTACACGATTTCGGGCATCGGAACCGTCCCGGTCGGACGCGTCGAGACGGGCATGTTGAACATCGGCGACTCGGTGTCCTTCCAACCGAGCGACGTGACCGGCGAGGTCAAAACCATCGAGATGCACCACGAGGAGGTCCCGGAAGCGGGACCGGGGGATAACGTCGGGTTCAACGTCCGTGGAGTCGGCAAAAACGACATCCGGCGCGGGGACGTCGCGGGTCCGGCGGACGACCCGCCGAAGGTGGCGGACACCTTCACGGCCCAAATCGTCGTGATGCAACACCCGTCGGTCATCACCGCGGGCTACACGCCGGTGTTCCACGCGCACACCGCACAGGACGCCTGCACCATCGAATCCATCGACCAGAAGATAGACCCGGCCAGCGGCGAAGTCGTCGAGGAGAATCCCGACTACATCCAGAGCGGCGACGCCGCCGTCGTCACCGTCAGACCGCAGAAACCGCTGTCCATCGAACCGTCGTCGGAGATTCCCGAACTCGGCAGTTTCGCGGTGCGCGACATGGGCCAGACCATCGCGGCGGGGCGGGTGCTGGAAGTGAACGAGAAGTAGCGGGCGTCGGCCCGAATTGCTGTTTTTCGCGGGATGAAGTCGGTGAGTGTACGGAAGATGGTGAAACAGACCGGAGCGGCGCATCCGTGCCGCTCCGGGCCGCACAGTGTCGGGTAGAAAACGAAGAACGGGGAAAGAGAGCAGGGGAAGAAGGAGAGAGGTGAGAGCAGGGGAAGAAGGAGAGAGGTGAGAGCAGGGGAAGAAGGAGAGAGGTGAGAGCAGGGGAAGAAGGAGAGAGGTGAGAGCAGGGGAAGAAGGAGGGAAAACGGTGACGGTGAGAACGAGACCACATGAAACGAGATGTTTAAATTATTTCGGTTAGAAAATCCCATTTGCATTGTTTTTAGCAAATTGGGAAATCATTGGCAGAGCTTATCGCCCGATATCACCACAAGAACTAAATAGTAATCGCGCCGTTGTACTATGTGTTATGTCATACCAAACAGGAGGGAACGAATAGGATTCGGAGAACGACCCGCGAAAAATCACGGCTTTGCGCCTGTCAAAATCTACAGCTCTGTGTCTCTGGTTCGGTGCATCTCCCGATGCATCTTCCAATTCAGGTCTACCGGTTTTCGGAAATACGATTCCAGTCGAACGTCCGTTGAACCCGACAGCGGTGCGGTTCCGCGGACCGACGCGCTTTTTCATACGGGACTGCTACGGAGGGTGTGCAATGGCTTCACGAGGATGAACGGACGAGCAATCCGTTCGGAATGCAACCACCCTGCCAGTGTAACGTCACACACGACGGGGACTGTGCAGTGTTCGGCTACGGCGACGCGAACGCGGACTTCCACCTCATCGGCGACCATCCGGGAGCGCACGGCGGCATCGAGTCGAACGTGCCGTTTACCGGCGGCCCCGTCGGGGAGACGCTACAGCCGGTGTTGAACGAGGTCGGCCTCATCGGCGACGTGTACAGCGACCGGCCGACCATCGCGAACCTGTTCATGAGCTACCTCCACATGTGCAGGCTGCCCGACGGTCGGCAGCCCACGCCGCGAGAGTACGACGACATGGAGCGATTTTTCGACGCCGAACTCAGGGCTATCGCCGCACACGTCCTGCTTCCGGTCGGCCGAACAGCGACCGAACACGTCTTCTGGGAGTTCACGGCGCAAGCCGAAAAACACGGAATCGGCGACGGACGGGACGGCCCAGATATGGCGACGCTCCACGCCGAGGAGATCAAAGGACGGGGCTTCCTCGTCGTCCCGGTTCGTGACCCGCGCGAGTGGGGACCGAACGACGGCGACCGCCTTCGGGAGCGACTGAACGGAATCCTGTCCTCGGACTACCAGCAGACGGTCGATTTGGGGCGCTTCATGCCGGACGCCGATCCGTACGAGGTTCGGTGACGACGCGAACGAGTCCGACCACGATTCCCGCGACGAACTCGACCGCGAGCAGCGCGACGGGAAGCACGATGAACGAAGCGGCGAGAAAGCCGAGCGCGATGCCGCCGATGATGGCGGCGCGTTTCCAGCGCGATTCCGGGCGTTCGAACTCCATGCGGCGAGAACGTCGAGCGGGCGGGTAAAACGCGGTGAGCGTTCGGCCGGTAAGGGGAGATTACCGCGAAAATCGAGTCACGGGAACGGGCCGGTCCACTCGTCCAGACAGTCCTCGCTACAGAAGTGGAGGGTCACGTTCTCCGTTTGGTTGGCGGTGACGCTGTGTCGAACGACCACCGTCGGGTGATACTCCGAGAGGTTGACGAGTTTGCCGCAGTTGGCACAGGACGTGAATTCATCGTCCGAGTGGGTGGGACTGGGCATAGAGTCACCACGGCCCGAAGGCGCGTAAACGTATGGTCTAGCCGCCGAGTTCGCGTCCGTTCGCTCCGGGGTCCGTCTCCCGCTCGACGGAAACCGTGTTTTCGACCGCTTCGCGCACGTCCTGTTCGAGGACCGAGAACGCCATCGCGCGGACGAACACCTCGTAATCGGCGTGCGTCTCGGTCTCGTCCTCGGCGACGATTTCGGTCACCATCTCGATTTCGGGGTCCTGTTCGGAGAGTTCACAGACGCGAAGCGACACGTCACGATTCCAGAGGTTGCCGATACACTCGCCGACCGACCGGTACAGGGCAGAGCGCATACTCATCCCGGAACCGACCCGTTCCCGAACCTTACCCGCGAGTCGGTGCACGACCCGACGGTACTCCCGGCCGTCGAAGTTCTCCATCGTCGTGGAAAGCTTCCATTTCGAGATATTAAAACCCCGACCACGGCTTCGCCGACGAAACGGAACCATCGGGAATCGGAAACTACCAACGAGCGGCCAGAAGATAAATGTGACCTTTATCATCGTCGTAGACCCAATACCTTTTTAAAATCAACAAGAGATATTGAACTACATGGCACGCGAGCAACGAAACGACCGATTACCGAGACGACCGACAGTCTCGGACCGAAGTAACGACGAGAATCCACGACCGGGCACTCGAAATCGAGTGGAAAGCGACGCATACCAAGGGACGAAACGATGAGCGTCAGTTCCGACTCGACCGCGGGAGACGGGTTCGAACACGCCACGGAGGAGTCCGTCGAACCGCTCTCCCGCGACAAGATATTTCATATTCTCCAGACACAGCGACGTCGGGACGCGCTTCGGTTCCTGAAGGAGACCGGCGGCACGGTCGAGATGCGCGACCTCGCGGAGCAGGTCGCCGCGTGGGAAAACGACACTACTGTGCAGGCGCTCACCTCGGACGAACGCCAGCGCGTCTACATCGCGCTGTACCAATCTCACCTGCCGAAGCTCGAAAGCGAGGGAATCATCCGCTACAACAAGAGCCGCGGCATCGTCGAACGCGGACCGCTGGCCGACCAGTTCGACCCGTATCTCGACACGGCGGACGAATCCGACTACGAAGTCGAAATGGAAGACGGAGAGTCGAGCGACGACGAAACCCCGTGGTTGCGCTACTACCGAGTTGCCACCGCGGTCGGAATCGCCGTCGTAGCGGCGGCGTGGATCGGCGTCCCACCCGTTTCCTTCGTTCCGAATATCATTTGGGACGTCCTCATCGTCGCGTCGTTTACGGCGCTGTCACTCGCGCAACTCCTCACGGGCGACGAGTAACGAGTACCGCTCCGACGTTCGACACGACGACGGACGCCACTCGTTATCGAGAGAAATATAAAAAATATAATGAGTGGTGACGCTCGAAAACAGGTGTGAACCGAATTCGACTCGAAAACTCCGAGTTCGAGGGAGAAAACAGCGTTTACCTCCTCGGTACCGATACCGATGCTCCCACGACACTCATCGACACGAGCGTTCGAAAGCCCGAAACGCTCGATTCACTGGAGTCAGGATTGGCCGACTACGGCTGTTCGGTCGGCGACGTGGACCGCGTGCTCGTCACCCATTGGCACACCGACCACGCCGGACTCGCGGGAACCGTCCAAGCGCGAAGCGACGCCGCCGTCTTCGTCCACGAGGACGACGCGGCGCTCGTCGCCCAAGACGAGTCGGCGTGGGACGCCATCGGAACCCGCCAACAGCGCCTCCTCGACGAGTGGGGGCTCCCCGAGCACATCCAGGACCCGGTGTTCCAGCACGCGCGGAAAATCGGTCGTCTCGACGGTCCCGAACCGACCGTCGAGCCGTTTTCCGCGGGCTACCGCTTCGACCGCGGCGACGTCGAACGCGAAGCTGTCCACCTCCCCGGCCACACCGCCGGTCTCTCGGGGTTCGCCTTCGACGGCGACTCCGGCCGCGAACTCTTCTGCGGCGACGCCCTCCTCGGAAACTACACGCCCAACGTCGGCGGCGCGGACGTCCGCCTCGAAAATCCGCTTGCGGCGTACCTCGATACGCTGTCGCACGTCGTCGGGGAGTCCTACGAGCGCGCCTGGCCCGGCCACGGCGGCCCGCTCGACCCGACGGGGCGCGCCCGCGAGATTCGGGACCACCACCGCGACCGCGCCGGTGACGTCATCGACGTGCTGGAACGACACGGCCCGACCGACCCGTGGACCGTGGGTTCCCACCTGTTCGGCGACCTCGACGGCATCCACCTCCTCCACGGCCCCGGCGAATCCTACGCCCACCTCAGACATCTCGCGGAAGCGGGATACGTCGAACGCGTCGGCGACGAGTACGAACTGGTCGAGCCACCCGGTTTGGACGCGCTCTTCGAGGACCGGATGGCGACGAGTCCGTAATCACGAGTTCGCGTTTCGAGACCGGGAAACGGATGTTTGGTGCAGTTGGCAGCAGTTTTCGGATAGTTCGGTCACGGTCGCGACGAACAGCCAACGGTTTTCGCGTGATTGCAG